>NZ_CP029552.1:5715000-6015000 GCF_003173775.1 Methylobacterium sp. 17Sr1-1 | reverse complement strand
CGCCAGGCTGGCGCCGAGCACCATCACGAACTGCTTCTCGGCATTGGCCCGCAGGCCCTCCGCCGACAGGACCAGGGTCAGGCTGCCGGCGGGCTGGGCGGCCGGGCCGGGATCGATCTCGGCCGAGACCTGGATGCGCTCGAAGTTGCGCCCCCGCGGCTCCTCGCCGAGCCGCCCGACGGCGCCCCCCGCGGCGTCGCGCAGCAGGGCGAAGCGGAAGGCGGGATCGAGGGCCAGCGCCTGGAGCTGCGAGGCGTGGTCGCCGGTCCAGCCCGGCCGGGCGAGGACCCGGGCGGTCATGTCCGCCATCATCTGGGCGCGCGCGCCCTCCATCCGGATCTGGTCGCCGTAATTGACCCAGGCGATCACCACCTGGGTCGCCAAGACCACGGCGGCGATCACCGGCGACAGGCGCAGGAACAGGGTATGGGCGAGGCCGTCGAGGTTGCGGCCCCGCGCCGCGCCGCGCAGGGCCCCGGGGCGCATCGTGTCGGCGCCGCCGTCCTGCGTCGTCGGCACCTCGGTGAAGCCGAGATCGGCGAGCGCGTCGCCCCGGCGCATCGGCCCGGCGCCACGCAGGGAACCGCCGCGGCGCGGGGCTCCTTCCGCCAGAGGTTCGCTGCTCAAGCCCGAGCCTCCGGGGAGGGGGCCCGCTCGACCCGGTTGCGGCCGCCGTGCTTGGCGGCGTAGAGGGCCGCGTCGGCCCGGCGCATCGCGGCTTCGAGATTGTCCTCCGGTCCGGATGCGGCGAGGCCGATGCTGACCGTGATGCCGATCGGCCCGCCCTCGGTGGCGACCGGGTTCGCCGCGACCGCCGCGCGGATGCGCTCGGCGATCGCCGCCCCGTCCTCCGGTCCGGTCTCGACCAGCAGGATCGCGAATTCCTCGCCCCCGAGCCGCCCGACCGCGTCGAGGGAGCGCAGGGCCGAGCGGCAGGCGACCACGAAGGCGATCAGCGCCGCGTCGCCGGCGGCGTGGCCGTGGCTGTCGTTGACGAGCTTGAACCGGTCGAGGTCGAGCATCAGCAGGCAGGCCTGCTGCCCGGGGCGGCGCGGCCAGTCGCGGGCGCAGACCTCCAGGAAGCGCCGGCGGGCGAGCGCGCCGGTCAGCGGGTCGGTGTCGGCGAGCCGGCGCAGCTCCGCTTCCAGGCGGGCACTGGTCTCGATCTCGCCCGAGAGGGCCTCGTTGAGGGTCTGGAGGTCGCGCTGCTGCTCGGCGAGGCGCTTGTTGGCCTTCTGGAGGTCGGCCTGCATCCGGTCGCTCAGGCGCACCAGCCGGCGCTGCTCGCGGTAGCCCCGGCGATAGGCCTCGGCCAGCACCTTCACCCCGTCCGCCACCGCGGCGAGCTGGGTCAGCATCACCTCGGTCCGGTCGAGGACGGCCTCCTCGTTGTCGAACAGGCTGAACACGTTGGCCGGCGCTCCGGCGCGCTTGCCGCCGTCGCTCCGCTTGCCGGCCCCGTCATGTCCTCCGTCGGGATCGCCCCTGTCGGGATGGCCTCCTGCGGGCTCCGGGGGCGCGTCGCCGTCGGTCGTCGCAATCCGCCCGGTCGTGCGCCCGCCCTGGCCCGCCCTGGTCGTCATGCCGCCGTCTCCTGCACCATCTCGAACCGGGCATGCGAGAAATCTGCCGCGAAATCCTCGCCGGCCTCCGCGATGGTGTCGTCGCCCTCGGCGTAGAGCCAGCGGATCGTCACGTCGCGGCCGGCCTCCGCGGCGTCCTCGAGGGGCATGAACAGGTTCATCAAGGCCTTGGCGCTCGACGAGTTGAAGTACGACAGGGCGACGTCGACGATCAGCGCGCCGCCCTCCTCGTCGAGGCAGGCGCGCAGGGCCTGGAGCAGCGGGCCGTAGAAGGCCGCGGCATCCTCGGGGTAGGATTCGCCGCGCAGGAGCAGGCGCCCGGCGGCGAAGTCGAAATCGACCAGCGGCGAGCGGCTGGTGGCGGGGATCTGGATCCGGTCCATGTCGCGGCGCCTCAGATGAAGGCCTTGAGGCAGAAGAACGCGCGGTCGTCGCCGCGCGCCTGGAAGTCGTACTCGACCGGGGCGCTGGAGCGTCGGGCGATCTCGATCAGCCCGATGCTGCCGCCGAGGCTGCCCTCGTCGGCGGGCTGGCGCAGCCGCTCGCGGTAGTACTTCTTCAGCTCGTCGCCCGACAGGCCGGCGATGTGGTCGAGCCGGGCGCGCAGGGTCGCGACGTGCTCGCCCGGGACCTCGTTGCCGCAGGCGACGAAGAAGCGCCCGTTCTCGATCCCGACCACGATCAGGCCGGCGCTCACCATGCCGCCGCTCGGCGAGCCGTGCGGCACGAGCTTGTCGGCGGAGTAGCGGATGACGTTCTGGGCCTGCTCGACGAAGATCGAGAACACGCGCTTGGACACCGCCGCGTCGGTGTCGCCCTGCTGCATCCGCAGCTTCAGCACCTCGCCGAGGGAGAACAGCACGTTCTCGGACAAGTCGCCGCCGAACGACAGGATGATGCCGTTGCGCCGGGACGCCTCGTGGAACGCCAGGAAGTCAGTTGCGAGCACCGCTCTCTCCTGCCCGGGACGCTGCCGGCCCGAGACCTTCGGCCCGGGCCGCCCGCACATCGGGGTGCGGGCCGCCCGGACGCCATGTTAGCCCACAGAGGCTGACCAGAGTGTTACTGCGCCGGTCAAGGGAAGTCCCGCCCCGCGTCGAAGAAAAAATCGTCGAGTGGTCGTCCGGGCGCGATCTCCGGCCAGGATGCGCTGAAAACACTCGCGATCTGCTTTCCGGTTGTGCAACCGAGGTCGGTACTGCCTCAGGGACACGTCCGGGGCGAAGCGGTCGATCGGGGCGATGGACGGCTTCGGGTCGCGTGCGAAGTCCCGCCCCGGGGATTTTCCCGGCCGCTGATTCGTGCGGGCGGTCTCGAAGCCCGCGCCCGAGTCTCCGCCCCCATCCCCGCCCCTTGCGGCGGGCCGGCCGCGCGGGCAGCATCGCGGCGGCGGAGCGCGTCCGGGCATGGTCGAGATCAAGCGGCGCCGGTCCTTCGAGGCCGGGCATCGGCTCAAGTTCATGGTGCTGGTCGACGAGACGCCGGAATGCGACCGCGCGGTGCATTTCGCCGTGCGCCGGGCGGCGCGGCTCGGGGCCCGGGTGGTGATGCTGGCGGTGGCCGAGCCGCCCGAGACGATGGAGTGGCTCGGCGTCGGCGACGCGATGCGGGCCGAGGCCGAGGCCGAGACGGCCGCGCGCCTGGAAGCGCTCGCGGCGTCGGCGCGCGGGGCGGCGGGCGTCGATCCAGAGATGGTGGTGCGCACCGGCGAGCGCGCCGACGCGATCCTGCGCCAGATCGAGGCCGACGAGGATATCGGCTTCCTGGTGCTCGCCGCCGCCCCCGGCAGCGACGGGCCGGGGCCGCTCGTCACCTCGATCGCCGGGCGCAGCGCCGGCAGCTTCCCGGTGCCGGTGGTGATCGTGCCCGGCGCCCTGAGCGAGGCGGAGATCACGGCGCTCGCCGGATGAGCGTCCTCCATTGAGCTTTCGCCGGTTCGGGTCCACATCTGCCGGCAGGCGCGAGGGGCCCTCGCGAGGAACCCGCGCGCCGTTCCCGGCCGGCCTTGAACCGGCGCAGAGAACTATTCTCGAGGATCACCGATGTTCATCCAGACCGAAGCCACCCCGAACCCCGCCACCCTGAAGTTCCTGCCCGGCAAGGTCGTCTTGTCCGACGGCACCTTCGAGGCACGGGACGAGGGCGCCGCGGCGCGCTCGCCGCTCGCCCGCGCGCTGTTTGGCGTCGAGGGCGTCTCCGGCGTCTATCTCGGCCACGACTTCATCTCGGTGACCAAGGCCGAGGGCGAGCCCGGCTGGCCGCAGGTCAAGCCCGCGGTGCTCGGCGCCATCATGGAGCACTTCATGTCGGGGGCCCCGGTCCTCGAGGCCGGCCACGCCCCGGAGGAGGCGGCCGAGGAGTTCTTCGACGAGGCCGATGCCGACACGGTCGCCACGATCAAGGACCTGCTCGAGACCCGGGTGCGCCCGGCGGTGGCCGGCGACGGCGGCGACATCACCTTCCGGGGGTTTCGCGATGGCGTGGTCTTCCTGGAGATGAAGGGCGCCTGCTCGGGCTGCCCGTCCTCCACCGCCACCCTGCGCCAGGGCGTGCAGAACCTCTTCCGCCACTTCCTGCCGGACGTGCGCGAGGTCCAGGCGGTCTCGTGAGCCGGCACGGCGCCCGAAACGGCGCCGCTTTCCACCGTCGGCGGTTTCCTCGTCCGCGGTGGATGATCTAAAGGCTGAGCCGAACCGGGCCGCCCCGCCTGACGCGGGGCGGTCCTTCTTGTGTTAACCTGTGCGTGCCACGCTGGGATTCCAGCGGCGGGTCGGCGAACGACCCGGCGCGGCCGGCGGCACGGACCCGGCCGTGGCGATCGAACCCGCGGACGGCGAGAGGGCGGAGCCTGACGGTGATGCGGATCCTGGCCATCGACACGGCGCTCGAGCGCTGCGCGGCCTGCATCATGGCGGACGATTCGCCCGAGCCCCTGGCCCAGGAGAGCATGGACCTCGCCCGCGGCCACGCCGAGGCGCTGCTGCCCCTCGTCGAGCGGGTGACGGCCCGGGTCGAGGGCGGGTTCGAGAGCCTGGACCGGGTCGCCGTCACGGTCGGCCCCGGCTCCTATACCGGCCTGCGGGTCGGCCTCTCGGCCGCGCGGGCGGTGGGCCTGGCCTGCGGCATCCCGGTCGTCGGCGTCACCACCCTGTCGGCCCTGCTGGCGCCGCTCCTCGCCGCCGAGGAGGATTACCTTGGCCAGGGCTACCTGCTGGCCGCCGCGATCGACGCCCGCCACGGCCACGTCTACTTCCAGGCCCTGAGCCAGGACGGCGGCATCGCCGTGCCGCCGACCCTGCTGCCGCTGGCCGACGCCGTGCGGCTCCTCGGGCCCGGCCCCGCGGCGCTCGCCGGCTCCGCCGCCCCGGCGCTCGCCGCCGCGGCGACGGGCCAGGGGCAGCGCGCCGTGGTGCCGCAGGGCCACATCGCCCCGCAGATCGCCTGGGTCGCCTCCCTCGGCCTCGTCGCCGACCCGGCCCACGCGCTGGCTCGCCCCCTCTACCTGCGCGGGCCGGACGCCCAGCCGCAGGACCACGCCCGCCTCGCCCGCCGCTGACGGAGACCCCGATGAAGTGGATGCCGTTCCGCTCCCCCCCGACCGCCCATGTCGCGCCCCTGCTCTCGGCCGACCGGGCCGGGGAGCTCGCGGCGCTCCACGCCACCGCCTTCGCGCGGCCCTGGGAGGCGGACGAGTTCGAGCGCATGCTGTGCGAGCGCGGCCACCTCGCCCACGCGCTGATGCTCGGCACGGTGATCGGCGGCTTCGTGCTGTCGCGCCAGGTGCTCGACGAGGCCGAGATCCTCACCATCGTGCTCGGGCCGGCCTCCCGCGGCGCGGGCTTGAGCCGCCAGCTCCTGCGCTCCCACCTCGTCGCCCTGGAGGATGCCGGCGTGCGTCGGGTCCACCTCGAGGTCGACGACGGCAACGCCCCGGCGCTGGCCCTGTACCACCGGCTCAAATTCACCGAGACCGGACGCCGGGCGAGCTACTACGCCCGGCCCGACGGCAGCCGCGCCAACGCGATCATGATGCAGGCGGCGCTGGGGTAGGGGATACGGGGAAGGAACATCCGGGGAGGAGAATGGCGCGGGTGTCTCCTTTCCCCGCGGGCGGGGAAAATGCCTTTTTGGAATGAAGCGCGGGATCCCCTCTCCCGTTTGGGAGAGGGGTAGGGGCGATCGAAGATCGCGCAGGGTGGCTCGGCTTCAGGAAGAATCGCCGAGAGTCGAGCTGCACAGCTCGACGGTTCAGGATCATTGCGGCAGCCGAGCCACCCTCACCCCCGGCCCCTCTCCCACACCTTGCAGCGATACCGGGCAAGCCCGGCATCGCCTGGAGAGGGGAGACGCGCCACTCCTTTTCTCCGGACAGCCCTGCGCCTGCGGGGAGAGGAGAAGTCCCGCGCCATTTCCCATTCACCGGATAGCTCTGCGGGCGACGGCGCCGCCCGGGCGGTGGACAGCGCCCAGCCGGACTTGGTATGCGGCGAGGGCCGCGCGGCCGGAACCGCGCGGCCCGCCAGACGACCCCTTCCCGAGCCGAGCCCCCGCCGTCCGAACCATGACGTACCTCGTCGCCGGCCTGCGGCTCCTCGCCTATGCCCTGACCTTCGCGCTCCTCGCCGGGCCGCACTGGCTGGTCCTGAAGCTCGGGCGCAGCCATCTCGCCGGCCACGCGCCGGCCTGGCTTCACCGGGTCTTCCTGCGCCTGTTCCAGATCCGCATCACCGTCACCGGCACGCCGCCGGCCCCGGGCGAGGCGGCGCTCGTCATCGCCAACCACATCTCCTGGCTCGACATCCCGGTGCTGGGGGCGCTGCGCCCGCTCTCCTTCGTGGCGAAGTCCGAGATCGCCGGCTGGCCGGTGATCGGCACGCTCGCCCGGCTCCAGCGCACGGTGTTCATCGACCGCGCCCGCAAGCGCCACACCGCCGTGGTCAACACCGAGATGAGCCGGCGCCTGCGCGACGGCGAGCTGATCGTGCTGTTCGCCGAGGGCACCACCGGCGACGGCACCCGGCTCCTGCCGTTCCGCACCTCCCTCGTCGGCGCCGCCCGGGCGGCGATCACCGAGGGCGGGCTCGACCGGGTGCGGCTCCAGCCCCTCTGCATCGCCTACACGCGCCGCAACGGCCTGCCGCTGACCCGGGCCGAGCGCCCGGACATCGCCTGGTACGGCGACATGGAGCTCGGCCCCAGCGTCAAGCTGTTCTTCGAACGCGGGCCGATCGACGTCCGGGTGACCTGGGGCGAGCCGATCGCCTTCGCGGCCGGCACCGACCGCAAGGCCGCGACGGCGCTCGCCGAGGCCTCGGTGCGCCGCGCCCTCCAGGAAGCGGTGACCGGCCGGCGGCCGGCGCCCCCACCCGACCCGTTGCCTGCGCCGATCCCGCGCCCCGTGCACGAGGCGCCGCCTATTCTCATTCCGGCCGCGACGGCTTAAATGACGGGAGCGGTCCCCCGGGACCGTCCCCGCCGCATCCGATCATCGTCATCCTCCAGGGCCGGTTCGTTGAAGAAAGCGTTCGTCAAATCCTACGGCTGCCAGATGAACGTCTACGACGCCTCCCGCATGGTCGACCTGCTCGGCCGCGAGGGCTTCGTCGAGACCGGCGCCGTGGAGGAGGCCGACGTCGTCGTCCTCAACACCTGCCACATCCGCGAGAAGGCGGCGGAGAAGGTCTATTCCGAGCTCGGCCGGCTGCGCGTCCTGAAGGGCGAGCGGGCGGAGGCCGGCCGCGACACCACGGTGGTGGTCGCGGGCTGCGTCGCGCAGGCGGAAGGGCGCGAGATCCTGAACCGCGCCCCGGGCGTCGACGTGGTGGTGGGCCCGCAGAGCTACCACCGCCTGCCGCAACTGCTCGCGGCGTCGAAGGACGGCCGCGTCGTCGACACCGAATTCCCGGTCGAGGACAAGTTCGACCACCTGCCGCTGCGCCGCACCCCGGGCGTCTCGGCCTTCCTCACCGTGCAGGAGGGCTGCGACAAGTTCTGCGCCTTCTGCGTCGTGCCCTATACCCGCGGCGCCGAGGTCTCGCGCCCGGTGGACAAGATCGTGGCGGAGGCCGAGCGCCTGGCAGCGGCGGGCGCCCGCGAGCTCACCCTGATCGGCCAGAACGTCAACGCCTATCACGGCGCGGGTCCTGACGGGCGCGACTGGACGCTCGGGGAACTGTTGCACCGCATCGCCGCGATCTCAGGGATTCTGCGCCTGCGCTACACCACCAGCCACCCGCGCGACATGGACGAGGCGCTGATCGCCGCGCATCGCGACCTCCCGGCCCTGATGCCCTACCTGCACCTGCCGGTGCAGTCGGGCTCGGACCGGATCCTGCACGCGATGAACCGCAAGCACGACGGCGACACCTATCGCCGCATCGTCGACCGGGTGCGGGCGGCGCGGCCGGACATCGCGCTCTCCTCCGACTTCATCGTCGGCTTCCCGGGCGAGACCGACGCCGACCACGCCGAGACGATGCGGCTGATCGCCGATATCGGCTTCGCCAGCGCGTTCTCGTTCAAGTACAGCCCCCGCCCCGGCACGCCGGCGGCGGAGAGCGACGACGCGGTGCCTGAAGCCGTCAAGAGCGCCCGGCTCGCCGAGCTGCAGGCGCTGCTGGAGCGCCAGCGCCAGGACTTCAACCACGCCACGATCGGGCGCACCGTGCCGGTGCTGCTGGAGAAGCCGGGGCGGCATCCGGGCCAGGTCGCCGGCAAGTCGCCCTATCTCCAGGCGGTGCAGATCGAGGGCGACGTCTCGGCGATCGGCACCGTGATCCCGGTGCGGATCACCCGGGCCGGCTCGAACAGCCTGTTCGGCGAGGCGATCACCGCAGCTCCGGCACCCGCGACGACGGCCGATGCGGCCGCGACGACGGCCGCCGCGTGAGGAACGACAGGATGGCGACGGGAGAGGCGGGCGGGCGCGGGCCGAGAGGGCGCGACTCCGCGCGCGAACGGGAACTCGCCCCGCGGGCGGTGGCGGGCCTGAGCGAGGCGGCCGAGATCGCCCTCACCTTCGACGACAACCGTCTGGCGAGCCTGGTCTTCGGCCAGTACGACCAGAACGTCGCCCACCTCGAGCGGCGGCTCGGCGTGGTGGCGACCGCGCTCGGCAACCACGTCGTGGTCAAGGGCCCGCCCGATTCGACCGAGCGGGCGCGCCGGGTGCTGGAGCTGCTCTACGCCCGCGTCCGCGACGGGGGCGGAACGCCGCTGACCCTCGGCGACGTCGACGGGGTGATCCAGGAATCCTCGCTCCAGGGCAACCTGTTCTCCCCGGCCGAGGCGCCGGCGGACGGCGAGCGGCCGTCCTTCGACCAGATCGCCACCCGCCGCCGCGGCGGCGTGCGGGCCCGCAACGCGGCGCAGGACGCCTACATCAAGGCCCTGCGCGCCCACGAGCTGGTCTTCGCCGAAGGCCCCGCCGGCACCGGCAAGACCTGGCTCGCCGTCGGCTACGCCGTCTCGCTGCTGGAGCAGGGCCATGCCGAACGGCTGATCCTGTCGCGTCCGGCGGTCGAGGCCGGCGAGCGGCTGGGCTTCCTGCCCGGCGACATGCGCGAGAAGGTCGATCCGTACCTGCGCCCGATCTACGACGCGCTCTACGACTTCATGGAGGCGCGCCACGTCGACCGGGGCCTCCAGACCGGCATGATCGAGATCGCGCCGCTCGCCTTCATGCGCGGCCGCACGCTGACCAACGCGGTGGTGCTCCTCGACGAGGCGCAGAACACCACCTCGATGCAGATGAAGATGTTCCTGACCCGATTGGGCGAGAACTCGCGCATGATCGTCACCGGCGATCCGAGCCAGATCGACCTGCCGCCGGGCCAGAAATCCGGCCTCGTCGAGGCGGTGCGGATCCTCGACGGCGTCGAGGGCATCGGCCGGGTCACCTTCCGGGACGTCGACGTGGTGCGCCACGACCTGGTGCGCCGGATCGTCACGGCCTACGAAGCGGACGCGCACGAGCATCGTGACGAGCCCGCCCAGCGGCCGACGCCGCCGCGCCGGGGACCGCTGCCGTGAGTGACGAGAACGAGATCGATGTGGCGATCGAGGACGAGCGCTGGGAGACCGTCGCGCCCGATCTCGAAGGCTTCGTCGCGAAGGCCGTCGAGGCGGCGCTCGCCATCGTGCCGCCGGGCGGACCGATCGAGATCAGCATCGTGCTGACCGACGATCCCGCGGTGCAGGAGCTGAACCGGACCTGGCGGGGCAAGGACAAGCCGACCAACGTGCTGTCCTTCCCCAACGAGCAGCCGCATGGCGGCGGCCCGCGCCTCCTCGGCGACGTGGTTCTTGCGTATGACACACTCCTGCGCGAGAGTGGCGAGCAGTCCAAGCCCCTCGACCACCACCTCGCCCATCTCGTGGTTCATGGCACGCTGCACCTCCTCGGTCACGACCACGAACTCGGCGACGCCGAGGCCGACGCCATGGAGGCGTTGGAGGTCGCGGCCCTGCGGCGCCTCGGCGTGCCGGACCCGTATGGCGACGCGGTGGTCTAGGCCGCGGACGCCCTCACCCCAGACGCGAGAGACATGAGCAACGATCGAAGTCGCAGCGCCGCCGCGACCGCGCAGGCGATCCCGGAGGACGACAGTCCGGGGCGCGAACCCTGGTATGATCGCCTTCTGAACATCTTTCACCTGAAGCCGCGCGACGCCCAGCGCGACGGCCTCTCGGACGCCCTCGCCGAGATGCAGGCCGGCGACCACCCGGTCTCCGCGGTCGAGCAGGCGATGCTCAAGAACGTGCTGAGCCTCCACCGGGTGCGGGTCGACGACGTCATGATCCCCCGGTCCGACGTGGTGGCGGTCTCGATCGACACCGCGCTCGGCGACCTGCTCAAGGTCTTCCGCGGCGCCGGCCATTCCCGCCTGCCGGTCTACGGCGAGAGCCTGGACGACCCCCGCGGCATGGTCCACATCCGCGACTTCGTCGACTACATGGCGAGCCGGGCCGAGGCGGGCGGCGACCGCCTGCCGGACCTCGCCGAGGTCGACCTCACGGCGACGCTGGCCACCACCCGCATCCTGCGCCCGGTGCTGTTCGTGCCGCCCTCCATGCCGGCGATCGACCTGCTCGCCCGGATGCAGGCGAGCCGCACCCACATGGCCCTCGTCATCGACGAGTACGGCGGCACCGACGGCCTGATCTCGATCGAGGACCTGATCGAGGTCGTGGTCGGCGACATCGAGGACGAGCACGACGTCGCCGAGACCCACCGCGTCCTCAAGGTCGACGGCGAGAGCGAGATCTTCGTCGCCGACGCCCGGGCCAGCCTCGACGACGTCGCCGAGGCGACCGGGGTCGACCTCGCGGCGGCGGTGGGGGAGGCGGCCGAGGAGGTCGACACCCTCGGCGGCCTGATCGTCACCCTCGCCGGCCGGGTCCCGGCCAGGGGCGAGGTCATCGCCGTGCCGGGTGACTTCGAGGTCGAGGTGCTGGATGCCGATCCGCGGCGGATCAAGCGCCTGCGCATGCATCGCGGCCTCGCCCGGCTCGAAGGACCGGAGGCGCCGCTCGCCCTGCCGCCGCCCGGCGGCGAGGCCGTGCGGGCCGATTCCGCGGCCTGATCCCGGCCTCGCCTCGCTCGCGGCCACGCGGGCGGCCGGTTCCGGAGCGGCCATGATGTAGAAACAAGGACCTGAGAGGAACGGGCCGCGCGGTTCCGCTCGGGAGCCGTCCACGAGCCCGCCTTTCATGCACGACACCGATACCGGCGGGGCGGCGCTCGTCCTCCCGGCAGCGCCCATCGGCCTCGCGCCGCTCGCCCACCGCATCGCCCTCACCGCCGGCTGGACCCGCCTCGCCCTGGCCTGGCTCGCCGGCGCCTGCGGGGCGCTCGCGATGCCGCCCTTCGGCTTCCTGCCCGCCCTCTGCATCGCCCTGGTGCCGGCGGTCTGGCTGCTCGACGGGGCGGCCACCGCCTCCTCGCGCCTCGGCCGGCGCGCCGGCACGGCGCTCGCCGCCGGCCTGATCGGCTGGGCCTGGGGCTTCGGCTACCTCACCGCCGGCCTGTGGTGGCTCGGCGCCGCCTTCCTGGTCGAGGCCGACCAGTTCGCCTACCTGATGCCGCTCGGCGTGCTCGGCCTGCCGGCCGTGCTGGGGCTGTTCTACGGCGCGGGCTTTTCCGCCGCCCGCCTCCTGTGGTCGCCGGGGCCGGGCCGGATCGCCGCGCTCGCCTTCGGCGTCGCCGGCGCCGAGTGGCTGCGCGGCCACCTGTTCACCGGCTTTCCCTGGAATACGCTGGGGATGGCGCTGGGCCAGAACCTCTGGCTGATGCAGGCGGCCTCCGTCGTCGGGCTCTACGGGCTCACCGTGCTGGCGGTGCTCTGCGCCGCGGCACCCGCCACCCTCGCCGATGGCGGCGGACAGGCCCGGCGGTGGGGCCCGCCCATGGGCGCGCTCCTCGTCCTCGCGGTCCTGGGCTTCGGCGGCGCGTTGCGCCTGCCGGCCGGGCCGATGCCGGAGGTGCCCGACGTGCGCCTGCGCCTCGTCCAGGCCAACATCCCGCAGGATGCCCGCTTCAACCCGCGCAACCGCGAGGGCATCCTCGAGCGCTACCTCGGCCTCAGCGACAGCGCCACCGCGCCGGACCGGCAGGGCCTCTCCGACGTCACCCACCTGATCTGGCCGGAATCCTCGTTCCCGTTCCTGATCCAGCGCGATCCGCAGGCGCTGCGGCGGATCGGCAGCGCGCTGCCGCCCGGCACGCTGCTCGTCACCGGCGCCGCGCGGGCCGACGAGCCGCTGCCCGGCGAGCGCCTGCACTTCTACAATTCGATCCTGATGATCGGGCAGGACGGCCTCGTCGGCGGGCGCTACGACAAGCTCCACCTCGTGCCGTTCGGCGAGTACCTGCCGGGGCCGGTCGACAGCCTGCTGCGGGCGCTCGGTCTCAAGCAGTTCGTGGCGGTGCCGGGTGGCTTCACCGCCGGCGAGGCGCATGAGCGGCCGCCGCTCGCGGTGCCGGGCCTGCCGCCGGTGGCGCCGTCGATCTGCTACGAGGCGATTTTCCCCGGCGCCGTCGCCTCGCACCGGGAGCGGCCCGGCCTGCTCCTCAACGTCACCAACGACGGCTGGTTCGGCGATACGCCCGGCCCGCGCCAGCACTTCGCGCAGGCGCGCCTGCGCGCGGTCGAGGAAGGGATTCCTCTGGTGCGGGCTGCCAATACGGGGATCAGTGCGGTGGTCGATCCTTACGGTCGGGTGACGGGCATGTTGTCGGTCGGCACCGAAGGCGTTCTCGACCGCAACCTGCCGCGAAACCTTAGGGAAAGCACAGCGTACGTACGATTCGGCGATGTTTTTTTCACCATCATGCTCTTAGGGTGCGGGGTGATGGCCCTGGCGGCGCGCGTCCGGCGCGCGCCCGTCCCGCCCCGCGGAGCGTCGATGTGAAGAAGGCACCCGATCCGGTCGATCGTCATGTCGGGCACCGCGTGCGCGTCCGGCGGCTTCTCGTCGGCGTGAGCCAGGAGAAGCTGGGCGATGCCCTCGGCGTGACGTTCCAGCAGATCCAGAAATACGAGAAGGGGACCAACCGGATCAGCGCCAGCCGGCTGCGCCAGATCGCCGACATGCTCGGCGTGCCGGTGAGCTTCTTCTACGAAGGGGCGCCGCGCCCGGACGGCGGACGCGAGGAGGGGGCGGCCGAGCCCGCCTCCGACCTCGCCGCCAACGACGTGTTCTGGACCAGCCAGGACCTGCAACTGGTGCGCGCCTTCCAGCGCATCACCGACCACCAGGTGCGCCGGCGCATCATCAGCCTGGTCGAGGCGATCGGCGCCGGCACCGCGCCGCCGGACGCCACCGAGTGACGGATCCGGCGGGCCGGGGTTGCAAAGGTTTCGCTGCCCAGCCCGACGCTGCCACGATATGACCCTGCCGAGCGCGTGCACAAGCGCGACGAGCTCGCGCGGATGCGCGACGAACTCGCGCGGATGCGCGACAGGGAGGGACGGTCTTGCGGAGCATCGAACGGGAGCCCGGCGCCGGGGTCGCGCGGCCGGAGCGGGCGGGGGCCGGCTTTTCTCCGGTCCTGATCGGCCTCGGGCTGATGCTGGTCGCCTTCAATCTCCGGCCCGCCCTGTCGAGCGTCGGTCCGCTCCTGCCCGGCATCCGGGCCGAGACCGGCCTGTCCGGCGCCCTCGCCGGGGCGCTGGTGACCCTGCCGGTCCTGTGCCTCGGGGTGTTCGGCCGCCTCGCGCCGCTGCTCGTGCGGCGCATCGGGCCGGATGCGGGGGTGCTGGCGGCCCTGGTGGTGCTGGCGCTCGGCCTCACCTTGCGCGGCCTCGGCGGGGTGCCGCTGCTCTTCCTCGGTTCGGTGGTCGCCGCCGCGGCGATCGGGATCGTCGGGGTGATCCTGCCCGGCATCGTCAAGCGCGACTTTCCCGATCGGGCCGGGCTGATGACCGGCCTCTACACGGCTCTGCTCTGCCTCGGCGCCGCCGCCGGGGCCGGCTTCACCGTACCGGCGCGCCGCGCCCTCGATCTCGGCTGGGACGGGGCGCTGATGCTGTGGGCGGCGCCCGCCCTGGTGGCGGCCGCCGCCTGGCTGCCCTTCGTGCGGGGCCGGCCGCTTCCCTCCGCCTCGGCCGCGCGGCCGAGCGGCCGGCTGTGGCGCGATCCGCTGGCCTGGCAGGTCACCGCCTTCATGGGCCTGCAATCGTCGCTCGCCTACATCGTGTTCGGCTGGCTGCCCGCCGCCCTGGTCGACCGGGGTTTCGACCTCGTGACCGCCGGCCTCGTCGCCTCGGTCTCGGCGCTGGCGCAAGGAGCGCTCGCCCTCGTCGTGCCGACGCTCGCCGCGCGCCGGCCCGACCAGCGCCCCTGGGTGGTGCTGGTGATCAGCCTGCCGCTGGTCGGCTTCACCGGGCTCCTGCTCGGGCCGCTGGCCTTGGCCTGGGGCTTCGCGCTGCTGCTGGGTCTCGGCCTCGGCGGCTGCTTCGGCCTCGCCTTGACGCTGATCGTGCTGCGGGCCGGCGATCCCCGCGCCGCGGCCGAGCTCTCCGCCATGGCGCAGGGCGTCGGCTACTGCTTCGCGGCCCTCGGGCCGTTCCTGGTCGGCATCGTGCACGATCTCAGCGGCGGCTGGGGCTTGCCGGCGGCGCTCTACGCGATCTTGTGCGTCTCGGCGGGAAGTTTCGGGCTGCTCGCCGCGCGGGACCGGACGGTGCGGATCTGAGCGGCGATTCGGACACGCCGAAGAGACGCTTCCGCTTCGCTCGTCCCACCCTCGACCTCATCCTGAGGTGCGGGTGAACGAGCCTCGAAGGAGGTCTCCAGACGCCTCTGATACCAACGGCCTAAGATGCCGACGCATCAACGTCGATCTCGGGCCTGCCCGAGATCGACGAGGCCGTTGTCCCATCTCGAATTTTCGACCCCAAGCCAAAGGTTTGGCGAAAATTCGAGAACGGAAAAGGGGAGACTGGACCGTCCTGTCAGTTGCGCACCAGCGCCTCGAGCACCTTTGCCCCGGGCCGCCCGGTCTGCGGCATGCCGAGGCGGCGCTCGATGTCCTTGATCGCCTCGCGGGTCTTGGCGCCGACCCGGCCGTCGGGCTCGCCGACGTCGTAGCCGCGGGCGGCCAGCGCGCTCTGCAGGCTGCGGCGCTCGGCGCGCGACAGCGGCGGGTCGTCGGTCGGCCAGGCGGTCTGGACGCCGGCCTTGCCGCGCAGGCGGTCGGACAGGACCGCGATGGCGAGGCCGTAGGATTCGGCGGCGTTGTAGGAGTAGATCGCGTCGAAGTTTTTCGTCACCAGAAACGCCGGGCCGTTGGCGCCGGCCGGCGCCAGGATGCCGACCGGCCCCTCGGCCGAGAGCGGCCGTCCGTCGAGCCGGGTGACGCCGAGCGAGGCCCAGTGCGCCACCGGCTTCTTGTTCTTGCGCCCCGCCGCCGAGACGTTGAAGCCGGAGGGCAGCCGCACCTCGTAGCCCCAGGGCTGGCCGTTGTGCCACTTGGCGACGCGCAGGAAATTGGCGGTGGAGCCGACCGCGTCCGGCACCGAATCGACCACGTCACGCCGCCCGTCGCCGTCGAGGTCGACGGCGAGACGGTGATAGGTGGTCGGCATGAACTGGGTCTGGCCGAAGGCGCCGGCCCAGGAGCCGGTCAGGCGCTCGGGCGCGATGTCGCCCTTGGCGATGATCTTCAGGGTGGCGATCAGCTCGGCCCGGAAGAACTCGCGCCGCCGGGTGCCGCCGCAAGCCAGCGTCGCGAGCGACTGGACCAGCGGCATCTTGCCGAGATTCTTGCCGAAATTCGATTCGACGCCCCACACCGCCGCGATGGTGTAGCGGTCGACGCCGTAGCGCGCCTCGGCCTGGGCGAGGGCGCTCGCGTGCTGGCGCATGGCGGCGCGACCGTCATCGACCCGCTCGTCGTCGACGAGGGCGGCCATGTAGTCCCAGATCGGGGTCTTGAACTCGGGCTGGGCCTGGGACAGCTCGATCACCTTGTCGTCGAAGGTGATGCCGGCCGTCGCCGCCTGGAACGCCGCCGGCGACACGCCGGCCGCCGCCGCATCCTGGCCGATCCCGGCGAGGCAGGAGCGGAAATCCGCCAGAGCCGCCTGCGGCAGGCCGATCCCGGCGAGGCAGAGCAGGGTGGCGGCCTTGAGGGTCGCGCGCCGCGTCATGAGCAAGAAGTCTCTCCCGTTTCGCCGATCCAAGCACCGGAATAGGGCGGCATCAGGGTTAAGGAAAACCTGACGTGATCGGCGATCGGAGGGGATTTGCCGCGGCGAACCGCCCTCCGACCTTGCGGGATTACCGGTCGAGCGTAGCCGTACGCGCCCTGACGGCGTCTCGCGCCGTCGGGCTGAACCGGCGATCAGGCCCAGGGCCGCTCGGCGAGCTTCTGCTCGTAGGCGTCGATCGCCGGCGCCTTCTCGAGGGTCAGGCCGATGTCGTCGAGGCCGTTGATGAGGTTGTGCTTGCGGCCCGGATCGATGTCGAAGTGCAGCGTGCCGCCGTCCGGCCCCTTGATGAGCTGGTTCTCGAGGTCGATCGTCAGCGTCGCGTTGGCGCCGCGATTGGCGTCGTCGAGGAGCTTTTCCAGGTCCTCAGGCGCCACCGTGATCAGCAGGATGCCGTTCTTGGCGCTGTTGTTGAAGAAGATGTCGGCGAAGCTGGTCGAGATGATGCAGCGGATGCCGAAATCGGCCAGCGCCCACGGCGCGTGCTCGCGCGACGAGCCGCAGCCGAAATTGTCGCCCGCGACCAGGATCTTGGCGTTGCGGTAGGCCGGCTGGTTGAGGACGAAGTCGGGGTTCTCCGAGCCGTCGTCGCGGTAGCGCATCTCGGAGAAGAGGCCCTTGCCGAGGCCGGTGCGCTTGATCGTCTTCAGGTACTGCTTGGGGATGATGCGGTCGGTGTCGACGTTGACGATCGGCAGCGGCGCCGCGACGCCCTCCAGCACGGTGAACTTTTCCATGGGTCGCTTCGTCCGAGATGCGCGCCGCGCGGGACAAATCCCCGCGCGGCGTCAGTTCGGAGGTGTTCTAGCAACTCGCCGGTGCGGCGGGAAGCGCGAGGCGCGTCAGCGCGAGCGGGTCGCTAGCGCGAGCGGGTCGCTAGCGCGACCCCGACAGCTCCAGCACGTCGTCGAAGGTCCGCAGGCCCGGCCGCGGCGAGTTCACCAGCACCGCCATGTTGCCCGGCGCGTGCTGGTTCTTCCACATCTTGGTGTGGGCCTCCGGGATCTTGTCCCAGGGGAAGAGCTCGCTCATGCAGGGATCGACCCGGCGGTCGATGACGAACTGGTTGGCGGCGGCCGCCTGCTTCAGGTGGGCGAAGTGCGAGCCCTGGATGCGCTTCTGGCGCATCCAGACGTAGCGGGCGTCGAAGGTGATGTTGAAGCCGGTCGTGCCGGCGCAGAACACCACCATGCCGCCGCGCTTCACCACCAGCGCCGAGACCGGGAAGGTCGCCTCGCCCGGGTGCTCGAACACGATGTCGACGTCGTTGCCCTTGCCGGTGATGTCCCAGATCGCCTTGCCGAACTTGCGGGCTTCCTTGGTCCACTCGTTGAACTCGGGCGAGTTGACCTTGGGCAGCTGGCCCCAGCAGTTGAAGTCCTTGCGGTTGATGACGCCCTTGGCGCCTAAGCTCATGACGTAGTCGCGCTTCGACTCGTCGGAGATCACCGCGATGGCGTTGGCGCCGGCCGCGGCGCAGAGCTGCACGCCGAACACGCCGAGGCCGCCCGAGGCGCCCCAGATCAGCACGTTCTGGCCCGGCTTGATCGTGTGCGGCGCGTGACCGAACAGCATCCGGTAGGCGGTGGCGAGCGTCAGCGTGTAGCAGGCGCTCTCCTCCCAGGTCAGGTGCTTGGGCCGGTGCATCAGCTGGCGCGACTGCACCCGGCAGAACTGGCCGAACGAGCCGTCCGGGGTCTCATAGCCCCAGATGCGCTGCGTCGGCGAGAACATCGGGTCGCCGCCGTTGCACTCCTCGTCGTCGCCGTCGTCCTGGTTGCAGTGGACGATGACCTCGTCGCCGACCTTCCAGCGCTTCACCTTGGCGCCGACCGCCCAGACGATGCCCGAGGCATCCGACCCGGCGATGTGGAAATCGGCCTTGTGGACGTCGAACGGCGAGATCGGCTCGCCCAAGCCGGCCCAGACGCCGTTGTAGTTGACGCCGGCGGCCATCACGAGGACGAGCACCTCGTCGTCGCCGATCGACCAGGTCGGCAGCACCTCGATCTGCATCGACTCTTCCGGCGGCCCGTGCCGTTCACGCCGGATCGCCCAAGCGTACATCTTCGACGGGACGTGGCCGAGCGGCGGGATCTCGCCAATCTCGTACAGGTCCTTCAGCCCGGGCCCACCCTTTGCAACCGGTTCCACCGCGGCGCTCGCTGCCATCGCGGACCCCTCCCTTGAAATGATGCACTGCACCGTGGATTCTAGCGTCGTTCCAGGGGGCCTCAATAGCCCTTTTGGCGGCGTGGCCTACTTGTGGGCCTTACGTCAAGAATGACGGTCAAGCCGGGTGTGGCTACCATCCCGGCCCGCTGCGGCCATCCGGACCCGCGGGCGACGGGACAACGAGGGGCGAGGGCGCAAATGGGCGAACCGGACGTCAAGCGGGACAAGCCGTGGATCATCCGCACCTATGCGGGCCACTCGACGGCGGCGGAATCGAACGCGCTCTACCGCGGCAACCTCGCCAAGGGGCAGACCGGTCTCTCGGTCGCCTTCGACCTGCCGACCCAGACCGGCTACGACCCCGACCACGAGCTCGCTCGCGGCGAGGTCGGCAAGGTCGGCGTCTCGATCGCCCATCTCGGCGACATGCGGACCCTGTTCCAGGACATCCCGCTCGCCCAGATGAACACCTCGATGACCA
This sequence comes from Methylobacterium sp. 17Sr1-1, assembly GCF_003173775.1. Classification (NCBI taxonomy): domain Bacteria; kingdom Pseudomonadati; phylum Pseudomonadota; class Alphaproteobacteria; order Hyphomicrobiales; family Methylobacteriaceae; genus Methylobacterium; species Methylobacterium sp. 17Sr1-1. Next base: position 5,996,047 of record NZ_CP029552.1, on the reverse strand, counting down.
TCAACGCCACGGCCCCCTGGCTGCTGGCGTTGTATCTCGCGGTGGCGGAAGAGCAGGGCGCGCCGTTCTCAGCGCTGCAAGGCACGACGCAGAACGACATCATCAAGGAATACCTGTCGCGGGGCACCTACGTCTTCCCGCCGGGTCCTTCGCTGCGGCTCACCAAGGACGTGATCCTGTTCACGACGAGCCAGGTTCCGAAGTGGAACCCGATGAACGTCTGCTCCTACCACCTGCAGGAGGCGGGGGCGACGCCGGTCCAGGAGCTGTCCTACGCGCTGGCCGTCGCCATCGCGGTCCTCGACACGGTGAGGGACGACCCCGCCTTCGACGAGGCGAGCTTCGCCGACGTGGTCGGGCGGATCTCGTTCTTCGTGAACGCGGGCATGCGGTTCGTCACCGAGATCTGCAAGATGCGGGCGTTCTGCGATCTCTGGGACGAGATCACCCGCGACCGCTACGGCATCGACGATCCGCGCAAGCGCATTTTCCGCTACGGCGTGCAGGTGAACTCGCTCGGCCTCACCGAGCAGCAGCCGGAGAACAACGTCCACCGCATCCTGATCGAGATGCTGGCCGTCACGCTGTCGAAGCGGGCACGGGCCCGGGCGGTGCAGCTGCCGGCCTGGAACGAGGCGCTCGGCCTGCCGCGTCCCTGGGACCAGCAATGGTCGATGCGGATGCAGCAGATCCTCGCCTTCGAGACCGACCTGCTCGAATACGACGACATCTTCGACGGCTCGACCGCCATCGACGCCAAGGTCGAGGCGCTGAAGGCCGAGACCCGGGCGGAGCTCGCTCGGATCGGCGGGCTCGGCGGGGCGGTGACGGCGATCGAGACCGGGCTGATGAAGCGGGCGCTCGTCGAATCGAACGCCAAGCGCATCGCCGCGATCGAGCGCGGCGAGCAGGTCGTGGTCGGCGTCAACAAGTTCCAGAACGGCGAGCCCTCGCCCCTCACCGCCGGCGACGGGGCGATCTTCACCGTCTCCGAGACGGTGGAGATGGAGGCGCAGACCCGCATCAAGGCCTGGCGCGCGCAGCGCGATTCGGCGGCGGTCGCGGCGGCGCTCGACGAACTCGAGGCCGCGGCGCGGGAAGGCCGCAACGTGATGCCGGCCTCGATCGCCTGCGCCAAGGCCGGTGTCACCACCGGCGAGTGGGGCGAGCGCCTGCGCCACGTCTTCGGCGAGTACCGCGCCCCCACCGGCGTGACGCCGGAGACAGTCACCTCGGGGGCGGCGGAGGAGGCGCGCCTGCTCATCGCCGATCTCGGCGAGCGCTTAGGCGAGGCGCCGAAGCTCGTCGTCGGCAAGCCCGGCCTCGACGGCCATTCGAACGGCGCCGAGCAGATCGCCTTGCGCGCCCGCGACGTCGGCTTCGACGTGACCTATGACGGCATCCGCCAGACCCCGGCCGAGATCGTCGCCAAGGCGCGCGAGCGCAACGCCCACATCATCGGCCTGTCGATCCTGTCGGGCTCGCACGTGCCGCTGGTGCGCGAGGTGCGGGCTCGCCTGCGCCAGGAAGGCCTCGACCACATCCCGGTCGTCGTCGGCGGCATCATCTCGTCCGAGGACGAGCTGGTGCTGAAGAACATGGGGGTCGCGGCGATCTACACCCCGAAGGACTACGCCCTCGACACGATCATGGTCGGCCTCGCCAAGGTGGTCGAGCGCTCGATCGCCCGGCGCGAGGCGGAAGAGGCGGCGCCGCGGCGGGAAGAGGTGTTCTGAGGGGGCGTTCCGGGGGAGGCGAGTGAGCGCCCTCGGTTTTGACATCCTCCGCGCCATTCCGGGGCCGCGAAAGCGGAGCCCGGAATCCAGGCACTCAGGTTGCTCAGAAAGAGGTGGAGCGCTTGTCGCTTTATCTTGGACCATCCGCGGTTCTGGATTCCGGGCTCCGCTTTCGCGGCCCCGGAATGACCCTGTGAGTTTGAGACTGTTGAGAGAATCGAAAAGGCCCGCCGCCTCGGGAACGAGGCGGCGGGCCTTTTCGATGTCACCGCATCAGAACCGATACGTGAAGTTGCCCTTCACCGCATGGTCCTGCGCCCGCTCGCCGGCCTGGCCGGTATAGGACACGCCGAGGGACGCCGCCGGGGAGAAGGCCCAGTCGATCCCGGCCTGCGCCACCACCGCGTCGCGGTTGATCGGCACGCCGGCGACCAGGAAGCCGGTCTGGCCGGCCCCGAAGGCGAGGAGGGCCTTCGGCACCACGTCGCCATAGGCCCGGCGCCAGCCGACGAGGCCGGTGAGATAAACGGGCAGGTCGGCCGAGAGCCGGGTCGAGCCGCGCACCCCCAAAGTGGTGGCGGCCAGGTCGTTGTCGCGGCCGAGGCCGGAGAGGGCCGCCGGGCCGCCGCGCTCGGCGAAGGCGTCCTGGCCGATGCGGATCGCGGCCGCGCCGACGAAGGGCTCGATCACCGCCGCCCCGAAGGCCAGCCGGTAGCCGACCTCGCCGAAGACCTGTGCGGTGAGGCCGCCGTAGCGGGCGCTCAGGCCCTGGGCGAAGCCGGGGGCCAGGATGCTGCGCCGGAGCGACAGGCTGTTGCCGCCGGCCACGCCGCCGAAGCGGAGAGCCACCGGTCCGAGGGTCGTGCCGGCATAGAGGCCGCCGAAACCGCTCTCGATCACGCCGGAGGCGGCGCGGCCGGTGATGTCGAGGCTGGTATTGGTGTAGCCGCCGGCGACGCCGACGCGCCAGCCGCCGGGCAATCCGCCGAGATCGAGCCGGGTGTCGGCCCCGAGCACGAAGCCGCTGATCTGCCGCGACAGCGAGGCGGCGTTGCCGTCGCTCCGGGTGCGGCCGAAGGCGCCGAAGCCCTGGCCCCAGACGGCGTAAGCGGGCGGCTCGACCAGTTGCGCCGGCACCTGGACCGGCGGCGCGACCCGCCCCGGCAGGTCGGCGGAATAGGCCGCCGGCAGGCTCGGGGTCGAGAGGCCCGGGAACAGGGGAGCGTCCCCGGGATCGCCCCGGCGCAGCCGGTCGAGGATCGCCTCGCGGACGAAGAACGCGGTCTCGAACTGGGCCGTCACCGCGCTGGCATGGACCTCGCCCGACAGGGACGCGAAGGCGCTGCGGGCCGCCCCCGCATCGGTGTTGACCAGCACGGTCTCGTAGAGCGGGTTGCCGAAGCCCAGTCGCTCGATCGCCCCGCCCGTCGCCGCCTGGTTGCGGGTGGCGCCGATCGACGCGAAGGTCGTGGCGTTGCGCCCCAGCGTCAGGCCGATGCTGTTCGGGTCGTAATCGAGGCTCGCCCCGATGAAGGTGTAGCCCGGCGTCACGGCATCGAAGCGGCCGGTGACCCCCTGTCCCGCCGACAGGATGGTGGTGCGCTGGCCGAGCAGCCCGCGCAAGGCTCCGGGGCTCAAGGGCGTGCCCGTCCCCTCGGCCGCGACCGTCACGGTCCCGCCGTCGATCCGCGCCGCACCGGTGGCGCTGATGCGGTCGCTGCGCCCAGACGCCACCTCGACGGCGTAGAGCGAGCCTTGGGCGAAGCTGATGGTGCCGGCGACGTTCAGGGTGCCGATGCTGTTGCCCGGCGCCACCGTGCCGCCCGCGCGGACGTTAAGCCCGCCGAGCGTGCCGGTGCCGCCCAGCGTGCCGCCGGCATTGATGGTGGCGACGGAGGTGATCGAGCCGTTGACGGCCAGCAGGCCGCCATTGACCTCCGTCGCGCCCGTATAGGTGCTGGCGCCGGTGAGGATCAGCGCGCCGTCACCGGCCTTGGTCAGCCCACCTTGATAGATGCGGGTGAGGAAGGCCTGGTCGCGCGCCTCGCGGTAGGTGTATTCGATCTGCTGGTCGGACGTGGCGCCGGCCGGCAGGCCGTTGCTCCAGCCGCGGGCGGCCTTGTCCTGCAGCCAGGTCGCGTGCTCGGCCGAATCCTCCACCTGACGCTGGCGCAAAGCCGCATCTGAGATGTCGTTCGACCAGGTGTCGACCGTGCCGCCGGGCAGGGTGGCGGCGAAGCGGCCGAGGAACTGGCCCGGGCCGTTCATCGCCCGGCCGAGGTCGATCTTGCCCCAGCCGAAGGTCTCGTTCGGCCGGTCGGCCGGGCCGCTGCCGAGATGGGTCGCGGTGGTGAGCAGCACGTCGCGCGCCTGCTCGTTGGTCATGTAGGGAAAGCGCTCCATCACCAGCGCCAGCGCGCCGGTGACGTGGGGCGCCGACATCGAGGTGCCGCTCTTGTTGCCGTATCCGGCCACCCCGGTGGTCGAGGTGACGGTGCTGAAGATGTTGCGGCCGGGCGCGGCGACGCACCAGTACTTGGCCAGCCCGCAGCGGTTGAACGCCGTGCCGTCGTCGATGGTCAGGCCCGAGGCGGCGATCCAGCGCGATTCGAGGTCGGGCTCGAAATAGGGCAGGGCGGCCCGCACCGTCGGGTTGTTCACCCCGGCATTGCCGGCGGCGAAGACCATGATCGTGCCGTATTGCCGGGTGGTCTCCGCCACCGCGTCGAGCCAGTCGGGCCGGCCCTGGAACTTGGCGTAGCCGGCCGCGACCCCGGCGATCGTGTTGTAGTTCTCGGAGGGCGGCGGGCTGCCCCAGGACGAGTTGATCGCCCGCGCGCCGGCGGCCGCCAGGTTGCCGTAGGCGGCCTTGAAGTACGTGTAGTCCTGGTTGGCGCCGTAGATCGACGAATCGGTGGCGTTGGTGTTGGTCGCGAGCAGGGTCGCGCCGAAGGCGACGCCGTGCATGCCGGTGCCGTCGCGCCGCGCCACGATGGTGCCGTCGACATGGGTGCCGTGGTCGTCGTTGGTGCCGCGGATCCAGGTGCCCGGCACCGAGAACGGGCTGCCGGCCGAGAACAGGTCGCTGCGCACGCCGGCGGCGGTCTCGTAGCGGTAGCCGTTCGCCAGGTAGGTGCCCTGGACCGTCAGCGGCGTCACCTGCCCGGCGAATTCCGGATGAGTGGCGAGGAAGCCGGAATCGACCGAGCCGACCACGACGCCGCGGCCGGTGATGCCACGGGCGTAGGCCTGGTCGGCCCGCATCGAGGTCAGGCCCCAATCGGCGAGATATTCCGGCGTCCGCCAGCTCGCGGCGTCGCCGACGCGCCCCGGATCCTGGGTGCCGGCCGACTGCGCCAGAGCGGCGTAAGAGATGGTCGAGCAGAGGAGCGAGATCAGGCCGCGGGCGGCCATCACCTTGCGTCTCGACGCTGACTGGATTTGCATCAAATTGCCTCGATTTGGCCGCGGTCTGTGGCGACTTCTTCTTCAAGGACGACGCGCCTCGGCGCCGACAACGATGCTAGCCGCGAAAAAGCCCGATTGGGGCCGCGAACGTTTCGCAATCGTGTATTTCCCGCGCCCCGTGGCAGAAACGTCACGAAACCGGCCCGCGCCGGAGCCGCGGGCGGGAACCGATACTCCTTGGGGGCATTGAGCCGGGCAGTCCCGTCGCGAGGTGCCGGCATGACCCAGCAGATCCCGATCGGCCCCGATTCGGTCTCCGACGAGCCCGCCGGCCCGGACGGCACACACGGCTTGCGCCCCGACCTCGCCTACCAGCGCCACGTCCTCGTCAACGTCGCGTATCTCGGCGCGCCCGGCGCCGGCGACCGCGGCTGGGTGCTGGTCGATGCCGGGATCATGGGGTCGCGTGGTGCCATCGAAGCGGCCGCGGCGGCGCGGTTCGGCGCAGGGGCCCGGCCGGCGGCAATCGTCCTCACCCACGGCCATTTCGATCATGTCGGGGTGCTGGAGGACCTCGCCGAGGCCTGGGACGTCCCCGTCTGGGCCCATCCCCTGGAGCGCCCCTATCTCGACGGCAGCGCCGCCTATCCGGCCCCGGACCCGAGCGTCGGCGGCGGTCTCGTCGCCCGGCTCTCGCCGCTGTTCCCGACGAAGCCGGTCGATGTCGGCGCACGCCTGCGCCTGCTGCCGGAGGATGGCGGCGTGCCGCCGCTGCCGGGCTGGCGCTGGATTCACACCCCGGGTCATTCCCCCGGCCACGTCTCGCTCTGGCGCGCCGCCGACCGGGCGCTGATCGCCGGCGACGCCTTCGTCACGACGGCGCAGGAATCGGTCTACGCCGTCGCCACCCAGGCGCCCGAGATGCACGGCCCGCCGCGCTACCTCACCACCGACTGGGACGCCGCCCGGCGCTCGGTCGAGGTTCTGGCGCAGCTCGAGCCGGAACTGGCGCTCACCGGCCACGGCCGTCCCCTGCACGGCCCGGGCCTGCGCCAGGCCCTGCACGACCTCGCCCGCGACTTCGCGGCGGTGGCGGTGCCGGAGCAGGGGCGCTACGTCGAGGCGCCGGTGCGCGCCGGCGATCCGGAGGCGACGCGGGCCCCCTGAGCGCCGCTCTCCCCGTTATTCACACCGCCTGCCATATCAGCTGGCGCAGGCACGAACGCAGCTTGACCGGGACGGCCTCGCCGTGGCTTGTTCACGTTATGTTCTAACGTGAGTCGGCGGCGGCCGGCTTCGTGCAGCGGCGAGCCAGATCCATGAGTCACGAGCCGGCGGAACGACGGGACGGGCGGGCGCCCGGCGTCGAGACGATCGCGGTCGCTTATCTCACGGCCGCCGGGGGCGATGCGGGCCTCGCGCTGCGCCGGGCGATCGCCGACGCGCTGGCCGATCTCGGCGAAGCCGAGCGGCGGACGCGCCAGAGGGACCGGCTGATCTCCCGTGGCTACGTGCGGGCGGGGCCAAGCGGGGAGACAAGGTGGCCGTGAGGGCGCCCACCCGAACCTTCCCCCGCAGAGGGGGGAGGGGTTCGGCGTCGCGGTCCACCTGCAACTCTTCGGCTTCCCTCACCCGTCGCGCCGCGTGCGCGCCGGCACATCGAGCACGCCCTCACCAACCCTAAAGCTTCACCACCAGCCGGGACGTCCGCCATGTCGATCCAGACCATCCATCACGACGTCATCCGCTACGACATCCGCCGCGACCGCGCCGGCTGGACGGTCTACGACGTGCGCACCGGCGCCACCGCGGTGATCGACGAGGTGCTGCAGGTCGGCCTCGCCATGGACGAGGCCGACGCCGTGGCGGACGCGCTGAGCACCGAGATCCCGCCGACCCCGTTTCCCGGGATGGCGCCGCGCTATGCCTGGTTCCAGGATCCGGCGCGGCCATGAGCCGTGAGGCTCGAGAGCACTTGAGCCGTCAGGCCCGAAAACCCTCGAACACCATCTGGTCGGCATGCGCCCGCGCGAGCCGCACCTGCGCCTCGGTCCGCACGGTCCAAGTCATCACCGGCATGCGGCCGAGCAGGCGGCAGAGATGGGTCGCGGCGTTCGGCAGGTCGTCGACGCGCCAGGACAGGAAGTCCGGGCGGCTCTCGGAAAAGTGCAGCAGGTGCGCCAGTCCGTGCCGCTGCGCCTCGGTCAGCGAGGCGTAGCCCGGGTCGTCGTGGCGGCTCTCCGCCACGATGCCGCGCGGGATCCCGGGCGCGAGCTCGGCGAGCCCCCCGACGATGGCGGGATCGAACGACTTCAGCGCCACCGGGCCGCCATCGGCGGCAACATGCGCCGCGACGATCTCCGCGGTGCGGCGGGCGAGCGCCAGGTCGCCGTCGAACCGGGTCTTCACCTCGACGACGAGCGGCGTGCGCCCGGCGATGGTCTGCAGGAACTCCGCCAGGGTGGGCACGCGCTCGGCGCTGCCGAGCACCGTCAGCTGCCCGAGAGCGGCGGCGTCGCGCTCGCGCACGAGGCCCTCAGTCCCGGTGAGCCGGCCGAGGCCGGCATCGTGAAAGACCATCGCCTCGCCGTCCCGGCTGAGCTGGACGTCGCACTCGATCGCGTAGCCGCCGGCGATCGCGGCCTCCGCCGCCGCGATGGTGTTCTCGGGGATGCCGGCGTTGCGGTCGTGCAGGCCGCGATGGGCGATCGGGCGGGCGGTCAGCCAGTCGGGGGCGAGGCGGTCGTTCATCGAAGCATTTTCCCGACGAAGTGGACACCGGTTCGTCGCAGACAATGCGACAAACCAAAGATCGAGAACAGCGCCCGGTCGCGGCGCGATCGGGAGCTGTTCTCGTCAGCGAACCTCGAACAGGCCCTCGACCTCGACCACGGCGTCGAGCGGCAGCTCGGCGACGCCGATCGTCGAGCGGGCGTGGCGGCCGCGCTCGCCCAGCACCTGCACCATCAGGTCGGAGGCGCCGTTCATCACGCCCGCCACCGCCGAGAAGCCCGGCGCCGTGTTGATGAAGCCGCCCAGCCGCAAGCAGGCCACCACCGCGTCGTCGAGGTTGCCGGCCGCCGCGCGCAGCTGCGCCAGCACGTTGAGGGCGCAGTGCCGTGCGGCCTCGGCCGCCGCCTCCGGCGAGACCTGGGCCCCGACCTTGCCCTTGTGGGCCGGATCGATCTGGCCCTGGGCGTTGAAGGGCAGCTGGCCAGAGATCACCACCAGGTTGCCGCTGCGCTGGAAGCCGACGTAGTTCGCCACGGGTGCCGCGGCCGGCGGCAGGGTGAGGCCGAGCTCCTTCAGGCGGTCGAGGGTCGCGCTCATCTGTCTGGTCTCCCACCAGGCCCGCCCGGGCGTCGCCGCCGGGCATGTCGGGCCGGTCCGTCGTCCCGCGGCGCCCCCGCCGCGGCGCGGCCGGGACCGGCCGCCCGAGGGTCTGTGCCCGGAAGGAAGTCCCGCCGCAACCCCGGGCGAGGGGACCTTCCGCTGTCATCTCGGCGTCATCTTCAAGGCGCGGCGTTGACACAGCGCGCTCGTTCCATAGTATCCGCGCGCGCCGCCCTTCGAGGCGGCGCTTTGTTTTCCGGTCGACCGACTCACTCGACCGCGACGGAGACGAGATCGTGACCTCCTCGCTGCTGCCGACCTACGCCCGGGCCAAGGTGTCCTTCGAGCGCGGTGAGGGCGCTTGGCTTATCGCCCGAGACGGCTCGCGATACCTCGATTTCGGCGCCGGCATCGCGGTCAACTCGGTCGGCCACGGCCATCCGCACCTCGTCGCCGCGCTGACCGAGCAGGCCCAGAAGGTCTGGCACGTCTCGAATCTCTTCGAGGTGCCGGAGGCCGAGCGGCTGGCGCAGCGGCTCGTCGAGGCGAGCTTCGCCGACGTGGTGTTCTTCGCCAATTCCGGTGCGGAGGCCAACGAGGCCTGCATCAAGATGGCGCGCAAGTACCACGCCGCCGGCGGCCATCCGGAGCGCTACCGGATCGTCACCTTCGAGGGCGCCTTCCACGGCCGCACGCTCGCCACCATCGCGGCCGGCGGCCAGCAGAAGTATATCGACGGCTTCGGCCCGAAGGTCGACGGGTTCGACCAGGTGCCGTTCGGCGACCTGGAGGCCCTGAAGGCCGCGATCACGCCCGAGACCGCCGCCCTGATGATCGAGCCGATCCAGGGCGAGGGCGGCCTGCGCGTCGTCTCGCACGAGTGGCTGCGCACCCTGCGCTCGCTCTGCGACGAGCACGGCCTGATGCTGATCATGGACGAGGTCCAGACCGGCATCGGCCGCACCGGCAAGCTCTTCGCCCACGAATGGTCGGGCGTGACGCCGGACATCCTGTCCTCGGCCAAGGGCATCGGCGGCGGCTTCCCGATGGGCGCCTGCCTCGCCACCAGCGAGGCGGCCCGCGGCATGGTCGTGGGCACCCACGGCACCACCTTCGGCGGCAACCCGCTGGCCATGGCGGTGGGCAACGCCGTGCTCGACATCATCCTGGCCCCCGGCTTCCTGGAGCACGTGCGCCAGACCGGCCTGCTCCTGAAGCAGCGTCTCGCCTCCCTCAAGGACCGCCATCCCGACATCGTCGACGAGATCCGCGGCGAGGGCCTGATGATGGGCCTGCGCCTCGTGGTCACCAACACCGAGTTCGCCGCCGCTGCCCGGGACGAGCACCTGCTGGTGATCCCGGCCGGCGACAACGTCGTGCGCCTGCTGCCGCCGCTGATCATCGGCGAGGCCGAGGTGGGGGCGGCCCTGGACAAGCTGGAGGCGGCCTGCGCCGCCATGGAAACGAGGGGCCGGAGGGCCGCAGAGTGATGAACGCGCCCGTGAAGATCGCGCCGCCGCCCCGGCACTTCCTCGACCTGACCGACTTCTCCGGCCCCGAGCTGCGCACGGTGCTGGACGCCTGCGCCGAGCTGAAGCGGCGCCGGCGCAAGGGCGAGCCGCCGGCCGAACGGCCGCTCGCCGGCAAGTTTCTGGGCATGGTGTTCGACAAGCCCTCGACCCGCACTCGCGTCTCGTTCGACGTGGCGATGCGGGAGCTGGGCGGCGAGACCCTGATGCTCACCGGCCGGGAGATGCAGCTCGGCCGCGGCGAGACCGTCGCCGACACCGCCCGGGTCCTGTCGCGCTACCTCGACGCGATCATGATCCGCATCCTCGATCACGGCATGATGCTGGAACTGGCCGAGTACGCCACGATTCCGGTTATCAACGGCCTGACGAAGGACTCGCATCCCTGCCAGATCATGGCCGACGTGATGACGTTCGAGGAGCATCGCGGGCCGATCAAGGGCCGCACCGTCGCCTGGTCGGGGGATTCCAACAACGTGCTGGCCTCCTGGGCCCACGCCGCGGCCCGGTTCGACTTCAAGCTCAACGTCGCCTGCCCGCCGGAGCTGCCGGTGCCGGAGAGCCTGATCGCCCGTGCCAAGGCGGAGGGCGCGGAACTGAGCATCACCGCCGACCCGTTCGAGGCGGTGGCCGGGGCCGACGCGGTCGTGACCGATTGCTGGGTCTCGATGGGCGACGAGGACGAGGCGCACCGCCACAACCTGCTGATGCCCTACCAGGTCAATAGCCGTCTGATGGGGGCCGCCGCCAAGGACGCGGTGTTCATGCACTGCCTGCCGGCGCATCGCGGCGAGGAGGTCACCGCCGAGGTGATCGACGGGCCGCAATCGGTGGTGTTCGACGAGGCCGAGAACCGGCTCCACGCCCAGAAGGGGATCCTGGCCTGGTGCCTCGGCGCCGTCGCCTGACGAGCCGCAGGACGAAACCGATACCCTCCATCGTCATCCCGGGGCTCGCCGAAGGCGAGAACCCGGGATCCGTAGCCGCCGAGGCTTCAGACGAGGTCGGACCGCGCACCGCCACATCCGGCATCGTCACGGTTATGGATCCCGGGTTCCGCTTTCGCGGCCCCGGGATGACGGGGAGGGCGGCACAGGGCACCGAGACCAGCCAGGCAGGTCCAGAGACACAGGTTCAGAGACTTCGAACCGGGCGATAACCCCTTCGAAAACATCGCTCAGCCTCCCATATATCGGGCACGCCGGTCTCTCGCCGCGGCGTCTCCCGCCCCTCGCTCCGCCGTCTCGCTTCCCCCGGGGACACGCGCGGCGACCCGTGCGGAAGGCGCCCCGCCGGGAGACCTTCTTCCTGCACGAGTGCCGGACCCTCGTCGGACCGGCGGCGGTGAGAGCATGTCCGAGACGCCTTCCCCCTCCCAAAATCCCGACGGCCGCGACGACGCGATCCTGCCCTTCGCGGTCGAGCCCCTCGACGTGCGCGGCCGCGTCGTGCGCCTCGGCCCCTCGGTCGACACGATCCTGCGCCGGCACGGCTATCCCGACACCGTCGCGCGGCTGCTCGGCGAGGCCGCGGCGCTGACCGTGCTGCTCGGCTCCTCGCTCAAGTTCGAGGGCCGGTTCCAGCTCCAGACCAAGTCCGACGGCCCGGTCGAGATGGTGGTGGTGGATTTCGAGGCGCCCGACCGGGTGCGCGCCACCGCCCGCTTCGATGCCGGGCGCGTCGCGGCGGCGGGCCCGCGCGCCGGTACCGCCCAGCTGCTGGGCCACGGCCACCTCGCCATGACCATCGACCAGGGCTCGGCCCAGAGCCGCTACCAGGGCGTGGTGGCGCTCGAGGGCCAGGGCTTCGAGGAGGCGGCGCACCAGTATTTCCGGCAGTCGGAGCAGATCCCGACCCGGGTCCGCCTCGCCGTCGCCGAGCAGGTCGAGGGTGGGGGAGAGGGGCCCGAAAATTCCTGGCGCTCCGGCGGCATGCTGGTGCAGTTCCTGCCGCACTCGCCCGACCGCGCCCGCCTCGCCGACCTGCCGCCCGGCGACCTGCCGGAGGGGCACGCGCTGCTCGACGACAGCCGGCCGCAGGAGGACGATGCCTGGGTCGAGGCCAAGTCGCTGATCGCCACGATCGAGGATCACGAGCTCGTCGATCCCACCGTGTCGAGCGAGCGCCTGCTCTACCGTCTGTTCCACGAGCGCGGCGTGCGGGTGTTCGAGGCGCAAGGGGTGCACGAGGCCTGCCGCTGCTCGCGCGAGCGGGTGATGGGGATGGTGCGCAATTTCTCGCCCGAGGAGCGCCGCGAGATCGTCGGCGAGGACGGCCGCATCGGCATCACCTGCGAGTTCTGCTCGCGGCACTACGACCTCGACCCGGCCGAGGTCGAGGCCGAGATCGCCCGCGATCAAGGACACGGCCAGCCGGGCTGAAACCGGTCCTGCCCTACGGGAAAGCGGGTGCGGGAGGGAACCTTTCGCACCGCAACCGACTCATCATGCGCCCGAGCGTGTCGGGCGCACGAAGTCGGAGCCCACGATGTCTCGCCCCTTCCTCGCCGCCGCGTTCCTCCTCGTCGCCGGCGCCAGCGCCGGCCTGGCGCAGGATGCGAGCGGCCCCAAGAGTGGTCCAACCCCCGTGCCGGGCGCCCCCGCCACCCTCGCCAACGACCTGCGGCCGACCTTCGTCGCGCAGGAGCCGAGCGACCTCATGGCCTCGAAGATGATCGGCCAGAGCATCGTGAACGGCGCCAACGAGACGATCGGCTCGGTGGCCGACATCGTGCTCGGGCCTGACCTGGCCGTGAAGTCCTACGTCGTCGGCGTCGGCGGCTTCCTCGGCCTCGGCACCAAGTACGTCTCGGTCGCCAAGGAGGCGCTGCAGGTCTCCCGCGTCGACGACAAGACGCTGAAGGCAGTGATCAACACCGACAAGGACCAGCTGCGGGCCGCGCCGGAATACGTCTATCTCGGTCAGCAGCCCGCCAAGACGGACGCGGCCAAGACGGATGCCCAGAAGTCGGACGTCCCGGCCGCCACCGGCACCACCACGACCCAGCCGGCGCAGCAGTAAAGCCCGAGCTTGGCGGGACGGCACCGTGCATGGCACGCTGCCGTCCGGTTCACGACCGGACACCTCCCGCCATGCCGCTCGACCTCTATCTCGGCTTCGTCGCCGCGACCCTCGTCCTGATCCTGATCCCGGGACCGAACGTCGCCCTCATCGTTGCCAACAGCGTCGCCCATGGCAGCCGCTACGGCCTCGTCACCGTGGCGAGCGTCGGGGCGGCGCTCACCGTGCAGCTGGCGCTGACGGTCGCCGGCCTCTCGGCGATGCTGGCCGTGATGGCGACCTGGTTCGAGGTGCTGCGCTGGCTCGGCGTCGCCTATCTCGCCTGGCTCGCCTTCCGCGCCTGGCGGGCGCCTGCGACCGACCTCGCCCAGACCGCCCCGGAACCCCGGGCCGTCCGGGCCATCGCCCTGCGCGGCTTCCTGGTGGCGCTGACCAACCCGAAGACGCTGCTGTTCTTCGGCGCCTTCCTGCCGCAATTCGTCAGCCGCGACGCCGCACCGTTCGGGCAGCTGGTGCTGCTCGCCGCGACCTTCCTGGTGCTCGCGGTCGCCGGCGACGCGGTCTGGGCGGTGCTGGCGGGACGGGCGCGGGTCGTGCTGGCGAAAGGCCGGTGGCGCAACCGGCTGACCGGCGGACTGCTGCTCGGTGCGGGTTTGGGGCTGGCCCTGGCCCGGAAGCCGTGAGGCCGAAACAATGGTCGCTGACATCAAAAGTAGAGCGCGTCCCCCTCTCCCGTTTGGGAGAGGGGTCAGGGGATCGAAGATCCCGCGTGAGGGTGGCTCGGTTTCCGCAATGCCCCTGAACCGTAGAGCCGCGCAGCTCGACTTGGGTGTCTTATTCTGAACCCGAGCCACCCTGCGCGATCTTCGATCGCCCCTACCCCTCTCCCACACGGGAGAGGGGATCCCGCGATCAACATTTACAACGCAGTGTATTTCGAGGATCGGGAACGGCGCGTCACACTGGGCTCCACCCCGCCGCGCAATCCCGCACCAGCTGGCGCAGAAAGACTTCCCCCGCCTCCAGGGCCGCGAGCGTGATGTACTCGTCGGGCTGGTGCGCCTGGTCGATCGAGCCCGGGCCGCAGACCACGGTCGGCAGGCCGGCGAGCTGGAAGCGGCCGGCCTCGGTGGCGTAGGGCACCGTGATGGTGTGGTTGCGGCCGGCGAGCCGCAGGGCCAGGCGCTCGGCCGGGGAGCCGGGCTCGGGAGCCAGCCCCGGCACCGCCGCATCCTCCTCGGTCTCGATATGGCCGTAGGCGCCGAAGCGGTTGAGCCGCTCGCGGGTCACCCGCTCCACCTCGGTCGCGAACAGGTCCGGGATCTCGTCGCGGGGCAGGTCCGGCAGGCCGCGGAACTCCCACTGGAACTCGCAGGATTTCGGCAGGATGTTGCGGGCGGTGCCGCCGCCGATCACCCCGACATGGACCGTGGTGTAGCCCGGATCGAACCGGCCGCCGGCATCGCCCCGCGCCGCCATCTGGTCGGCGATGCGGTTCAAGCCCGCCACCAGCTCGGCCGCTGCCATCACGGCGTTGGCGCCCAGCGCCGGCTTCGAGGAATGCGCCTCGTGGCCGTGGACGGTAGTGCGGTAGGTGTAGATGCTCTTGTGGGCGTCGGCGACGTCGAGGTCGGTCGGCTCGCCGACGATCACCGCGCCGGGCCGCGGCAGATCCTTGCCGAAACGGGCGATCACGTCGGCGACGCCGAGGCAGGTCAGCTCCTCGTCGTAGGAGAGCAGGATGTGGATCGGCGTCTTGAGGTCGGCCGCCAGCATCTCCGGCACCAGGGCGAGGCAGAGCGCGTCGAAGCCCTTCATGTCGACGGCGCCGCGGCCATAGGCTTTGCCGTCGGCGACGCGCAGGGTGTAGGGGTCGCTGGTCCAGGATTGCCCGGCCACCGGCACCACGTCGGTGTGGCCCGACAGCACCACGCCGCCGTCCCGCATCGGCCCGACCGTGGCGAAGAGGGCCGCCTTGTCGCCGGCCTCGTTGGGGGCGACGACGTAGGGCACGCCCCAGGCGTCGAGGTAGTCGCGGACCCACGCGATCAGCGGCAGGTTCGACTTCTGGCTCTCGGTGTCGAAGGAGACCAGCCGGGCGAGGAGTTCGAGCGGGGTCAGGCGGGGGCCGGTCTGGGTCATCGGGGCGGGCGGTCTCACAGGGGGAAAGCTCAGGTCTTAGCCCAAGCCCGCCGCCCCCGACAGCCGCGCCGGCGCAAGGACCCCCGGACGCCGGAGCACGGCTGGACGTTAGTGCATCACCCGGCGCACATGCGGCGAGTCGAGCGAGAAGGCGGGGATCGCCGCCTCGAAGCTGCGGCCGTCCGGGGTCGCCATGGTGTAGGTGCCCTCCATCGTGCCGTCCGGCGTCGTGAGGGGGCATCCGCTGGTGTAGCTGAACGATTCGCCGGGCCCGAGCACCGGCTGCTTGCCGACCACGCCGGCGCCGCGCACCTCCTGCATCTCGCCGCGACCGTCGACGATGCGCCAGTGGCGGGAGCGCAGCTGCACCTGCTCGCTGCCGTTGTTGGTGATCTCCACCGTATAGGCGAAGAAGTAGCGTCCGCTGTCGGGCGAGGATTCCTCCTCGACGAAGCGCGGCTGCACGGACACGCTGATGCCGCGGGTCTCTGCCTTGTACATCAGGGAACCTCCGCTGGCGGCCCGCGGGCAAGCGCGACGGCCGACGGGGGTCGTGGTACGTCCGGCCTTCCGGATCGTCAATCACCGGCGACCAGGGTCGGTAATCCTGCACGAGGCGCGCCCATCCCCACCATGAGGTTTCTTCGCTCGTCCACAACCCTCGCGGGGCTTCTCGCCGCCACAGGCCTGGCGGCCCGCGCCGACAAGGCCGCCCTCGTCCTGCTCGCCCTCTGGTGCGGGCTGGCGCTCGTCGCGGCGCGGCGCGAGGGGGCGGGGGAGACGCCCTGGATCCGCCTCGCCCTTTCCCTCGCGCTCGCCTGGCGGGCGCCCGGCGGGCCGGCGGCGGCCCTCGTCGCGAGCCTGCTCCTCGAGATCGCGGTGGCGCGGCTGACCGAGCACGCCGCCGCCCGGACCGGGACCGCGCTCCCCGGCCCCGACCTGCACTCGCTGATCCTCGCCGGCGGGCCGGGGGCCGACCTCGTCGCCGCCCTCGGCTTCGCCGCCCTGATCCAGTGGCCGGAGACGCTGCCGCTGGTCGCTAGTGCGCTCGCCGGCCTCACCGCCATGGGGGCAATCGCCCGGGCGAGCCTCGCGGCCGCGGTGGTCCGCGGTGTCCGCGACGAGGCGTGAGGCTCTTCACCTCGTCGAAACCCTGGCCTACGACAATACGCTATCGCGGATGGACGGGTCATGGTGAAGCTCGAGGACGGGATTCAATCGGCGGAGGCCATCGCGGCGCTCGCCGGCGCCGGGGTGATCCGGCCAGCCAGCCCCTTCGCGGACGACCAGATCCAGCCGGCGAGCCTCGACCTGCGGCTGGGCGCCCGGGCCTGGCGGGTGCGCGCGAGCTTCCTGCCGGGGCGCACCCGCGACGTCGCCGCCTGCCTCGCCAAGCTGAAGCTGCACGAGATCGACCTGCGCCAGGGCGCGGTGCTGGAGACCGGCTGCGTCTACATCGCCGAGTTGCAGGAGGGCCTGGCCCTGCCGCCGGACCTCGCTGCCAGCGCGAACCCCAAAAGCTCGACCGGGCGCATCGACGTGTTCACCCGGGTCATCACCGACCAGGCGCGGGAATTCGACATGGTCGAGGCCGGCTATGCCGGCCCGCTCTTCGCCGAGATCTCGCCGCGGACCTTCCCGGTGCTGGTGCGCACCGGCTCGCGGCTGTCGCAGCTGCGCTTCCGCCGCGGCGCGGTGCGCCTCGACGACGCCGCGCTCGCCCGCCTGCATGCGGCGACGCCGCTGGTCGATGCCGCCGATCCCTCGTTCCAGGGCGGAGTCGCGGTCTCGGTCGACCTCTCGGGCTTCGACGGGCTGATCGGCTACCGCGCCAAGCGCCATACCGGCCTCGTCGACGTCGACCGGCCCCGCACCTACCCGGCCTCCGAGTTCTGGGAGCCCCTGCGGACCGACGGCTCCGGCACCCTGATCCTCGATCCGGGCCAGTTCTACATCCTGGCCTCGAAGGAGTCGGTGCAGGTGCCGCCGGACTTCGCCGCCGAGATGGTGCCGTTCGATCCGCTCGTCGGCGAGTTCCGGGTCCATTACGCGGGCTTCTTCGATCCCGGCTTCGGCCATGCCGAGGCCGGCGGCACCGGCGCCCGCGCGGTGCTGGAGGTGCGCTCCCGCGACGTGCCGTTCATGCTGGAGGACGGCCAGATCGTCGGCCGCCTCGTCTACGAGCGCATGGCCCAGCGCCCGGCCGCCCTCTACGGGAGCGCGGCCGGCTCGAACTACCAGGCGCAAGGGCTGAAGCTCTCGAAGCACTTCGTGTGACGAGCGCGGTCGGATCGTGCTCGAAAACGGCTGTTGGTTCAGAACCCAAGCCTCCGGCGAGGAACGCCAGAGCCGAGAGCACGATCACCCCCCGATGAGCGACATCGACGCGACGCCGGGCCACCTGCTCCGCCGCCTGCGCCGGATCGCGACGGCTTGGTTCGCCGAGGAATGTGCCACCTTCGGGCTGACCTCGGTCCAGTACGCCGCGCTGACGGCGATCCGCGAGAATCCCGGGGTCGACGCGACCCGGCCGGCCTCCCTCATCGCCTTCGACCGCTCGACCCTCGGCAGCGTGCTGGAGCGGCTGGCGGCGAAGGGCTGGGTCCTGCGCAGCCCGAGCCCGCGAGACAAGGTCGCCGTCCGGTGCCCAGGCGCTGCGCGACGTGGAGCCGGCGGTGGCCCGCGTCCCGCAGCGGCTCCTGGCGCCCCTCGATCCCGGGGCGCGGGCCGGGATGGTCCGGCTGCTGGCGCAGCTCGTCGGCCTTCGTCGGCATGTCGGGGGTGACGGCGCGGAACGGAATTCCGCGGGCTGTCGGCAACTCGACGACAGGCGAACCGCGAGCTTCTCCTCGCCCCGCAGGACTGTCCGGGGAAAACCCCTTTTAGAATTAGGCGCGTCTCCCCTCTCCCACGCGGGAGGGGGAGACGCGCCATATCATTGTGTCCGGACAGGGCCGCTCTAACCCACGGATAGAGGAGAAACCTGGGCCTCTATCGTCCCTCGGGGTACGAACCGGCGGACCCGCGCCGTTCCTCACGCCGCCTTCACCTGCCCGAGGAAGCGCGTCACCTCGTGCCGCAGCATCTCCGACTGCCGCGACAGCTCCTGCGCGGCATCCAGGACCTGGGACGCGGCGGCGCTGGTCTGGCCGGCGCCGTCGCGGACTCCGGCGATGTTGCCGGTGACCTGCTCGGTGCCGCGGGCCGCCTGCTGCACGTTGCGGGTGATCTCCTGCACCGCGCTGCCCTGCTCCTCCATCGCCGCCGCGATGGTGGCGGCGTAGGTCGACAGGTCCTCGATCACCTTGGCGATCTGGCGGATGTCGGTCACGGTCTCGCGGGTCGCGTCCTGGATCTCGCCGATCCGGGCGCCGATCTCGTCGGTGGCCTTGCCGGTCTGGCCGGCGAGCTCCTTGACCTCCGCCGCCACCACCGCGAAGCCGCGGCCCGCCGCGCCCGCGCGCGCCGCCTCGATCGTGGCGTTGAGCGCGAGCAGGTTGGTCTGGCTGGCGATGCTCGACACGGTGGCGACGAAGTCGCCGATCCGCTCCGCCGTCCCGGCGAGGCGCTGCACCGTCGCGTTGGTGCGCGCCGCGTCCTCCACGGCGCGGGCGGCGATACGGGACGACTGGGCGACCTGCTGGGCGATCTCCTGGATCGAGGCGGTCATCTCCTCGCTCGCCGCCGCGACCGTCTGGACGTTGGAGGAGGTCTGCGAGGCGGCGCCCGCCACCGTGACGGTCTGGCGGGTCGTCTCCTCGGCCACGCCCGTCATGGCGCGCGCGGTCGCCTCCATCTCGGTGGCGGCACCGGCGAGGCCGGCGGTGAGGCCCGACACGGTCCGCTCGAAGTCCCGCGCCAGGTCGTCGACGAGGCGGGCGCGGCGCATCCGGGCCTCGTCCTCGGCAGCCTGGGCGGCGGCGAGCCGCTCCGCCTCGATGGCGTTCCGGCGAAACACCTCGACGGCCTGCGCCATGGCGCCGACCTCGTCGCCGCGCTCGAGGCCGGCGACCACGATCGTCTTGTCGCCCTGCGCCAGCCGCTGCATCAGCGCCGCCATCGCCCGCAGCGGCAAGGCGAGGGTGCGCGAGACCATGAGGGCCATCACGGCGGCGATCAGCAGGCTCGCGGCGACCCCGGCCAGGTTCAGCAGGTCGGCGAGCTGGAAGGTGCGCGCCTGCGCGCGGCCGCGCTCGTCCATCAGCGCGCGCTCGACGGCCCGGAACTCGGACGCCGTCTCGCGCAGGGCGTCCATCGCCGCCTTGCCGACTCCCTTGACGGCAATGGTGCGGGCCTGGTCGCGGGTCGCCGCATCGCCCATCAGGGCGACCTCCTTCTCGGCAACATCCTGCATCCAATGCTTCGCATGCCGGTCGAGCGTGTCGAGGCGGGCCTGCTGCGCCGGGTTGTCGGCTGTCAGGCGCTTGGCCTCGGTGATGGCGGCCCGATAGGTCTGCTGCCCCTGACGGTAGGGGGCGAGGAACGACGGATCGGCCGCCAGCAGATAGCCGCGCACGCCCGTTTCCTGGTTGAGCATCCCGGCCAGGGCGTCGTCGACGGCGTGAAGTACCGCCTGCGTGTGCTCGGTCCAGTAGTTCCGCTCCTCGATCGACTGGAAGCTCCAATAGTTCAGGGCGTTGACCGTCAGGGTGACGGCCACCAGGCTGCCGAACGCGATGGCCAGCTTGGGAACGATCTTGAGATTGTTGAGCGCGCGCATCGGCCTGCTCGGCAAGACAGCCCCCGGGAGAGCTGGCGGTGAATCGGTGACGCAGATCTGCGTTCACTGAACCTTACAGTCAGGCGTTAATACCCAATCACTGTTGACAATTTTTTACCCGGCTAACCGTTAAGGAGCACGTTTCGTCAATTACAGATTGTGACGATGATGCTGCGTCATCGCTGCGTCAGGCCGCGCGAATACCTCGGCACCCTGTCGACGGACTGCAGCCTCCTCAACGGAGCCTCTGGCTCGGCTCATGATCCGCTCCCCGCCCGGCTCGTTCCGACATCGATAAGGCGCGGGATCCCCCCTCCCGTGTGGGAGAGGGGTAGGGGTGAGGGTGCTACGGTTCTGAGTCGAACTCGGACTGTTCCGCTGCCGGCACCGCGGACACAACTTTACACGGAAGCGCGGTACACTCACCTTCGGCCACGCTTCCCCACGGGAGAGGGGAGATAAGCTTCATGTTGACTTGGACGAACCAAGCGGAAGCTGGGGTGAGAATCGGCCGCCGCGTGTCCGGTGCATTCCACGACACGATGGGACGGGCGCCGGGCCGCCAAGACGCGACGGCCCCGCTTACACGCAAGCCTTGCACGGCCCAAACCTGCCCTCCGTCAGCCCGCGGCAGCCTGGTCGAGCAGCCACACCGTCTCCCCGCGGGCCCGGGCCCGGCCGGAGGGCAGATCCTCGCCGGCGGCGAGACGCACGAGCGGCGCCCGCTTGCCCGCGCCGGTGACCAGGAACAGGATCAGCGGCGTCGCTCCGAGCGCCGGCAGGGTCAGGCTCACCCGCGGGACGAAGGGGGCGAGGCCGGCCTCCGGCACCGCCACGACCCAGGCCTCGCCCTCCCGCGCCTCGGGCTTGCCCGGGAACAGCGAGGCGGTGTGGCCGTCCTCGCCGAGGCCGAGGAGCACGAGGTCGAAGAGCGGCCGGTCCGGATCGAGCCGGTCTGCGCCGTACCAGGCCCTCAGCTCCGCCGCATAGGCCTCCGCGCAGGCCGGCACGTCGCGGTCGGTCGGGATCGGGTGCAGGTGGCCGTCGGGCACGAGGTCACCGAACGCTTCCTCGGCCAGGCGCCGGTTGCTGCCGGCCTCGGGCCCGTCGCCGACGCGCTCGTCGCCGAAGAACCAGTGCAGGCGCTCCCAGGGGAGGCGGTCGCGGAAGTCCGGCCCGGCGAGCAGCCGGTAGAGCAGCTTCGGGGTCGAGCCGCCCGCCAGGCAGAGTCCGATCCGCCCCTGCTTGGCGGAGGCCACGGCGACCAGCCGCTCGGCCGCCGCCCGGGCGACCGCGTCGGCATCGGGCAGGATGCGGGATCCGGGGGGGAGGGCGCTCACGACCCGTGCTCCAGCGAGCGCCAGTCCCGTCCGTCGCGGGTCAGGAGGTCGCGGGCTTGCCTCGGCCCGGCGCTGCCCGCCTCGTAGGGGAGGGCGGCGAGTTCGCCCTTTTCCGCCGCGTCGAGGATCGGCTGGACGATGCGCCAGCCGGCCTCGATCATGTCGGCGCGCTGGAACAAAGTCGGATCGCCGATCATCGCGTCGTAGATCAGCGTCTCGTAGCCGGTGCTGGGCTCGGTCTTGAAGTAGTCCTTGTAGCAGAACCGCATGTCGACGCTGCCCAGCCGCACCGCCGGGCCCGGCACCTTGGCGCCGAATTGCAGCGAGATGCCCTCGTCGGGCTGCAACTGCAGCACCAGCCAGTTCGGCACGTCCTCGCGCACGTTGGTGCCCTTGAACAGCGACAGCGGCGCCTGCTTGAACCGGATCGCGATCTCGGTGTCGCGCCGGGTCATCGCCTTGCCGGTGCGCAGATAGAACGGCACCCCGGCCCAGCGCCAGTTGTCGATGCCGAGCTTCAGGGCCACGAAGGTCTCGGTGCCGCTGTCCGGCGCGACGTCGGGCTCCTCGCGGTAGTCCTTCACGGCCTTGCCGTTGACGGTGCCGGCGGTGTAGCGGCCCCGCACCACGTCCTCGACTCTGGCCGAGGGGGTGGCGAGCAGCACCTCCTCCTTCTTGTCGCGCACGGCCTCGGCCTCGAACGAGATCGGCGGCTCCATCGCGACGAGCGTGTAGAGCTGGAACAGGTGGTTCGGCACCATGTCGCGGAGCGCGCCGGTGGCCTCGTAGAACTTCCCCCGCCCCTCGACGCCGACGGTCTCGGCGACGGTGATCTGGACGTGGTCGATGTGGTCCCGGTTCCACAAGGGCTCGAACAGGCCGTTGCCGAACCGGAACGCCATGATGTTCTGCACCGTCTCCTTGCCGAGGAAGTGGTCGATGCGGAAGATCTGGTCCTCGGACAGGACCTTCAGGATGTCGGCGTCGAGCTTTTCCGCCGAGGGCAGGTCGTGGCCGAACGGCTTCTCGATGATGACCCGGCGCCAGCTATCCTCACCCTCCTCGGTCAGGCCCGCCTCGCCGAGCTTGGCGATCGTCGGCCCGAACAGGCTGGCGGCGACCGCGAGGTAGAACAGGACGTTGCCGCCGCTCTCCTGGCCCGACACCTCGGCGATGGCGCCCTTCAGCTCGGCGAAGAAGCCTGAATCCGAGAGGTCGCCCGAGCGGTAATGGACGCGCCCGACGAGGTCGTTCCACACGCCCTCGTCGAAGGAGCCGCCGCCGGCCTCGCCGCCCTTGGCGGTGATGAAGCCGCGCACGGTCTCGCTCAGCTCGGCGCGAAACTCCTCCGACGACATCTCCGTGCGGCTGACGCCGATGACGGAAAAATCCTTCGGCAGCAGGCCCCAGCGACCGAGATTGTAGAGCGCCGGCATCAGGAGCCGGTGGGTGAGGTCGCCGGTCGCCCCGAAGATCACCAGGGTGCAGGCGGGCGGGGGCGCGGCCCCCTCGGCCATGGCGCTCGTCATTTCGGCTCCTGGTGGCCGCCGAAGCCCTTGCGCATCGCCGAGAGCAGCTTGTCGGCGTAGGTCGCGCTCTGGCGCGAGCGGAAGCGGGCGTAGAGCGCGGCCGACAGCACGTGGGCCGGCACGGCCTCCTCGATCGCGGCGTTCAGCGTCCAGCGGCCCTCGCCCGAATCGGCGACGTGGCCCGAGAAGGCGTCGAGGTTCTCGTCGCCGGCGAGCGCGGTCGCGGTGAGGTCGAGGAGCCAGGACGAGACCACGCTGCCCCGGCGCCACACTTCCGCGATGTCGCCGATGTTGAGGTCGAAGCGCTGCGCCTCCGGCAGTTCGGTCGAGTTGGCGTGCTTGAGGATGTCGAAGCCCTCGGCATAGGCCTGCATCAGGCCGTACTCGATGCCGTTATGGATCATCTTGACGAAGTGGCCGGCGCCGCTCGGGCCGGCATGGATGTAGCCGTGCTCGGCGCGGGCGTCCCGG
The DNA here is from genome assembly GCF_003173775.1 of Methylobacterium sp. 17Sr1-1. NCBI lineage: Bacteria > Pseudomonadati > Pseudomonadota > Alphaproteobacteria > Hyphomicrobiales > Methylobacteriaceae > Methylobacterium > Methylobacterium sp. 17Sr1-1. Next base: position 5,972,818 of record NZ_CP029552.1, on the reverse strand, counting down.
CCGGCGCGGCCCGGGGTGCGCGGCACATCGCCGAGGCCGGGGGCGAGGGTCGAGAAGATCGGGTCGAGCCGGTCGACCGCCGCCTTGTGGCCGCCGATCATCATGCAGTAGCCGCGCTCCAGCCCCCAGACGCCGCCGGAGGTGCCGACATCGACGTAGTGCAGGCCCTTCTCGTCGAGCACGGCCGCGCGGCGGATGTCGTCCTTGTAGAACGAGTTGCCGCCGTCGATGATGACGTCGTCGGGCTGCATCAGCCCGGCGATCTTCATCACCGTCACCTCGGTCGGGTCGCCCGCCGGCAGCATCACCCAGGCGGTGCGCGGCACCTCGAGCTTCGCGACGAAGTCCTCGAGGCTGTCGGCGCCGACCGCGCCCTCCTGCACCAGGGCCGCCACGGCCTTGGGATCCTGGTCGAACACCACGGCGGTGTGTCCGTTGCGCAGGAGCCGCCGGACGATGTTGCCGCCCATCCGACCGAGACCGACCATGCCGAGTTGCATCGCGTCACTCCTCGCCGGCGAGGCCGGGGCCGGCGGCCCGTGGGCGTGGGGCCCGTTGTCTTGTGTCTCTTACGCGGTCCCCCTCTCCCGTGTGGGAGAGGGGTTAGGGGTGAGGGTGGCTCGGGTTCCGCAATGATCCTGAACCGTCGAGCTGCGCAGTTCCACGCTCGGCGCTTCACACGGATGCGCGCCACCCTCACCCCCGACCCCTCTCCCAAACGGGAGAGGGGAGAGATCGCGATCCAACCTCTAACTAAGGGCCGCCTTCAGCCGGTCGAGCCCCTTGCCCACATCGCCCTTGATGTGGACCCGCAGGGCCCGGCGGCCACGCTCGGAGAGCACGCCGAAATCGCCCCGGGCCTGCGCGGCGATCACGGTCGCGAAGCCGAGGCTGCGGCCGGGGATGGCGAGGTCGGGGGCCTCCGAGGTGATCTGGAGGAAGACGCCGCTGTCGGGCCCGCCCTTGTAGGCCTGGCCGGTCGAGTGCAGGAAGCGCGGCCCGAACTCGGCGCAGGTCGCGACGTGCCTGGCCTCGCGCAGGGCCACGCGGGCCTCCTGGAGCGGTTTCAGGTGCTCCGGGTTGCGGGTGACGTAGGCGAGCAGCGCGACGTAGTCGCCGGCCGAGACCCGGCCGATCTGCGCCTTGATCCAGCTCTCCGGGTCCGCGCCGGCGCCGGCCTTGCGCAGGGCGTCGGCATTCGTCGGGTCGGTGTAGAGGGCGAAGGTCTCGTCCTCCGCCACCGGCGTCTCGGCCGGCAGGGCGCCGTTCGTCTCGGCGGCGGAGAAGAGCTCGCGGGTCTTGACCTTGCTCGCCTCGACGTCGGGCTGGTCGAACGGGTTGATGCCGAGCACCGCGCCCGCCACCGCCGTGGCGATCTCGAAGCGGAAGAATTCCTGCGGCAGGCTCGCCTTCGAGGCGAGCGCGATCCGCACGACCGGGTGGCCGGCCGCCTCCAGCGCCTTGACGGCGGAATCCTGCGCGGGATCGGCGCCCTCGTCGAGGCGGAGATAGACGAAGAACCGGTCCTTGCCGTAGGCGGCCGGCGCCGCGAGCGGCTCGTTGTCGATCGGGATGAGGCCCTTGCCCTCCTTCCCGGTCGACTCGGCGATCAGCTGCTCGGCCCAGGCGCCGAAGGTGTCGATGCCCGGCGAGGCGATCAGCGTGACCTTGTCGCGGCCCTCGGCCGTCGCCGCGATGCCCATCGCGAGGCCGAGCTGCACGCCGGGATTCAGGTCCGGCGGCACGTCGGAGCCGCAGGAGCGCACCATGGTGCGGGCGCTCGCCAGGAAGCCCGCGACGTCGAGGCCCATGGCGGCGGCCGGCACCAGCCCGAAGGCCGAGAGCACCGAGTAGCGCCCGCCGATCTGCGGCACGCCGTAGAAGATGCGCCGGAAGCCGTCGTCCTTGGCCGCCTTCTCCATCGCCGAGCCCGGATCGGTCACGGCGACGAAGTGCCGGCCGGCCTTCTCATCCCCGACCACGTCGCGCATCCGGCCGAGGAAGTAATCGCGGAAGACGTTGGGCTCGAGGGTGGAGCCCGACTTCGAGGCGACGATGAACAGGGTGCGCTCGAGGGTCACCGCCGCCTCGACCGCCCGGACCTCGTCCGGATCGGTCGAATCGAGGATGCGCAGGCGCGGGAAGCCGGCTTGCGGCCCGTAGGTCTCGGCGAGCACCTCCGGCCCGAGGCTGGAGCCGCCCATGCCGAGCACCACCACGTCGGTGAAGCCCTCCCGCTTCACTTCCGTAGCGAAGGCGGCGTACTCGGCGGTCTTCTTCGCTTCGTCCTCGACGATGGTGAGCCAGCCGAGCCACTTCGCCTCGTCGGCGCCGCTCCACACCTTGGCGTCGCGCTGCCACAGGCGGCGCACCAGCCCGTCCTTGCGCCAGGTCTCGATCGCCGTCTTCAGCGGCGCGTCGAGGCTGCCGAGCGCGAGCGCCTGCCGGTCGAGGCCGTGATCGAGGAACTTCTCGCGCTTGCCGGCGACGGCGCCCAGCACCTTGTCGGCGGCGTCGACGAAGAGCTGCACGCCCTCCTCGACGAGCTGGCGCGCCACGGCGTCGAGGTCGATCCCGGTCTTGGCGAGGTGGGCGAGCACCCGCTCGGCCTCGTCGACGCCCTCTTCCAGGCTCGCCCGCACCTTTCCGTGATCGCGGAAGGCGTCCATCGTCGCCGGCGGGATGGTGTTGACCGTGTTGGGACCGATCAGCTCCTCGACGTAGAGCACGTCGGAATAGGCCTTGTTCTTGACGCCGGTGGAGGCCCAGAGCAGGCGCTGCGGATGGGCGCCCTTGGCGGCGAGCTTCTGCCAGCGCTCGCCGGCGAACAGGCGCTTGTAGCGCCGATAGGCGAGCTTGGCGTTGGCGATCGCGACCTTGCCCTTCAGGCCCTCCAAAGCCGCCTTCTCGTCCGGATCGTTGGCCGCGGCGATTTTTTCGTCCAGCAGCTTGTCCACCGCCGCGTCGATGCGGCTGATGAAGAAGCTCGCGACGCTCGCGACCCGACCGATGTCGCCGCCGCTCGCCGCGAAGTGTTCCAGACCCTCGATATAGGCGTTCGCCACCTGCTCGTAGGCGTCCTGCGCGAAGAGCAGCGTGACGTTGATGTTGATGCCGTCGGCGGTGAGGTCGCGGATCGCCGGGATGCCCTCGGGCGTGGCCGGTACCTTCACCATCAGGTTGTCGCGGGCCACCGCCTTGTGCAGGCGGCGGGCCTCGGCGAGGGTCTCGGCGGTGTCGAGGGCGAGATAGGGCGACACTTCCAGGCTGACGAAGCCGTCCTGCCCGCCGCTGGCCTCGTAGACCGGGCGCAGCACGTCCGCCGCGGCCTGAATGTCGGCGATGGCCAGCCCCTCGTAGAGGTCGATCACCCGCTCGTCGCCCGCGGCCTTCAGAGCGTCGTCGTACTCGTCGGAATGGCCGATCGCCTTCTCGAAGATCGCCGGGTTCGAGGTCACGCCGCGCAGGCCGTCCTCGTCGACCAGGCGCTTGAGCCCACCCTCCTGAACGAAGCCCCGGGCCACGAAATCGAGCCAGACGGCTTGGTCCTGTTCGGCGTGCAGCTTCTTGAGCGGGTTCATGCCTGCAGTCTCCGCGTGTTTGCCGCAGATGTGGCCCGCAGGCGGGTGATGTCCAGGGGGAGGGCCGAGGGAAGCTTGGCCTTGAGGCCGAAAACGACGCCCGGGACGGCCCGTCAGCGCCTGGCCGGCCAGAATCCCGCGACCGCCACCAGCACCCAGCCGAGAATCAGGATCATGCCGCCGCTCGGCGCCGCCATCGGGAAGAGTGGCACCTGCAGGAGCGCGCGGACCGAGAGGTCGCCGGAGAACAGCGCGAGGCCGAGGGCGAGGGCGAACCCGGCGATCCGCGCCGGGACCGGATGCACGCGACCGCTGCCGGCCAGCAGCGCGAGGCCGAGCAGGGCAGGGGCGTGGAAGAGGAGGAACTGCGCGGCCGTGGCGAGGCTCGTGGCGCCTGCGATGTGGGCGGCCGCCGCCGACAGCCCGACGCCGAGCGCGCCGGCGAGCCCGGCGAGCGCGATCAGGGCTCGGTCGGCGGCAGAAATCCCGTTGGACGTCTGCATCACTCGCCGCGCTCGGAGAGCAGGCGGGCGATGCTGGCGCGCAGATCCGCGACGCCGTCGTCGGTGCGGCTCGAGGTCAGGATGATCTCGGGGTAGGCCGCCGGGCGCCGCGAGATCGCCGTCGCGGTGGAGCTGAGCCGCGCATCGATCTCGCCCTTCTTGAGCGCGTCGGCCTTGGTCAGCACGATCTGGTAGGAGACCGCCGCCTTGTCGAGGCCGTCCAGCACCTCGGCGTCGATCGGCTTGATGCCGTGGCGCGAGTCGATCAGCACGTAGACCCGGGCGAGGTTGGCCCGCCCGCGCAGGTAGTCGTGAATCAGCTCGGTCCAGGCCGCGACCTTCGCCTTCTCGACCGCGGCGTAGCCGTAGCCCGGCATGTCGACGAGGACGAGCTTGCCGCCGCCGATGTCGAAGAAGTTGAGCTGCTGGGTACGCCCGGGCGTGTGCGAGGTGCGCGCCAGCGCGTTGCGCCCGGTGAGCGCGTTGATCAGGCTCGACTTGCCGACGTTGGAGCGGCCCGCGAAGGCGATCTCGTGGCCCCGCATCGGCGGCAGGATCGCGAGCTTGTCGGCGGCGTAGAAGAAGTCGGCCGAGCCGGCGAAGAGCAGCCGCCCCGCTTCGCGCAGGGCGGCAACCTTCTCTTCCTCAGAACGAGGATCGTCCTGCATCAGCTCTTGGCCTTCGCGGCCTTCGGCGTGCGCGAGAACGTCGAGCGCAGGTTGTCCCACAGCTCCACCTTCACCCCGTTGCGCCGCATGATCACGTATTGCTGGATCACCGACAGGGTGTTGTTCCAGGCCCAGTAGATCACCAGGCCGGCCGGGAACGAGCCGAGCATGAAGGTGAAGATGATCGGCATGAAGGTGAAGACCTGGGCCTGGACCGGGTCCGGCGGCGCGGGGTTCATCTTCATCTGCACGAACATCGTCACGCCCATGATGAGCGGCCAGATGCCGAGGTGGAGGATGTCGGGCGGGGTGAAGGGCAGGAGGCCGAACAGGTTGAACAGCGAGGTCGGGTCCGGCGCCGCGAGGTCGCGGATCCAGCCGAAGAACGGCGCGTGCCGCATCTCGATGGTGACGAACAGCACCTTGTAGAGCGCGAAGAAGACCGGGATCTGCACCAGCACCGGCCAGCAGCCGGCAACCGGGTTGATCTTCTCCTTCTTGTACAGCTCCATCATCGCCTGCTGCTGCTTGACCTTGTCGTCACCGTAGCGCTCGCGGATGGCGGTCATCTCCGGCTGGACGGCCTTCATCTTGGCCATCGAGACGTAGGAGCGGTTGGCGATCGGCAGGAAGAACAGCTTCAGGATGAAGGTGACGACCAGGATCGAGACGCCGAAGTTGCCGAACAGCCGGTAGAAGAAGTCCAGCGCCTTGAACATCGGCTTGGTGATGAAGTAGAACCAGCCCCAGTCGATCAGCAGGTCGAAGCGCTTGATGCCGGCCGACTTCTCGTAGCCGTCGATGGTGCCGACCTCCTTGGCACCGGCGAACAGGCGCTGGCTGGCCTGGACGGTGGCGCCGGGCGCGAGCTGCTTGGCCTCGCCGAGGCTGCTGGCCTGGTAGACCTTGGTGGCGCCCTCGTCGCGCTCGGTGAACGAGCCGGTATAGGGCGCGGCCTGATCGGGGATCGCGGCCGCGGCCCAGTACTTGTCGGTGATGCCGAGGAAGCCGCCGGTCACGCCGGTCCAGGAATGGCCGCGGGTGCCGGGGGCGCCGAGCGGGTTCTCCTTGGCGAGCTTGTCGTAGGTGTATTCCTGCAGGCCCTGGTCGCCGAGCACGCCGATCAGGCCCTCGTGCAGGACGTAGTAGCCTTGGGTGTGCGGCTTGCCCCAGCGCGAGACGAGGCCGTACGGGTAGAGGGTGACGGCGTTGCCGCCCTTGTTCTCGACCGCGTCGGCGACCGTGAACATGAACTTGTCGTCGACCGAGATGGTGCGGCGGAAGGTGAGGCCGGCGCCGTTGTCCCAGGTCAGCACCAGGGGCTTCTGCGGCGTCAGCACGTCGCCCTCGGCCGTCCAGAGCGTGTCGCCGCCCGGCAGCGGGCCGGCATTCTGCCCGACCCAGCCGAACTCGGCGTAGTACGGGTTGGCCGAGCCGGTGGGCGAGAGCAGCTCGATGCGCGGCGAGCTGTTGTCGACGGTCTCGTGGTAGTTCTTCAGGAGGACGTCGTCGATGCGGCCGCCCTTGAGCGCCACCGAGCCGGCCAGCGCCGGGGTGTCGATCTTCACCCGCGGCGAGCGGGCGAGGGCCTCGGCGCGGCTCGCGGCGAGGACCGGGCTGCCGGCCGGGGCTCCCGGCAGGGTGCCGGGCAACGGCGCCGCGGGGCCACCCTCGCGGGGGCTCGCCGCCGGGCCGTCCTTCGCGGCTTGCGCCTGCTTGGCGGCCTGTTCCTGGCGCTGGCGCTCCACCTGCGGCGCGCTGACGAAGTAGTTCCAGCCGAGCAGCACTGCCAAGGACAGCACCACGGCGATGATCATGTTCGTCTTGTCGTTACCCATGGACCCGCGACGCCTGCCGCCTAAAGAGCGGGACCGAGGGCGGGCCTGGCGGCCCGCGTCCCGGCCCTCACGACCAACACGACGAGGCGATTCCGGCTGCCCGGGATCGCCTCACGAATTCCGTTCCGGGGGCCTCGGCTCCGGTCGCGGGGGCTTCCCCGCTCCGCCCGAGCCCCGCTTGCCGCGCCCCGCCTTGCGGGCGGGCTGCCCACCGTCGGGGGAGGGCGGTTTCGGCGCACGCGGCTTCGTGACCGCGCCGAGGGCCTGGCGGACGTCCTCGACCAGTTGCGCGAAGGGCGCCGCCAGGGCATCGCGCCGGCCGATCAGCACCACGTCGGCCGCCTTGTCCCGCTGCGCCGGACCGGCCTGCGCCGCCGCGATCTGCGCCGCGACCTTGAGGCGGCGGCGGATGCGGTTGCGCTCGGTGGCGTGGCCCTCGCGCTTCGTCACGGTGAAGCCCACGCGCAGGCCGCCCGGCGGTCCATCGTCCCGCAGGCGGCCCTGTGCCGTCAGGCGCTCGGTATGAAAACGGCGGCCCTTGGCCGCCGCCAGATAATCCGGGCGCCGGGTGATCCAGCCGATCGGCGGCGAACCACCGGTCATCGCGGCGCTTGTCGGCACCGCGAGGGACCTTACGCCGACAGGCGCTTGCGGCCGCGGGCGCGGCGGGCGGCGATGACCTTGCGGCCGCCGACGGTGGCCATGCGGGCACGGAAGCCGTGGCGGCGCTTGCGCACGAGCTTCGACGGTTGATAGGTTCTCTTCACGGCTCGTTCTCCGAAGGCCGGGGCCGGCTGACGCGCGACGCGCTGCCGAGGCCCTCGTGGTCCAGAATGTCTTGGCGAAAGCGAACCGCGCCCGAATGGGGCGCGGTCACGTCGCGCCGGTGTATGGCGGAATGGTCCGGGCGAGTCAATCGCGTTAAGGATCGCGCCGCGGGCGCCGTGAGGGCGCCCGCGCGCGAGGGAGACGCCGATGTTCGACGACGCCGAGACCCGCAAGCCGCCGCAGACCGCGCACCAGATCGGGCAGGACCTCGCCGCCCTGTCCGTCTCCGACCTCGACGAGCGGATCGAGGTCCTGCGCCGCGAGATCGCCCGGCTGGAGGAGGACAAGCGGCGCAAGCAGGCCTCGCAGGAGGCGGCCCGGGCAGCGTTCAAGTTCTGACGCCGGGCGAGTTCCGGAACGGGACGCGGGTGGGGGAGGGCGTCCCGATTCGGGGCGCTGGGGCAGGTCTGGCCGGGTACAGGCTGGGCTTGGTTCTGAAGCATACCGAGCGCCTCTCTCGCCCCATGGGTGAGCTATACCCGGTGAAGGGCCAGGCGCGGCTCCCCTCTCCCGAGTGGGAGAGGGGCCGTGGGGATCGAAGATCCCGCGTGAGGGTGGCTCGGGTTCAGGACATGACGCCGGGTGTTGAGCTGCGCAGCTCTACGGTCCGAGCTTTATTCTCAAACCGAACCACCCTCGCGCGATCTCCGATCGCCCCTACCCCTCTCCCACACCTTGCAGCGATACCGGGCAAGCCCGGTATCGCCTGGAGAGGGGATCCCGCGCCATTCTGAATGACCCGGGCGAGTTCACATCGAAAGGACGATGGGAGCCGCGCGGCTTCGCCCGCCGGTCCTCACACACCCGCACCCCCCTGCACCCCCACCGCTTTCACCACCCCCCTCCCTTCGCGTTAACCATTTTTTAAGCCTTCCGGGTGATAACCAACGCAGTCCAGCTTTCTGGATGTCGAGTGGTCTCTGTCCACTCTGTTTGATGCCTCCCTGTACGACTCTTTCAGCCGCCCCCTCGGGGCGGCTTTCTTTTTTGGCCCTTTCGGCCGCGGTTCCGCAGAAATTCCCGTTGTCCCCGGGATCGTCCGTCCCCTGCCGGCGTTGACGTTAAGGTTAACCAATCGTTGACGGCGCGCGGCCCGCCGAGTGGCGCTATCGTTGCGCCAGACAGCCCGAGCGCACCGTGAATGTCCCGTATCGAGGCGGGACCGGCGTCGCGGTGGCACAGGAGGGATCATGGGCGTGATGGACGTGATGTTTCGGGACGAGCAGCCCACCGTGCGGTTCGGCGAGACCTTCGTGGCTTCGGACAGCTTCAAGATGCTGTTTCGCGAGGGCATGACCCTCGTGGAGGAGACCGCGGCCTATCTCGACGGTCCCGGCCGCGACGAATCGCGCCTGCTCGCCCGCCACGCCGCCCTGACCTATGCCAGCGAGAGCATGCGGCTCACCACCCGGCTGATGCAGATCGCCTCCTGGCTCCTCGTGCAGCGCGCCGTGTCCGAGGGCGAGCTCAGCCTGAGCGAGGCCGCCGAGGAGAAGACCCGGGTGCGCCTCTCGACCGCCGAACCGAACGAGAGCGGGCCGGTCCTGATCGCCGAGCTACCGCTGTCGCTTCAGGCGCTGATCGCCCAGTCGAAGCGACTGCACGCCCGCATCATCCACCTCGACCGCCTGATCTCAGACGACCGTCCGACCCCCGAGCCGCGGGTGAGCCCGGTCTTCGCCCAGCACGACATGCTGCGCGTGGCCTTCGGCTGACGGACGGGGGAGGGCTTTTGCCCTCCCCACCTCGACGTTGCAGGCACGAAAAAAGCCCCGGCCGCGAGGCCGGGGCTTTTTTCGCGCGAAGCTTCGAGATCGGGAGGCTTACTTCTTGCCGCCGAACGAGATGCCGGCGAAGCGCGAGTTGAAGCGGGACAGGCGGCCGCCGCGGTCCATCAGCTTCTGCTCGCCGCCGGTCCAGGCCGGGTGCGTGCTCGGGTCGATGTCGAGGTTGAGGGTGTCGCCCTCCTTGCCGTAGGTCGACCGGGTCATGAACGAGCTGCCGTCGGTCAGCACCACCTTGATGAAGTGGTAGTCCGGGTGCTCGGTCGCGGTGCGGGCCACCTTCGGGGTCGCGACCGACTTGCCGGCGGGGACCGCCTGCTTGGCGGCGGGGGCTGCTTGCTTTGCCATGACGAATTCCTAAGAGTGCGACCCGCGCCGAACGCTCCGCCTCGGGCCGCGGCCATTGATCGCGCGTAATCGGATGAGCGGCGGCCTATACCTCACCTCCGTGCGCCAAACAAGCGCCGTACCCCGGACAGCACGACAGTTCAGATGGCACGTTCCGACACCGCCCGTCCCCGCGCGTCCCTGGGGGCGCTGAAGCCCCTCTTTCCCTTCGCGGCGCGCTACAAGGGCCGGATCGCCGCCGCGATCGTGGCGCTGATCGCGGCCTCGGGCGCGACCCTGACGGTGCCGGTGGCGGTGCGCCGGGTGGTCGATCTCGGCTTCTCGCACGGCGAGGTCGGGATGATCGACGCCTATTTCGGCGCGCTGATCGGGGTGGTGGCGGTGCTCGCGCTCGCCAGCGCCGCCCGCTACTACTGCGTCGTGACGCTCGGCGAGCGGGTGGTGGCGGACCTGCGCGCCGCGGTGTTCGCCCGCCTCACGACCCTCGATCCCGCCTTCTTCGACCGGGCGCGCAGCGGCGAGCTGGTCTCGCGCCTGACCGCCGACGCCGCGCAGGTGAAGTCGGTCTTCGGCGTCTCGCTCTCGATCCTCCTGCGCAACCTGTTCCTGTTCGCCGGCGCGGTCGGCATGATGGTCTGGACCAGCCCCCGGCTCTCGGTGCTGGTCCTCGCCGCGATCCCGCTCATCGTCTTCCCGCTGATTCTCTCCGGCCGCGGCGTGCGCCGCCGCTCGCGGGCGGCGCAGGACCGGCTCGCCGACGCCTCGGCCTTCGCGACCGAGGCCGTGGGGGCGGTGCGTACCATGCAGGCCTTCGGCATGGCCGCGGCCACCGCCGCCCGCTTCGCCGCCGCCTCCGAGGAGGCGTTCCTGGCCTCCCGCGGCTCGGCCCGGGCGCGGGCGCTGCTCACCGGCGTGGCGATCTTCCTGATCTCGGCCAGCGTCGTCGGCGTGCTGTGGTACGGCGCGCAAGGGGTCGCGGCCGGGACGATCTCGGCCGGGCAATTGTCGCAGTTCGTGCTCTACGCGGTGTTCGGCGCGAGCGCGCTCGGCCAGCTCTCCGAGGTCTACGGCGAGCTGACGCTGGCCGCCGGCGCCGCGGAGCGCCTGGGGGAAATCCTCGACACCGTGCCGGTCATCGCCGCGCCGGACCGGCCGCGTGCCCTGCCGGTGCCGCCGCGCGGCGAGATCACCTTCGAGCGGGTGCGCTTCCACTATCCCACCCGGCCCGAGCACGCGGCGCTCCACGACCTCAGCTTCACGGTGGCGCCGGGGGAGCGGGTCGCCCTCGTCGGGCCCTCGGGCGCCGGCAAGAGCACGGTGCTGCAACTGCTGCTGCGCTTCTACGATCCGGAATCCGGCGAGGTCCGGATCGACGGCGTGCCGGTCGACGCGGTCGAGCCCGAGTCCCTACGCGCCCGCATGGCCCTGGTGCCGCAGGATCCGACCGTGTTCAGCGGCAGCATCCTCGACAACATCCGCTACGGCCGGCCGGAGGCGACCCAGGCCGAGGTGGAGCGCGCCGCCGCCCAGGCCCATGCCGACGGCTTCATCCGCGCCCTGCCGCAGGGCTACGCGACCCTCGTCGGCGAGCGCGGCGTCACCCTGTCGGGCGGCCAGCGCCAGCGCATCGCCATCGCCCGCGCGATCCTCAAGGACGCGCCGATCCTGCTCCTCGATGAAGCCACCTCCGCCCTCGACGCCGAGAGCGAGCGGGCGGTGCAGGCGGCCCTCGACCTGCTGATGAAGGGCCGCACCACCCTGGTCATCGCCCACCGGCTCGCCACCATCCGGGCTGCCGACCGCATCCTGGTGCTGGAGGACGGCCGCATCGCCGAGCAGGGCAGCCACGACGCGCTGCTCGCCCGCGGCGGACTCTACGCCCAGCTGGCGGCGTTGCAGTTCGGCGCCGGCATGGAGGCGGCGGGCGAGCGGCAGGTGGCGGAGGCGTGACGCCCGCCGTCCATCGACGGTTTTGCCGAAAATTTGAGCAGAGTCACGCCGATCCCTGCCCGTCCTGCACCATCACACCTGACCTTGCGCAAGGAATATGGGTTTGACGCCCGCGCAGGACGCATTTCCTTTGCCTTGGCCCCCGTCTTGCGTCTAGCTTCGGGGCAAACAGAGGGACGCCCATGCCGCTCAGCGCGTTCGACGAGATGACGGGTACTCAGGAGAGCGGACTGAGCCCGGCCGCGGTGCGCGAGGCGTACGCGGCGCTCAAGACCTGGCTCGACAGTACCCCGCCCGAGCATTTCGACACGCGGCGCAGCCAGGCCGAATTGTTCTTCCGCCGGATCGGGATCACCTTCGCGGTCTACGGCGACAACGAATCGACCGAGCGGCTGATCCCGTTCGACATCATCCCCCGGGTGCTGACCAAGCCCGAATGGGGCTTCCTGGAGCGCGGCCTCAAGCAGCGCGTCACCGCCCTCAACATGTTCCTGGCCGACGTCTACGGCCCGCAGGAATGCATCAAGGCCGGGATCATCCCGGGCGACCTCGTCTACCGGAACCCGCATTACCGGCTCGAGATGCGCGACTTCAAGGTCCCGCACGGCAAGTACGTCCATATCGCCGGCATCGACATCGTGCGCACCGGCGAGGACCAGTTCTTCGTGCTGGAGGACAATGCCCGCACGCCGTCGGGGGTCTCCTACATGCTGGAGAACCGGGAGGTGATGCTGCGGCTCTTCCCCGAGCTGTTTTCCAAGCACCGGGTCTCCCCGGTCGAGGCCTATCCGGACGCCTTGCTCGCGACCCTGCGCAGCCTCGCGCCGATGAGCGCGGCGCGCGATCCCACGGTGGTGCTGCTGACGCCGGGCCGGTTCAACTCGGCCTTCTACGAGCACTCCTTCCTGGCCGACAAGCTCGGCGTCGACCTCGTCGAGGCCTCCGACCTCTTCACCAAGGACGACGTGGTCTACATGCGGACCACCGAGGGGCCGCGGCGCGTCGACGTGATCTACCGGCGCATCGACGACGACTTCCTCGATCCGCTGGTGTTCCGGCCCGATTCGGTCCTCGGCGTCCCGGGGCTGATGAGCGCCTACCAGAGCGGCAGCGTCACGCTGGCCAACGCCGTCGGCACCGGCATCGCCGACGACAAGGCGGTCTACAGCTACATGCCGGAGATCGTGCGCTTCTTCACCGGCGAGGAGCCGATCCTGCACAACGTGCCGACCTGGCGCTGCCGCGAGAAGGACGCGCTGAACCACGTGCTCGCGAATCTCGGCGACCTCGTGGTCAAGGAGGTCAACGGCTCGGGCGGCTACGGCATGCTGGTCGGCCCCCACGCCACCAAGCGCGAGATCGAGGAGTTCGGGCGCAAGCTGCGCCACGCGCCGGACGGCTTCATCGCCCAGCCGACGCTCGCCCTCTCGACCTGCCCGACCTTCGTCGCCTCCGGCGTCGCGCCGCGCCACGTCGACCTCAGGCCCTTCGTGCTCGCGGGCGCCGACGAGATCCGGATCGTGCCGGGCGGGCTGACCCGCGTGGCGCTGAAGGAGGGGTCGCTCGTGGTCAATTCGAGCCAGGGCGGCGGCACCAAGGACACCTGGGTGCTCGACGGCTGAGACCCGTCGCGGCCCCTGCGCCCCCGAGAGAGTCAGCCGGGCCGTCCGGCCCGGTTTTCGCCCGCACTGCCCCACAGCGTGAGCCTCCTGCCCGCCATGCTCTCCCGCACCGCCGACAACCTGTACTGGCTCTCGCGCTACGCCGAGCGCGCCGACTTCGTCGCCCGCATCCTCGACGCGGCCCTGCGCCTCTCCGCCCTGCCGGCCAATTACGGCGGCAGCGACACCAACGAGTGGGAATCGGCGCTGGCCTCGGCCGGCAACATCGAGCTCTTTCGCCCGCTCTACGACAGCGTCAACGAGCACACCGTCCGGGACTTCCTGGCCTTCAGCCCCAACAACCCGTCCTCGATCCGCTCCTGCCTGCAGACCGCCCGGGAGAACGCCCGGTCCGTGCGCACGGCGCTGACGAGCGAGATGTGGGAGGCGATCAACGAGGCCTTCCTGCACCTGCGCAGCTTCGAGGGCCGGGACATGACCCGGGAGGAATTCGCCCGCTTCCTCGACTGGGTGAAGGGCGTGTCGCTGGCCTTCGACGGCTCGGCCTACCGCACGATGCTGCGCAACGACGCCTACTGGTTCACCCGGCTCGGCGTCGCCCTCGAACGCGCCGACAACACCGCCCGCATCCTCGACGTGAAGTACCACGTGCTCCTGCCCGAGACCGAACGGGTCGGCGGCAGCCTCGACTACTTCCAATGGACCACGATCCTGCGCGAGGTCTCGGCGCTCACCGCCTATCACTGGGTCTACCGCGAGAGCATCAAGCCCTGGCTGGTCGCCGACCTCTTGATCCTCAACCGCGAGATGCCACGCTCGCTGGCCAATTGCTACGAGATGCTGGTCAACAACCTCGACCGCATCGCCGATTCCTATGGCCGCCGGGGTCCGAGCCAGCGCCTCGCCCGCGGCATGCTGGCCAAGCTCGACGACGTCACGGTGGAGGAGATCTTCGCCTCCGGCCTGCACGAGTTCATCCAGGCCTTCATCGCCGAGAACAACCGCCTCGGAGCGGCGGTGGTCGAGCAGTATCTCGGCTGAGGGCAGGCTCCGCATTCCGGCCAAGGTTTCGCCCATCCGCGGGACGGTGTACGACCGCCCCGCTTTCAGCATGACAGCGAGCATCGCGACACCATGCGCATCCGCGTCGTCCACGAGACGGTTTACCAGTACGACAGCCCGGCCCGGGGCCTGATCCAGATGCTGCGGCTGACGCCGCGGGACCATGACGGCCAGCACGTGCGCGCCTGGCGCATCGAGCCGACCGTGGACGGGCGGCTCAGCCGGCGCGAGGACGGTTTCGGCAACGTCGTCCACGTCTTCAGCGCCGACTGCCCGGAGGAGACCCTGACCATCCGGGCCACCGGCGAGATCGAGACCAGCGAGACCCACGGGGTGATGCGCGGCATCTCCGAGTGGCTGCCGGACCCGTTCTACCTGCGCGAATCGCGCTTCGCCGTCGCCGACGAGGCGATCCGGACCTTCGCCGACGAGGCGGTGGGTTCTGCGACCAACCGGCTCGACCAGCTGCACCGCCTGCTCGCCGCCGTCCATCAGGCGGTCGATTACGCCCCCGGCCCGACCGGCGCCGCGACCACCGCGGCGGAGGCCTTCGCGCTACGCAAGGGGGTGGGGCAGGACCTCGCCCACGTCTTCATCGCGGCGGCGCGCCACCTCGAGATCCCGGTGCGCTACGTCTCGGGCTATTGCTGGCAACCCGACATGGCGGACCGAGAAGCCGGCCACGCCTGGGTCGAGGCGCGGGTGCCGGATCTCGGCTGGGTCGGGTTCGATCCCGCCCACGGCATCGCCGTCACCGAGGCGCATCTGCGGGTGGCGATCGGCCTCGACTACCTCGACGCCGCCCCGGTCCGCGGCAGCCGCACCGGCGGCGGCACCGAGACCATGACGGTGCGGGTCAGGGTCGACGATGCCCGGGCGCAGGCGCAGGCCCAGCAGGCGCAGGCACCGCAGAAGGCCAAGGATCAGGCCCAAGACCAGGTGCAGGCGCAAGGATAGCGACGCCCCCTGTGGCCCCGCCGCGCCAGGCGAGGGCCACCTCACCTCGGGGCAGCGGAATAGGCTGGATTAAGGCCACGGGCTGCGCCAGGGTGGCGCCGCGCGCGGTGCCGGACCGCTCGCCTGAGATCGCCGGGGGGCGAGCGATGACCTATTGCGTCGGGATCCTGGTGGAAGAGGGTCTCGTCATGATCGCCGACACCCGCACGAATGCGGGGCTCGACGACATCTCGACCTACCGCAAGCTCCACATGTTCACGAAGCCCGGCGAGCGGGTGCTGTCGCTCGCCTCGGCCGGCAACCTCTCGGTGACCCAGTCGGTGCTCTCGCTCTTGACCGAGGGCGTCGAGGATCCCGATACCGGCAAGCTGGAGACGATCTACGACGCGCCGACGATGTTCCGCGCCGCCCAGCTCATCGGCCGGGCGATCCGCAAGGTGCGGACGATCGAGCGCGCCGGCTTCGAGGCGGCGCAGCTGCGCTTCGAGGTATCGTTCCTGTTCGGCGGCCAGATCGGCGACGGGCCGATGCGGCTCTACATGATCTACTCCGCCGGCAACTTCATCGCCTGCAGCCAGGACGCGCCGTTCCTGCAGATCGGCGAGCACAAATACGGCAAGCCGATCCTCGACCGCGCGGTGACCTTCCGCACCGACATCTACGACGCCCTGAAGGTCGGCCTGGTCTCGATGGATTCGACGATGCGGTCGAATCTCGGCGTCGGCCTGCCGATCGACCTCACGGTGATCCGCCGCAACACCTGCGACACCGAGGTGCTGCACCGGATCGAGGCCGGCGAGCCCTATTTCCACGACCTGCGCGAGCGCTGGTCGGCGGCCCTGCGGGCGGCCCACCGGGCGATCCCGCGGCCGCCCTACGGGCCCGGGACGAAGTAGGGCGGATTAGAAACACTTACCCGCGAGCCCGTCCCGACCTCGTGGACGGGACGGGCCCCGGTGCTGGTTCCGGTGAGTCCGAGCGGCGCAGCCTCCACTTGATCTGTACAAATAAAGACAAGGCGTGCCTCCCCTCTCCCGTTTGGGAGAGGGGATCCCGCGCTTCATTTTTATTGATTCAGATTGTTACTTGGACGGAACGCCGCGCGGCATCCCGTCAGGCCGCCGGCTCGCGCCGCACCCGCACGGCGAGGCACAGGAAGGCGGCGATCACCGGCCCGGCCGCCAGGGCGAGGAGGGCGGGGGTGAAGCTCTGCGTCGCGTCGCGGATCCACCCGACCAGGTAGGGCCCGCCGAAGCCGGCGATCTGGGCGAGCCCGTTGATCATCGCCAGGCCGCCGGCCGCCGCCGCGCCGGTGAGGAACTGGGTCGGCAGGGCCCAGAACACGCCGAGCAGGGCCCAGACCCCGAAGGCGGCGGCGCAGAGCAGGAGCAGGCTGAGGAGCGGCGTCGGCGCCACGGCGCTGGCGGCCAGGAACAGGCCGCCGATCAGCGCCGAGAGGGCGGTGTGGAACTTGCGCTCGCCGGTGCGGTCGGAGGAGCGCGCCACCACGACGAGGCCGATCGCCGCGAAGACGAACGGGATCGCGGTGACGAAGCCGGTCTGCAGATCGGAGAGGCCCCCGATGCTGCGCACGATCTGCGGCAGCCACAGCACCACGCCGTACACCGCCACGGCGTTGAACATGTAGACGAGGGTGAGCAGCCAGACGCGGTAATCGCGGAAGATGGTGCGGAACTCGTGCGAGCCGACGCTCTCGACCTGGCGGTTCTCCTCGGCGAGCGTGCGGACCAGCCAGGCGCGCTCCTCGGCATCGAGCCAGCGCCCGTCCTCGGGCCGATCGACGAGGTAGAAGAACGTCACGACGCCGAGGATCACCGCGGGGGCGGCCTCGAGGATGAACAGCCACTGCCAGGCCGCCAGCCCGAACCAGGTCGGGTTGCTGGCGAGGATCCAGCCGGAGAGCGGCGCGCCGATCACGCTCGAGAGCACCGTCGCGGTCATGAAGCCGGCCGTCGCCTTGGCGCGGTCACGGGCCGGGTACCAGTAGGTGAGGTAGAGCAGGATCCCGGGCACGAAGCCGGCCTCGGCCAGCCCGAGCAGGAAGCGCATTGCGTAGAAGCTCCACTCGCCCTGCACGAAGGCCATGCCGCCGGAGACGAGGCCCCAGCTCACCATGATCCGGGCGATCCAGCGCCGGGGGCCGACCCGGTGCATGATCATGTTGCTCGGCACCTCGAACAGGATGTAGCCGAGGAAGAAGATGCCGGCGCCGAACCCGTAGGCGGTGGCCGACAGCCCGAGATCCTTGTTCATGTGAAGCGCCGCGAAGCCGACGTTCACCCGGTCGAGGTAGTTGATGATGAACAGGACGAAGCAATAGAGCACGATGCGCGGCCGGAGCTTGGCGAGCACGCGGCGGCGCAGGTCGGGATCACGGCTCGCGGCTGCGGAGACATCCGCGACGGCGGCCATGGAGGCGGTGTTCATGGTGTCCTCTCGGTGAAAAGCCGGACGGCGCGCGAGGGGCGGGCCGGCGGGCGACAGGGAAAGCTGGGTTCGCCGAAGTCTGGTCCGGGGCGGGGCACCTCGCGCCTCGATCGGGTACGATCGCGGCATGGAACGGTGCACCGGATCGACAAATCTGCCGCAGCCGCGGAACCTGATCGGGACTTGGCGGCGCTTCGGCGTTACAGGCCCGGTCTACGAGAATGTCGGCGTCGGGCAGACCTTGGGCGACGATGACTGCCTGATGCGCGTGCGGCTCGTCGAGACCGGCGAGGAAGTGGCTTACCGTTTCACGGACATCCTCGACGATCCTCCGGAGCAGTGATGTTCGCCATCGCGTTCGATCCCGTGGTGGCCGAGACCCAGAAGCATCACCCGCGAGGCGTTGCCAGGCCTATGCGGATAGTCGATCCAGTCTCGGCGAACATGGCTTCGACTGGATCCAGGGAAGCCTCCATGCCAGAGCTTGCCCGATTGAAAACACACAGAGTTGGCACCCTGCATGTCATTCCGGGGCCGCGCAGCGGAGCCCGGAATCCAGAACCGCTGATGATTCAGGATTGAGCGGACGTCATTCCGCCTTATTCTGAAAAACCTGTGGTTCTGGATCCCGGCCTCCGCTGCGCGGCCCCGGGATGACCCTGAGTGGTGGAAGCGTCATTGCCGAAGATTTCGGCCGAAGACCTCGGCCGACAACCGCCGCGACGAATGCTCAGTACGTCGCCCGGCCCCCCGACACGTCGAACACCGCGCCGGTCGAGAACGACGCCTCCTCGCTCGCCAGGAAGCAGATCAGCGAGGTCACCTCGTCGATCGCCCCGAAGCGGCCGATCGGGATCTTCGACAGCATGAAGTCGATGTGCTGTTGCGTCATCTGGTCGAAGATCGCGGTGCGCACCGCCGCAGGCGTGATGCAGTTCACCCGGATCTCCGACTTCGCCAGTTCCTTGCCGAGCGACTTCGTCAGCCCGATCACCCCGGCCTTGGAAGCCGAGTAGGCCGAGGCGTTGGGGTTGCCCTCCTTGCCAGCGATCGACGCGACGTTGACGATGCGGCCGTAGCCGCCCGCCTCCATCGCCGGCACCGCGGCACGGTTGCAGTAGAACAGCCCGTTGAGGTTGACGTCGATCACCCGCTGCCAGGCGTCGACGGGGTAGTCGCGGAGCGTGGTGTTCGGCCCGGTGATGCCGGCGCTGCAGACCAGCACGTCGAGGCGGCCACCCAGAGTAGCCAGGGTCTCGCGCATCGCGGCCTCGACCGCGGCGGCGTCCGCGATGTCGAGGGCCTGCGTGTCGGCGGCGCCGCTCTCGGCCTTGGCTTTCGCCAGCGCCTCCTCGTTCAGGTCCCAGATGGCGACCGTGGCGCCCTCGGCCCTCAGCCGCGCGGCGACCGAGAGGCCGATGCCGGAAGCGCCGCCGGTGACGAGGGCCGTGCGGCCCTCGAAGCGGTTCGGGAAGGTCATGCTCTCACGCCTCCCGGCGCTGCCAGGCGGTGACGTCCTGGCGCTGTTGCCCAAGCTTCTCGATGCCGAGCGTCATCACGTCGCCGGCCTTGAGGAAGACCGGCTCGGGCTTCATGCCCATGCCGACGCCGGGGGGCGTGCCGGTGGTGATGATGTCGCCGGGCATCAGGGTCATGAAGCGGCTGACGTAGGAGACGATCTGCGCGCAGGTGAAGATCATCGTCCGGGTGTTGCCGGTCTGCATGCGCTTGCCGTTGAGGTCGAGCCACATGTCGAGGCTCTGCGGATCGCCGACCTCGTCGGAGGTGACGAGCCAGGGGCCGACCGGCCCGAAGGTGTCGCAGCCCTTGCCCTTGTCCCAGGTGCCGCCGCGCTCGATCTGGTACTCGCGCTCCGAGACGTCGTTGACGAGGCAGTAGCCCGCCACGTAGTCGAGCGCCTGCGCCTCCTCGACGTAAGCCGCGCGGCGGCCGATCACGATGCCGAGCTCGACCTCCCAATCGCTCTTCACCGAGTCCTTCGGCAGCATCACCGGGTCGTTGGGGCCCGAGAGCGAGCTGATCGCCTTGGTGAAGACAATCGGCTCCTTCGGCACCGGAAGGTTCGACTCGGCGGCGTGGTCGGCGAAGTTGAGCCCGATGGCGATGAACTTGCCCACATTGGCCACCGGCGTGCCGAGGCGCGGCGTGCCCTCGACCACAGGCAGACTGCCGGCATCGATCGCCGCGAAGCGGGCCAGCACCTCGGGGGCCAGGGCCTCGGGGCCGAGATCGGGCAGGTGGGCGGAGAGGTCGCGGATGCGGCCCTCCGCGTCGAGCAGGCCGGGCTTCTCCTGGCCCGCGGGGCCGTAGCGCAACAGCTTCATCGGGTCGAACCTCCTTGGAATCCGGGCGCACCCCTCACGGCGCGCGGGTCTGCGGGCGCGGGGCAGGGCGGGACGGAGGTGTTCACTGCGGTTTCCTCCGGCACGGCCCTGGCGCCGCGCCACTCGATCCTATATGTTGGGATCTTGTTCTTGTATGTGGGACGATACGCCGATGCGATCGAAGCCGTCAACCGCGGAGGCGGGCGGGGCGCCGGGGAGCCAGACGCTCCTGCGCGGTCTCGCCATCCTGGAGGCGGTGGCGGGGGGCGCGCGGGACCTCGCCGCCCTGTCGGCGTCGCTCGGCACCACCCGCAGCACCACCCACCGCCTCGCCGCGGCCCTCGTCGAGCAGCGCTACCTCACCTTCGCGCCGCGGGAGGGCTATGCGCTCGGCCCCAAGCTCGTCGAACTGGGATTTCGCGCCCAGCAGGCGGCGCCGGTGACCCGGGTGGCCCGGCCCCACCTCGAGCGCCTCTCGGCGGAATGCGGCGACACCATCCATCTCGGCGTGCTGGAGGGCGACTGGGCGCTCTATCTCGACAAGCTGCCGGGGCGTCGGCGCATCGAGATCAGCTCGCGGGTCGGCGAGCGCCAGCCGGTCTGGTCGACCGGCCTCGGCAAGGCGCTGATCCTCGATCTCGACGAGGCGCGCTGGCGGAGCTTCCACCGCCTCGGCGCGGCGCGGGGCGGCCACAGCCCGGACCTGGAGACCCTGAGCCTAGAGACCTGGCTCGCGCGGATGCGGACCTACGCGGCGCGGGGCATCGCCTACGACCGCGAGGAGAACGAGCCCGAGGTGCGCTGCGTCGCCGGCCCGATCCGCGACGCCAGCGGGGCGATCGTCGCGGCGTTCAGCGTGACGAGCACGGTGCAGTACATGGACGAGGCCCGGATGGAGGCGCTGGCCGGGACGGTCCGGGCGGTCGCCGGCGCGATCAGCCGGGACCTCGGCTGGTCGGATTAGCGCATTCTCCGGGAACGCGCCGCGCCGCTCAACCGGCCCCCTCCCGCAAGGAAGACGAACAAGGGGATGGGATGACCGTCAGGTCAGGCGGATGAACCCGACGTCGCACCGATCCACTGTCCACCTTCGGCCGAGCGCTTTACTGGCTCGCGGCAGACGCTAACTTCCCGTCGGGACAAGACGGGAAACTCGCGCTGCCGAGCCGCGGGCCGGAGGGGTGCACGATGAATCCGCTGATCCGGAAGCTCGAACGATTCACGCGCCTGAGCGACGCGGACAAGCGCCTGCTGCAGCAGGCCGCGAGCGCCCGGATCGTCAACTACGACTCGCATCAGGACATCATCGCCGAGGGCGAGGAGCCGAACGACGTCAACCTCATCCTCGGCGGCTGGGTCTGCCGCTACAAGCAGCTCGCCGATGGCGGCCGCCAGATCATGTCGTTCCTGCTCCCGGGCGACCTGTGCGACCTCAACATCTTCCTCCTGCGCCGCATGGACCACGCTCTCGGCACCCTCACCCCCGTGGCGGTGGCCAAGATCTCGCGCGACCTGCTCGACGAGATGCTGAACGCCGATCCGCGGCTGACCCAGGCCCTGTGGTGGGAGGTGCTGGTGACGGCCGCGATCCACCGCGAATGGCTGGTCAATATCGGCCGGCGCACGGCGCTGGAGCGCGTCGCCCACCTGCTCTGCGAGGTCTACGTGCGCCAGCAGGCGGTCGGGCGGGTGCGGGACGGCCGGTGCGAGCTGCCCATCACCCAGGTCGAGCTCGCCGACGCGCTCGGCCTCTCGGCCGTGCACGTCAACCGCACCTTGCGCGAATTGCGCCTGTCCGGCCTGATCGACTGGCGCGACAAGCAGCTCGGCATCCCGGACCTCGACGCCCTGACGGCGGTCGCCCGGTTCGATCCGGATTACCTGCATCTCGACTACGAGGGCGAGCGGTTCGAGACGGGGTGCTAAGCAGACCTGCGTTGGCTGGCCGACGCTTCGTCCGCTCAGGCTTTTGGTCTTCGCAAATTTTTGTCGCTGACCCGGCGACCACTTTTGCGAAATCTGCTCGGCTTTATCGCCCGCGATGCCCCACCCGGGACGTCACCGCATCCCGCGCTTGAGATCGTCCGCGATCAGGAGCGCGCTGCGCCCGTCCCCGGCCTCGGCCAGGCGGTTGCGGTAGACCTGCAGATTCTCGGTCACCCGCTGGACGTAGTTGCGGGTCTCGGTGAAGGGGATGCGCTCGACCCAGTCGACCGGGTCGATGCCCGGGTTGCGGGGATCGCCGTAGGCGTCGATCCACTTCTTCACGTTGCCGCCGCCGGCATTGTAGGCGGCGAAGGCGAGGATGTAGGAACCGCGCCAATCCTCCATCAGCTCGCCGAGATGGGCCTGGCCGAGGCGGGCATTGTAGGCCGGGTCGCTGGTCAGCCGGTCGGTGTCGAAGGCGGCGCTGACCCGGCGGGCGGTGCGCTGCGCCGTGGCCGGCATCATCTGCATCAGGCCGCGGGCCCCGACGCTCGACTGCGCCCGCGGGTCGAACTGGCTCTCCTGCCGGGCGATGGCGAAGACCATCGCGCGCTCGACCTGCGGCACCGCCGCGGAGGCCTCGTAGGCCGGGATGCCGTTGGTCGGGTAGGCGTGCCGGTCGAGGGGCAGGCCGCGCTGCACCGCGGTCTTGCCGATCGCCACGAGGGCGCGGGGATCGTTGAGCGACATCGCGACGTCGCCGAGGGCGTTGAGCTCGGCCGGCTCGCTCAGCCGCTGGGCGAAGTCCATGTAGAGCGGCAGCATCAGCTCCTTGAGGCCGGCGGCCGCCAGCAGGCGCAGGGCCCGCACGGCGTTGCGGTTCTCGAAGGCGGTGCGGGCAGTCTCGTCGAGGGTGCTGCACGGGCGCAGGGCCAGGGACGACTGGCCGAGCTTCGCCCGGGCGAGCTGGCCGTAATAGGCGATCGGCTGGGCGCTCGCGCGCTCGTAGAAGGCTCTCGCCTCCGTGGCCTGGCCCAGGCTTTCCGCGGCGCGGCCCTGCCAGTAGGCGGCGCGCGCCACCGAGATCGGCGTCTCGGCGATCGCCGCGGCAGTGGCGAAATGCGTCGCCGCGAGGGTGGCGTCGTGGAGGAAGCGGAGCGCGATCCAGCCGGCGTGGAACTCGGCCTCGATGCGCTTCTCGACCGTGCGGGCGCTGTGGCCGGCAGCGACCGCGTAGGCCGCCTTGGCGTCGTCGGCATCGAGGAGCTTGCGGGCGACGATGCGGCGCTCGATCCACCACTCGTCGGGATCGGCCAGAACCTCGGGGTTGCGCGGCGCCTGGGCCATCACGGCGGCGGCCTCCGCCGGCCGGTCGAGGCGGCGGAAGTACTGGGCACGGGAATAGAGGTAGGAGGAATCCTGCCGCAGGCTCGGCGGCACCGCGTCGAGGGCGGAGCCGGCATTGGCGGCCTTCGCCTCGACGGCGCGGCGGGCGCGCACCAGGGTGCCGTAGGCCTTGCCGGCGTAAGCCGCGGCGCGGCCGGCGGTGTCCCAGTCCTCCCGCATCAGCGCCCGCTCCATGCGGTAGCGGTGATCGATCTCGCCGATCAACCCCGGGAAGGCGTCGAGGACCCTCAGCTCCAGGGTGCGGCCGAACGTGTCCTCGCGCCACAGGTCGCGCACCAGGCCGGCGGCGTCCTCGGAAAGCCCGTCGGCCTTGAAGGCGAGGGCGAGGGCGAACTTGCCCGGCGCGCTCTGCGGCCGGCGCGCGGCGAAGTAGGACCGCACCAGGGACGGGGACTTGCGCTGCGAGAGCAGGGCCTCCTCGGCGCGCCGGCGCAGGACGGCGCCGACCGGCCAGTCCGGGTTGTCGCGGATGAACGCGACCGTGCGCTCGAAGCCGATGCCGGCCCCGGCGCGGATCGCCGCCCAGTCGAGGAGCGCGCGGGCGGCCGGGTCCTTGAGCCCGTCGCGGATCCGGTCGCCCTCGCTCACCTGGCCGCGCCGGTAGGCCTCGACCGCGCTGCGCAGGGCCGGGCCGTCGACCTCGATGCCGAGCACCGGCCGGCCCGGATCGGGCACGCTCGGCACCGGGGCAGGAGGGTTGATCGCCGCGTCCGGGGCGGGGAAGGGGATCGGCACCTCCGGGTCGGCGGCGGCGAAGGACGCGGCCGTCGCGGGCAGCCGCTCGGCCGCCGCGCCCGCGCGCTGGCCGTCCTCGTCGACCCGCTCGACCGCGCGGGCGGTTGGCGCCGGCAGGGTCGTCCCCGGCAACGTCGTCCCGGGAAGGGCCGCCGCGGCGGCCGGAGCCTCCGGCGGAGCCGTCACGGTCGAGCCGCCGAGCGCCGACAGCGAGGTCAGCGCGGCGCCGGACACCGTGAGGGCGAGGACCGCGAAGCGGCGCCGTCGAGGCGAGAGCAGCATGGTTCCCGTTCCCCTGGAGAGCTCGAAAGACCGGACGCCCATCGTGCGGGCGCCGCGTTAAGAAGCGATTAACCCTGGCGCCCGGTCGTGCCGGAACGCGAGGCTGGACGTGAGCGTTTGCGCGCGACGCGGCGTGCGCCGGAGCGTTTGCGCCGAGGCCCCGAAGGTCCTATGTGTCGGACGCCGGACGGCCGAGTTGTTGGTCCCCCAGAGCTGGATCCCTCTCAAGATCGGCATGCGGACCGGCCTCCCAACCAGAGATCCCGGGGGCGTCGCCCCGACCGGGCGAGGAACGCCACCATGACGTCGACGCAGACTTCGCAGCGCCTGAGGGGCTCGCTCACCGCCCTGGTGACGCCGTTCCGCGACGGCGCCTTCGACGAGCACGCCTTCCGGGCCTTCGTCGCCTGGCAGATCGAGAACGGCACCCACGGCCTGGTGCCCACCGGCACCACCGGCGAGAGCCCGACGCTCAGCCACGCCGAGCACGACCGGGTGGTCGAGGCCTGCATCGACGAGGCCGCCGGCAAGGTGCCGGTGGTGGCCGGCGCCGGCTCGAACTCCACCGCGGAGGCGATCGAGCGGTCCCGTCATGCGGAGAAGGCCGGCGCGGACGCGCTGCTCATCGTCACGCCCTACTACAACAAGCCGACCCAGGAAGGGCTGTACCAGCACTTCAAGGCGGTGAACGATGCGGTCGGCATTCCCATCCTGATCTACAACATCCCCGGTCGCTCGGTGATCGACATGAGCGTCGACACCATGGCCCGGCTCTTCGAGCTGCCGAACATCGCCGGGGTGAAAGACGCCACCGCCAACGTCGCCCGGGTCAGCCTGCAACGCCAAGCCATGGGCGAAGACTTCGTCCAACTTTCTGGCGAAGATGCGACCGCTCTGGGATTCATGGCGCATGGCGGCCACGGCACGATCTCGGTGACCTCGAACGTCGCGCCGCGCCTCTGCGCCGACTTCCAGGAGGCCTGCCTGTCGGGCGACTACCGCACGGCGCTCACGCTCCAGGACCGGCTGATGCCGCTCCACACCCACCTCTTCGCCGAGACCAACCCGTCGCCGACCAAGTACGCGCTGGCCCGCCTCGGCCTGATGCGCGAGGACGTGCGCCTGCCGATGGTGCCGGTGGGCGAGGGGACGCGCGGCCTCGTCGACGGGGCGCTGCGCCATGCCGGCCTCACCAACGGCTGAGCCGCGCCTTATATGAGGGCGGGGGCCTGCCGGCTCCCGCTGCCCGCTTCCGAGGACCTCCGCCGCCCGATGGCCAAGAAACCCGAGCCGAAGAACCGCGTCGTCGCCGACAACCGGAAGGCCCGCTTCAACTACGAGATCACCGACACGGTCGAGGCGGGCATCGCGCTGACGGGCACCGAGGTGAAATCCCTGCGCGGCGGCAAGGCGACGATCGGCGAGGCCTTCGCCGGGCCGTCGGGCAACGACCTCCTGCTGTTCAACGCCTACATCCCCGAATACCTCGAGGCGAACCGCTTCAACCACGACACCAAGCGGCCCCGCCGCCTGCTGCTGCACCGCCGCCAGATCGACAAGTTCATCGGCGCGACCCAGCGCGAGGGCTACACGGTGGTGCCGCTGAAGATCTACTTCAACGAGCGCGGCCGGGCGAAGGTCGAGCTGGGGCTCGGGCGCGGCAAGAAGCTCCACGACAAGCGCGAGACCGCCAAGGAGCGCGACTGGCAGCGCGACAAGGCCCGGCTGATGCGCGACAAGGGCTGAGGGGCCGAGCCCGGTCGGCTCGCCTCGAGCGAAGGGCTGCAGAGGGTCAGGCACCCGACGTTAGAAGCCGTGTCCTCGTCTTGGCCCGGGGAAAGGCCTTTCTCGTGGACCGCAGGCCGCTTCCCGCGCCCATGGCGCGGTCGCGCGTATCGGGACCGGTCGTCCTGCTCGCGTCCCTGCCCATCCTCGTTCTCGCCCATCACGCGGCCGTGCTTGTCCACGAATACGGGCATTCGGGGGTGGCGTGGCTTCTCGGGCTGAAAGCCACGCCCGGGTCGCTGCGGTGGGGACCGGTGACGCTCATGAACGCCCTCACCCTGCACGGCATCGGCGAGAACGTCGATTATGCCAGCGCCTTCGCCGCCGGGCGGGGCACGGCCGTCGCGCTCGTCGCCGCCACGGGACCGCTCATCCTGAATGGCGGCCTCTATCTCGTCGCGCGACACATTCTGCTGCGCACGCCGACCGCCCTGACCGGGCTCGGGGGACTGCTCGTCTACTGGTTCCTGTTCATGAACCTCGCCAACGTCTTCGACTACGTGCCCATCCGCACGTTCGCGCAAGGCGACATCGGCCATCTCTGCCAGGGGCTCGGCCTTCCTCCGTGGGTCGTCTGCGTCGTCCTGACGCCGCCGGTCATCGTCGCGCTTCTCGACCTCTACCGCACGGTGCTCCCAACCCTTTACGGGGTGCTGCGTCTGCCGTCGTCCGCCTGCATCGTGACGCACGTCCTGACCACGGGCTTGATGTTCGGGTATTTCGGCTTGGCGGGTCTGCGATCGAGCGATGCGATCTCGGCACGCCTCTCACTGCTCTCGCTCGCATGCCTCCCGATCGTGCTCCTGGCGGGCTGGCCGCGCCGCGCCTGGGTGCGCGCCAGGGCAGAGGCCGCGGCGGCGTCCCTGCGAGCGGCCTGACCCTCCGCTCCGGGTGGCGGGCCGCCCCTCGCGCCGCGCGGCTGATCGAGCCCCAGGTCCGAGCGTGCCGTCGGGCACAACACGCCGCACTGACAGTACCGCCCCGGCCTCCTACCTTCCGTGGGCATAGGCCCGCGCGGAGGCGCCGATGTTCGTCGAGGGAGGATGGCGGCCGCCCTGGGAGCCGCCGCCGCGCCCGCCCCGGCCCAGGCTGACCGGGCGCCAGGAGCGGGTGCTGGTCTGGATCATCGTCGTCAACGTGCTCTTGTGGTTCCTCGCCCCGATCGGCGGCGCGACCGTGATCCACGCGGCGCTGGCGATGATGCATCAAGAGGCCAGGCTCACCGGCCGGTGATGACCGGCAAGTGACTACCGACACGTGACGAAGACGCTCATCGCCTTGGAGTGGTCGGCGAGGTCGGCCGGCGCCATCGGGGCCGTGGCTGATCCCGGCGTGAAGGTGACGCCGTTGCTGTCCAGGAAGTTCGCCGCCACCATGCCCTTCAGGGCGAAGTTGACGTTCTGCGGGATGTCGCCGTTGATATTCATCATTTTTTGGGCGTTGAGCTTCGCCGTCACCACGCCGATCAGGTTGCCGTTGCCGTCGAGGAGCGGCCCGCCGGAATTGCCCGGCTGCACCGGCGCCGAGACCTGCAGGTAGCTGGTGTTGTCGCCGAGCCCGGTCAGCGCCGTCACGTTGCCGAGGGTGAAGTTGCCCGAGGTCGAGAGCATGCCGGCGAGGGGATAGCCGAAGGCCGCCACCGGCTCGCCGAGGCGGATGCCGGTGCGCAGGCCCGCGACCTTCGGGGGCGTGAGGCCGGTGCGCAGGATCGCGAGGTCGTTGGCCGGGTCGCGGGCGACGACCTGGGCCGGCACGCTCCCGAGCGGGCCGCGGACCTCGACCCGTCCGCACCCCTCGACCACGTGCGCGTTGGTCAGCACCTCGCCGGCCCGGCCGACGAAGAAGCCGCTGCCGGAACTGCCGCTCGGCTTTCCGGCGGACGGGCTCGGAGGGGCGGCAGGCGGCACGACCGGAGAGGCCGGCGGGGGTGGCATGGCCGGCGGCGCGGTCTGGACCGGCGGCTGGGCGAGCATGCGGGGCTCGGGCGCGACGAAGTCGGGCAGCGGGATGGGAGGCGCGTCCGGCGTCATCGCCGACCACAGCGAGGCGGAGAGCAGGACCGCGATGCGCTCGGCGGACAGGTCGGTCGCCCGCGTCTCCCAGCGCAGGGCGAAGCCGAGCGCACCCGACCCGTCGCGGTGGTAGCGCATGTAGATCTCGGTACCGTCCCGCGCGGCCGAGAGGGCGAAGAAGTCCGGCCGCAGCACCTTGTAGTCGACGGTGGCGCCCTCGCGCCGGAGCCTCTCGAGCGTCGAGGCATACGCCTCCGCGACTGTGACGTCCGGCAGGAAGTTGTAGGCGAGGGAGAGCCGCCCGCCCGGGTCCTTGAGATCGAGGCCGCGAGACGTGCGCTGGGCCGTGAGCCCGAGGCCCATCGGCGCCCAGATCGCGACCGGGCGGAGGGGATGCGCGATCGTCCTCAGGCCCCAGAGCGCGAGCTTCGGGCTCGCCAGCTCCCGCAGCCGGGCGACCTGTGCGCCGTCGAGCCAGCCGGTCGGCCGGAAGCCGTTCTCGCCCTGGAACTGCGCGATCGCCTCGAACAGCCGCTGCCCGAACGTGACGTTGGGCATGCCGGTCCAGTAGCCTGCGGCGGTCAGCAAGGTCTGCACCCGCACCCGCCGCTCGGTCTCCATGAAGGCGAAGCGCGATTCCGCTTCGGCGTAGCCCGCCCGTGCCTGAGCGAGGGCAGGCACCGGCCCCGCGAGCGCGAGACCGACGGCGAGGGCGGTCCGGTGAACGCGATGCAGGGCCATGCTGGTGGAGTCTCCGTGTCGCCGGGCAATCTGCACGCCGAGGCTTTGACACGGCCTTGACGGGCAGGCGGCAATTGTCCGGGCTCGCGTAACCCTCGCGCGCCGCCGCAGCCCAGACGCGCGCCGCCCCGAATTGCCGCACCGCAACCCCCGTGCTAGCGCGGCGTCCGATTCCACGGACGAAGCGAGCATCATGGCGCGGCGCCCCCTCCTCTCCGGCGACATGCTGCCGCTGCTCACCCGGCTGTGGCGCGACTGGCTGCGGCCGCATGCCGGCACGCTGGCGATCGTGCTGGTGCTGATCGCGGTGATCGGCGCCGCCACCGGTTTCTATCCCACCCTGATCAAGGCCGCCTTCGACGCCTTCGACGCCAAGGATGCCGGGGCGCTCGCCTACGGTCCGGTGCTGGTGATCGCCGTCACCGCGGTGCGGGGCTTCGCGTTGCTCGGCCAGACGGTGCTGACCAACCGGGTCGTCACCCGGATCGAGGCCGACATGCAGGCGGCGCTCTACGGCCACATGATCGAGCAGGACCTGGCCCAGATCGGCCGCGAGAGCCCGGCGAGCCTGACGCAGCGCTTCACCACCGACTTCGCCTTCATCAAGGAGGCGCTGACGCGGATCTCCACCGTGCTCCTGCGCGACGTGGCGATGCTGGTGGCTTTGGTCTGCGCGATGGTGTGGATGGATCCCTGGCTGACCCTCGTCGCCGGGGTCACGGTGCCGTTCGTCGCCGGGCCGATCGCCCGGATCGGCAAGAAGCTGCGCCGGGTCTCGACCTCGACCCAGGAGCAGGTCGGCGTCACCGCGAGCCTGATCAGCGAGAGCCTGGCCGGGATCCGGGTCGCCAAGACCTACGGCCTCGAGGGCTACCTCAAGGGCCGCACCCGCGACGCCCTCGACGAGGTGCGCCGCCTGAAGATGAAGGCCGCCAATGCCCGCGGCCGGCTCGACCCGCTCTTGGAGGTCGGCGGCGGGCTCGCGGTCGCGGGCGTGCTCGCCTTCATCGGCCACCGCATCCTCTCGGGCGAGAAGACGGTGGGGGACTTCACCGGCTACGTCGCGGCGCTCCTGCTCGCCGCCCAGCCGGCCCGGGCGCTCGGCAACCTCAACGCCATCCTCCAGGAGGCGCTCGCTGCCCTGTCGCGCACCTTCGCGCTGATGGACGAGGCGCCGACGATCCGGGAGAAGCCGGGCGCGCCGGCTCTCACGGTCTCCGGCGGCGAGGTCCGGTTCGAGGGCGTGCACTTCCGCTACCGCGACGACGCGCCGGCGCTGGAGGGCATCGACCTGACCGTACCGGCCGGGCGCACCACGGCCCTCGTCGGCCGCTCGGGCTCGGGCAAGTCGACGCTGCTCTCCCTGGTGCCGCGGCTCTACGACGTCGGGCAAGGCCGGGTCGCGATCGACGGGCAGGACGTGCGCGACGTGACGCTGGCCTCGCTCCGCCGCGCCGTCGCGGTGGTGTCGCAGGACGTGGTGCTGTTCGACGACACCATCGCGCAGAACATCGCCTTCGGCCGCGAGGGCGCGAGCCGGGACGAGATCGAGGCGGCGGCGCGGGACGCCGCGGCGCACGGCTTCATCACCGCGAGGCCTGAGGGCTACGACTTCCGGGTCGGGCCCGCCGGCAACCGGCTGTCGGGCGGCGAGCGCCAGCGCATCGCCCTCGCCCGCGCTTTCCTGCGCGACGCGCCGATCCTGCTCCTCGACGAGGCGACCTCGGCGCTGGACGCCGAATCCGAGCAAGCGGTCCAGGCGGCCCTGACCCGGCTGATGCGGGGCCGGACCACGCTCGTCATCGCCCACCGCCTCTCGACGGTGCGCGACGCCGACCTGATCGTCGCGATGGAGGGCGGCCGGATCGCCGAGACCGGCAGCCACGCCGCGCTGATCGCCCGGGGCGGCACCTACGCCCGGCTGCACCGGCTCCAGCTCGCCGACGACCGGGAACCCGCTTCCGCGGCGCAGGCGTCGTGAGGCCGCTCGCCACCGAGGCGCCCGCCGGGCGGCGCCTCGCGGAGGGCGTCGCCTTCGCGCTCCTCGCCGTCAGCCTGTGGGGCGGGTGGTTCGTCATCACCCGCCGGGCAGTGGGGGCGGGGGGCGTGCTCGGCCCGGCCGACCTCGTGGCCCTGCGCTTCGGCATTGGCGGCCTCGTGCTGCTGCCGGTGCTGCTCTTGCGGCTGCGCGGGCTGCGCCTCAACCGCGCGACCGTCCTCGACGGGGCGGTGCTGTTCGTCTCCCAAGGCGCGCCGTTCGCGCTGCTGATCTCGACCGCCCTGCGCTTTGCTCCCGCAGGCCACGGCGCGGCGCTGACGCCCGGCACGATGCCGCTCTTCGCCGCCCTCCTCGGCGCCCTCGTGCTGCGCGACCGGCCGGGGCGCCTGGCGCTGGCCGGCCTCGGGCTGATCGCTGCGGGCGCCCTCACCCTGGCCGGCGGCTTTCGCGATGCCGACGAACTCCTGGGCTACGCCATCTTCCTGACCGCGGCCCTGATCTGGGCCGCCGGCACGGTGCGGATGCGCCGCTCGCGTCTCTCGGCCGTCGACGCCACCGCGCTGATCTGCGTCGGCTCGCTCGTCACCTACATCCCGCTCTACCTGCTCTCGGGCGTGTCGCGGCTCGCGCAGGCGCCGATGGCCGAGGTGGCGATCCAGGCGGTCTACCAGGGGGTGATGGTGAGCGTGGTGGCGCTCATCGCCTTCAACCGCTCGCTGGCGCTGATCGGACGGCGCACCCCGGCCTTCACCGCCCTGGTGCCGGTGATCGCGACCCTGCTGGCGATCCCGGTCCTCGGCGAGGTGCCGGACCCGCTCCATGTCGGGGCCATCCTGGCGATCGGGGCGGGGGTGCTGCTGACGACGCGGGGGTGAGCCCGGTGCTGCCTTCGCTCATGCGCCGCGGGGGCTTGTGAGACGAGAACCGGACATCATCGTCCGGTTCTCGTCTCACTCCCGCCGCAGCAGCCGGTCCACCAGCAGGTCCGACCACAGCCCGGCGCGGAAGTCGCGCTTGAGCGCCTCCGGGTCGTAGACGTGCTCCACCCAGTCGAGGAAGCTCAGGCCCTTCGGCTCGCCCTCGGTGAGATAGCGCTCGAAGAACGCGTCGAGGATGCCGGTCTTGGCGAAGCGGAAATGGCCGAACTTCGCCGAGAGCTGGCGCGCCGCCTCGCGCACCGGCCGGCCCTCGTGCAGGATCAGGTAGAGCGCGGCGGCCAGCCCCGCCCGGTCGGCGCCGGACTTGCAGTGCAGCACCGCCGGATAGGCGAGGCCGGCGAAGAAGTCCTTGGCGGCGAGCAGCGTCGCCCGGTCGGGCGCCTCGCGCGAGCGCATCACGAACTCGACGAGCTGCAGCCCCTCGCGCTCGCAGGCCTCGCGCTGGAGCTGCCAGGAGCCGTGCTCGCGCCCGCCGCGCAGCGAGATGATCGTGCGCACGCCCTGGCGCCGGAACCAGGCGAGATCGTGGGGCGCCGGCTGGGCCGAGCGCCAGACCATCCCGCGCCCGATCCGGTGCCGGTTGAGATAGGCCAGCCGGATCACGCCGTGGTCGATCAGCAGCATGTTGGCCCAGGCGCGCAGGCGGCCGCCCGGGCCGGCGATCGGCTGCTCCCAGCGGGCGATGCGGGCCATGCGGCGCGCGTAGCGGGTCTCGGGCGGAAGGAAACGGTTGAGCACGAAGGGGAGGGCGCCTGGCTTCAAGGAAAAATACGCGATTCGCGTGACGCGCAGCGTGCCGCTCTATCAGCCGCGTGACCCGGCCGCAACGACGCCGCCGGAGATGAGCCGGCGCACAAGCCTGGCATTGCGCTTGCGACGCCTCCCCCGCATCGTAGGGACGCGATCCGTCGGGTAGAGCACCAGCCGATCGCGTTGCAATCGGCTGGTGCTCTAGGTCTTTGATTTTGCCGCATTTTCTTCGACGGGCGGGTATCCGCCTCGTCGGACAATGCTTTAACAATCGAGGGGGAAGGCCGTGAGCACTCAGGTCGTCAGCATTCGCCGGGCCCGGGACCAGGATGCCGGGATGCTGTCGGAGATCTTCGACGCCGCCTGGCGCGAGGCCTATCAGGGCATCATCCCGGGCGTCGCCCTCGACCGGATGCTGGCCCGGCGCGGGCCGCGCTGGTGGCGCTCCACCATCGGCCGCAACCGGCCGCTGGTGGTGCTGGAGTTGGGTGAGAGCGTCATCGGCTACGTCTCCTACGGCCGCTGCCGCGACCGGGGGCTGAAGGCCGAGGGCGAGATCGACGAGATCTATCTCGCGCCGACCTACCAGGGTCTCGGCTACGGCACCCGGCTGTTCCGGGCGGTGCGCAACGACCTCGCCGACCGGGACGTGCGCCGGGTCGCGGTGTGGTCGCTCGCCGAGAACGATCGGGCGCGGGACTTCTACGAGCGGATGGGCGGGCGCGTAGTGGCCGAGGCGACCGACCGCATCGCCGGCGCCGACCTGCACAAGGTCGCCTACCTGTTCGGCTGACGGAAGGGAGCGGCTCCCCGGCGGAGCGGTCCTGCCTCTTCGGTGACCACGGAGGCGGGCGACTGCCCAATCCGGGGTCATCTGCAGCAGCGGGCGCGGGGGCGACGGTCGTCGCCCGCCGCCCGGCCGCGGCGGAACTTGTCCTCGACTGTCACGGCGACCGTTGCGTCCCGGCGCTTGTGCGGGCGCCCGCGTCCCTCTAAGTGCACCTCACGAAGCTCCTGCTGCGCTGACGCCGCCACGGCGAGCAACGGCGGCGACCGTGGAAGCTTCGTGAGAGACACTCAGGACCGCGCCATTCAGGGGCATTCGCGCCCTTGCAGGGAGTTTGCTCATGCGCCTCGATGCCATCTCCATCGGCAAGAACCCGCCCGAAGACGTCAACGTCGTCATCGAGGTTCCGGTCGGCGGCGAGCCGATCAAGTACGAGATGGACAAGGAGGCCGGGACGCTGATCGTCGACCGGTTCCTCTACACCGCGATGCATTACCCGGGGAACTACGGCTTCATTCCGCACACGCTGTCGGGCGACGGCGACCCGTGCGACGTGCTGATCGCCAACACCCGGGCGATCGTCCCCGGCGCCGTGATGAGCGTGCGCCCGGTCGGCGTGCTGGTGATGGAGGACAATGCCGGCGAGGACGAGAAGATCATCGCCGTCCCGTCGCGCAACCTGACCAAGCGCTACGACCGGATCGAGAACTACACCGACCTGCCCGACATCACGATCCACCAGATCCAGCACTTCTTCGAGCACTACAAGGATCTCGAGCCCGGCAAGTGGGTCAAGATCGTGCGCTGGGGCGACAAGGCCGAGGCGCAGCGCTTGATCCTCGAGGGTATCGAGCGGGCCAACAAGGCGAAGTGAGGAGGAGCGGGCGCCCTTTGCGCCTGCCTCCGCTTCTGCGAGGGCCGCAACGCGAACCCTCCCCCACGGATCTTGGGCTTGCCCGAGATCCGCATCCACGTGCCCAAGTCAGCAAGCCCGACTTGGATCGGGGGAGGGTGGTCCCCGCGTCGGCAGGGGCCGGGAGGGGGCAGCGCGACGCTGTTCCAGGGGGCGCCCTTCATCGGGGTCGCGACCTCTCCGGAAGCGTGGTTCCCCTCTCCCGCCCGGCTACGCCGGGCGCCCTCCCCCGCAGAGGGGGAGGGTTGATGCGATCACGGGGCACACCGCATCGCCCGCTCCATCGAGGCGATCTCGGCGATCTCGGCGCGCTGCCGCGCGGACAGAGGCACGTCGGCCTGATCGTCGTAGCGGCAGCCGGCATTGCCGAAGTTCCGGATCGCCTTGGCGGTCTTGAAGCAGTAGCCCGCCTCCTTGAAGATCATGTTCCGCTGATACCAGAACTCGTCGCAGGACTGCGCCAGAACGGGCGTCGCGCCGGCCAGCAGCAGCAGGACGGAGATCGCGGCTGTCTTCATGAATCGCACCTGTTTCCGGTGGACCGAGGCGGGTCAGGACGAGACGCCGCCCCGCTCGCGGGCGGATCCGGCCGTCAGGCCCGCGCGGCCGCGCTTCCCGTCCGCGGCTTCTTCACCGCGTCGTTGTAGGGCGCGTTGTAGGCGCGGCGCACCGAGGCCCAGTAGGCCTCGCGCTCGCGGGCCGAGAGGCGGCCGAGCGCGGCGTTGAGCGCGGCCTCGCCGGCAGCTTCCAGCCCGCGCAGCTGGTCCGGGGTGACGTCGTGAACACTGGTCATGGTGGAGGGGTCCCGAGCCCGGTTGGGTTCGGCCGGCACCATGCCACAAGCGCGGCGGTTCCGCACGCCTGCGCTTGCCCCGCGGCAGCGTCGCCCTACAGCATTTTTCGACGCGAGCCGCCGATCGGCTCAGCGGTGCACGGAATCCACGCGATGGTCAGGCAGTACCGCATCGTCGCCGACTACCATCAGTTCTACCTGTGGGATCACGGGACGAGTCCCGATGCGCCGACGGACTTCACCGACGCGGACGTCGCCCGCCGGATCAAGGCGGCGCCCCACGTGGTCGTCGTCCAGCCCGAGCGGAACATGGAAGTGCCCGTCGAGATCGAGGTCGTATCGGACGCCCCGCCCCTCGACCTGGATCGCTGGGATCACGTCGCGGAGGCGAGCCTCGCCCTTCCCTCCGGGCGGCTGGAGATCCATGAATGCACGGGCGGGTCGGTCGACGTCGTCCCGGTGACTCCCGGCACCTACCGGGTGAGGGTCGAGCATGGCGGCCTCGGCACGATCAGCCCGGACGGTCTCGACGGCCAGGACCAGTACCGGATCGTCTTGTGGCCGGCCCCCTTCGCGGAGGTCGCGGTTCTGAAGCAGTACGACGCGTGAAGCGCCCGCGCCGACCGGCCGCCCCGCGAAAACAGCCGCGCGGCCCGCACGCTCAGCGCGCGCCGCTCCTCGACCCGGACAGAGCGGGATTGCGGTCGGCGGCCCGGGCGGCGCTCGGCGGCAGGCCGTCGGCGTCCTGCGGCTTGTCCCAGGCGGGGAGGGGCGTGCCGGGCGTCCTGCCCTCGCGATGCGCCTTGCCCCAGCCGTAGCCCGCATTGACCCCGGCATAGAAGCCGGTGAAGTCCTCCGCCGCCGCCGGGCCGGACAGGGCACCCGCCACGGCGAGACCGATCAGGACGGCGCACAAACGGAAAGGAGCGGTGGCCAGGGGCCACCGCTCCGTCCGTGTCGATCGATCACTCGTGCGACAACGCACCGAGGATCAGTCCACGCTGATGCTCTGAGCCTCGCGGCCCTTCATGCCCTCGACCACGCCCATGGTGACGGGCTGGCCCTCGGCGAGGGACTCGAGGCCGGCGCGGGCGAGCGCCGAGCGATGGATGAAGACGTCCTTGCCGCCGTCATTCACCGAGACGAAGCCGAAGCCCTTGGCGGGGTCGTACCACTTCACGGTGCCGCTCATCTCGGTCGACGGACCGGAGGCGAAGCGGCCACCGCCGCCACCGCGCTCGGGACGATCGCCGAAGCCGCCGCCACCGAAGCCGCCGCTGCGCGGCGGACGGGGATCGCGACGGACCGGAGCCTCGGCCGTGCTGGTGTCCACGCTGGTGATGTTGGTCACCTGCGGGCCCTTCTGGCCCTGCGCCGTCTGGACGGTCAGGCGGGTGCCCGGCATCAGATCGGCATGACCGGCCGCCTCGACGGCGCGGATGTGGAGGAAGGCGTCGCCCGAGCCGTCGCCGAGCTCGACGAAGCCGAAGCCCTTCTCCTTGTTGAACCACTTGACCGTCGCGTCACGCTCCGGCCCCGAGGGGGCAGCGCCGCGCGGTCCGCCGCGGTCGAAGCCACCGCCGCCGCCGCCGAAGCCGCCGCCGCCGTAACCACCACCGCCGCCACCACCGTAGCCGCCGCCACCGCCACCGTAGCCACCGCCGTAGCTGCTGCCCTGCGGCGCCTGGTCAGGCCACCGCGGCTCGCCACCACCCTCGTCGAAGCCGCGACGGCGCGGCTCCCTGAAATCACGACCACGTCCCATTAGAAGCTCGCCAAAACGTAAAAACCGCCGACCACCCTTGTACCCCGGTGCGCTCTGTGCCTGACAGCCGACGCCTCGAGATCGTTCCATTCCCGGCTGCGGTGACCAAGATGACCGCCACACTCCTGACGCAACTCAGACCGTACCGCAAGGCGGATCTGCCACGCGTGGCGATGACGGGGGTTACTTTCTCACGTCGCGGCGCGGATTGACAGCCCGATTCGGCATCTTTTCCCCGTGTCCATCGCGCATCACTGTGGCGTATGAGCACGGTCTCGTACCCGCGAGCACGGCCCCGCGCGACACGGGCAGGGGTCCAACACCACGGGTGCATCCGCGCGGGACCCCGCCGAAGCCGCGACGCGTTGCCTGTCCTGCTCCCGTGCTTCACTCACCCCCTTCCGTCCGCCGAGGTCCCGATGCCGGCCCCCTCCCTTCGCCCGTCGCGCCGTCACGCCGATCTCGGCCCCGACTTCTACGACGTCGTCGCGCCCGCCCGCTTCCCGGCCCATATCCTGCGCCACCGCAACCAGCC
Organism: Methylobacterium sp. 17Sr1-1; assembly: GCF_003173775.1. Taxonomy (NCBI): domain Bacteria; kingdom Pseudomonadati; phylum Pseudomonadota; class Alphaproteobacteria; order Hyphomicrobiales; family Methylobacteriaceae; genus Methylobacterium; species Methylobacterium sp. 17Sr1-1. Next base: position 5,935,516 of record NZ_CP029552.1, on the reverse strand, counting down.
CTGGGCCGAGCGCGTCGGCCTGGGCGCCCTCACGGACGAGGAGTGGATCGCGCATTTCGGCCGGTTCCAACCCCTGCCGGGCAGCTTTCCCGAGCCGCTGGCCTTGCGCTACCACGGCCACCAGTTCCGCAGCTACAACCCGGATCTCGGCGACGGCCGCGGGTTCCTGTTCGCCCAACTCCACGACCTCCGGGACGGGCGCCTGCTCGATCTCGGCACGAAGGGCAGCGGCCAGACGCCGTGGTCGCGTACCGCCGACGGACGCCTGACGCTCAAGGGCGGGGTGCGCGAGGTGCTGGCGACCACGATGCTGGAGGCGCTCGGCGTCGAGACCTCGAAGTCGTTCAGCCTGATCGAGACCGGGGAGGCGCTGATCCGCGGCGACGAGCCGTCGCCGACCCGCTCGGCGGTGCTGGTGCGGCTCAGCCACTCGCATCTCCGCATCGGCACGTTCCAGCGCTTCCGCGCCTACGACGACCGCGACAACCTGCTCCGGCTCCTCGACCACACGATCCGCACCTACCGGCCGGACGTCTGGCGCGACGACCCGGGCGACCGGGCGGCGGCCTTCCTCGCCGATGTCTGCCGAAGGGTTGCCCGGATGGGCGCGCAATGGATGGCGGCGGGCTTCGTCCACGGCGTGCTCAACACCGACAACATCAACGTGACCGGCGAGAGCTTCGATTACGGCCCCTGGCGCTTCGCCCCGGTGAACGATCCGGCCTTCACCGCCGCCTATTTCGACGAACACGGCCTCTACGCGTTCGGCCGCCAGCCGGAGGCCCTGGGGTGGAACCTGGCGCGGCTCGCCGAATGCCTGCTGCCGCTCTCCGACGAGGCGCGGCTGGGGAGCGCCATGGACGCCTACGGCCCGGCCCTGCAGGAGGCCTTCGCGGGTGCGATCCTGCGCCGCCTCGGCCTCGCGGTGCCGGCGGACGAGACGGCGATGCACGCCCTCGTCGGCGCGTTCTGGGCCTTCCTGCAGCAGAGCCGGGCGCCGTTCGAGCAGGTCTTCTTCGACTGGTACGGCGGGCTGGCGAGCGAGGCGCGGGCGGCCCGCAGCCCGGCCGCGGCGCATTACACGGGTGAAGGCTTCGCGCGGGTGCGCCGGGCGCTCGAACCGCTCTCGCCCGATCCGGCGGCGCGGCTCGACCATCCGTACTTCGCGAAGGAGACGCCCTGCACGATGCTGATCGACGAGGTCGAGGCCCTGTGGGCGCCGATCGCGGCCGCCGACGACTGGTCGGCCTACCACGCCAAGCTCGCGGCGATCGGCGAGATGGCGCAGGCCTACGGCACGGAACCCGCAGCGCCCTGAGGCCGGAGGCCTGAGGCCCCGCGGGATTCGGACCCGCTCAGCCCGACGCCGCGAAACAGGTGCCGGCCGAGGGGGTCCATCCGGTAGCCCGTCACCTCGCGCCGCGCGACGACGAACACCGCCGAGTGGGCGATCGGCACCCACGGCACCTCGCGGGCGAAGATGGCTTGTGCCTGGACGTAGAGCGCGGCCCGGGCGGCCTGGTCGGGCAGGCGCCGGGCCCGGGTCACCAGGGCGTCGAAGGCGGGGTCGCACCAGCGGGCGACGTTGCTGCCGCCGGGCCGGGCCGGGATGCAGCCGAGCAGCACGCCGAGGAAGTTGTCCGGGTCGCCGTTGTCGGCGGTCCAGCCGAACAGGGCCATCGCCGGCACGCCGGCCAGCATCTTGGCCCGGTAGGCGCTCCACTCGTCGGTGAGAAGCCGCAGGCGCACGCCGATGCGGGCGAGGTCGGCCTGGATCATGTCGGCGACGCGCCGGCCGTTGGGGTTGTAGGCCCGGCTCACCGGCGGATACCACAATTCGGCCTCGAAGCCCGAGGGGAAGCCCGCCTCGGCGAGCAGCTTCTGCGCCGCCGGCCGGTCGAGGGCTAAGTCCCGGAGCGTCGGGTCGTGGCCCCAGAGGTTCGGCGGCAGGGGCGAACGGGCCGCGGTGCCGCCCGGGCCGTAGATTCCCTCGACGATCGCCGCCTTGTCGATCGCCATCGCGACGGCGCGGCGCACCCGCAGGTCGTCGAAGGGCGGTCTCAGCACGTTGAGGGCGAGGTAGCCGATGTTCAGCTCCTCCTCCCGCATCAGGGTCAAGGCCGGATCGGCCCGGATGGACTCGAGATCGGACGGGTTGGGGAAGGGCATCAGGTGGCACTCGCCGGCCCGGACCTTGGCCAGCCGCACCGCCGCGTTGGGGGTGATCGAGAAGACCAGGCTGTCGATCGCGGGGCGCCCGCCCCAGTAGTCCGGAAACACGCGGTAGCGGAGCGCCACGTCGGGCTGGAACGCCACGAAGCTGAACGGCCCGGTGCCGATCGGCTCGCGGTCGAAGCGCTCCTGCTCGCCGGCCGCCAGGAGCGTGGCGGCGTATTCCGCCGACTGGACCGCCCCGAGGGTCATGGCGATGTTCGGCAGGAAGGTGGCGTCGGCCTCGCGCAGGCGGATGCGCACCGTGCGGGGATCGGGCGCCTCGACCGCCTCGATCAGCTCGGGCAGGCCGAGATCGCGAAAGTACGCGTATTGCCCGCCGGAGACGGCGTGGAACGGGTGGTCCGCCCGCCATTGCCGGGTGATCGAGAACACCACGTCCTCGGCGGCGAGCGGCCGGGTCGGCTTGAACCGGGCATTGCGGTGGAAGGCGACGGCGGGCCGCAAGGTGAAGGTGTAGTCGCGCCCGTCCGGCGAGATCGTCCAGGATTCGGCGAGGCTCGGGCGGATCGTGGTGGTGCCGGGCTCGAACGCCACCAGGGTGTCGAAGACCGGCCAGGCGGCGTCCATCCCGGTCGTCGTGGTGACGAGCTGCGGGTTGAGCGATTCGGGATTGCCCTCGGAGCAGAAGACCAGGGTCCTGGCCGCGGCCGGCAGCGCGGCGAGGCAGAGGAGGGTGGCCAAGAGGGCCGGTGCGGCGCGAAGGAGCGCCGGGGGCCGCCCCGCGGCCCGGCAGCGCTTGCCGCCTCGTCGTGTCCTGCCCGGCATCGCTCCCCCGCCTTCCGTCCCGCGACGTCGGACCGGAGCGGCGCCCGATCGGGTGCCGCGCCAGGCCCCAGCCCCATCATCCCGGCCGAAGCGGTCCTCCGCCCGCCGGACGATGCCTGCCGTGTCACTACACCACGGCAAGGAAAAAAATTCCCAATCTGCGCCGCACACTACTGCGCCGCCACGCGAGTCTCCGCGCCCGCCCGGGCGGATGCCGGCACGGGAGCCGGTTTTGCGAGGCGGGCCGGGAACTCGACCCGCACCACCGTGCCGCTGCCCTCCCGGCTCTCGACCGCGATGCGGCCCTGCAGCTGCCCGGTGACCAGGTTGTAGACGATGTGCATGCCCAGCCCCGAGCTGCCACGGTGGCGAGCGGTGGTGAAGAACGGATCGAAGATCCGCTCGCGGTCCGCCGCCGCGATGCCGCGCCCGTCGTCGCGCACCTCGAGGCGCACCCAGGCGCCCTCCTGCGGAAGCGCCCCCTGAGGGAGTGCGCCCTGCGGGAGTGCACCTTGGGGCGCCGCGACCTGCGACACAGCGACGACGATGCGCCCCGGCTGTCCGTCCGCGAAGGCGTGCACCACCGCGTTCTTGACCAGGTTGGTGATGACCTGGGCGAGCGCCCCCGGATGGGTGTCGACCTCGAACTCCCCGCCGTCGATCCCATCCCGGGCCTCAGGCCCCTCCAGTTCGAGCCGGTGCCCGCCGCGGCGCAGGAGCGGGCCGAGGCTGCGCAGCAATTCCCCCAGCCACTCGCGCAAGGCGAAGCGGCGGTGCTCGTCGCTCACGCGGTCGACGGCGACCTGCTTGAAGCTGTGGACGAGGTCCGCCGCCCGGGCGAGGTTGGCGGTGAGCAGGTGCGAGCCCTCCTGCATCCGCTCGACGAAGTGGGACAGGCGCGAGCGCGAGAGCTGGCCGGTCTTTGCCAGCTCGCCGAAATCCCGCGCCTCGTCGCGCACCAGGGTCGCGGTGGTGAGCGCGATGCCGAGCGGCGTGTTGATCTCGTGCGCCACCCCGGCGACGAGCTGGCCCAGCGAGGCGAGCTTCTCGGCCTGGATCAGGTCGGACTGGGTCTGGCGCAGCTCGGCGAGCGTCCGGTCGGCCTCCTCCTTGGCTCGGCGCAGGGCGCGCTCGCGCCGGCCGATCTCCTCGACGAACATCGCGGTGGCGCGCGCCATGTCGCCGAGTTCGTCGCGACGGCGCCCGACCGCCTCGCCCACATCTCTGCCCCCGATTTCGCCCCCTCCCAGCACGCGCCGGGACGGATCGGCGGCGAGCACCAGCATGCTGCGCTGGAGCTGGCGCAGCGGTCCGGTGATCGAGCGCGCCGCCGCGAGACCGACCGTCGAGCCGACCACCAGGCCGGCGCCGGCGCCGACGAGCAGGAGGCGCAGGAGGAAGGTGCCGAGGCGATCGGCATCGTCGATGAAGATCTCGTTGAGGCTGCGGGCGGTCTCGCCGATCACCGCGGCGAGGCCGTCCATCGCCGCGATGCCCTCGTTCTGCCGGCGCAGGCCCTCGACCGTGGTGCCGAGGCGCTCGCGCCAGCCGTCGATCGCGTCGATCATCTCGCCCTGGATCAGCGGCGAGATCGGCAGGGCGGCGGCGGTCTCGGACAGGCGCCGCCCGTCCTCCAGCATCGCCGCCGCCGCCGGCACGTCGCGCCGGCGCAGGGCCTCGGCGGTGCGCTGGCCGAGCTTGAGGGTCTCGAGGGCGATGTTCTGGGTCGCCTGCTCGGTCTCGTTGGCCTGCACCGCGTAGGAGAGGAGCTGCGTGACCTCGTCGTGCAGGGCGCGCTGGGCCGAGCCGTCGATCTTGAGGATCCGCTCGCACCACTCGTCGAGGACGTTGACCGGGGAGGGGAGCGGCGCGTGCTCCGGCACCGTGCCGCCCGCCGCCAGAGGGCGCGGCTCCTCGGCCCCGCGCCAGGCCTCGTAGGCGGCGGTCAGGATCAGCAGCTCCTCCGCCTCGCGCTCGCGCCGGTCGCCCTTGAGCGCCGTCGCGAGGTCGCGGGCGGCGTTGCGCACTTGAACCATGGTGGATTGGACCATGGTGGACGGCGCAGCGCCGGCACCACCGCCGCCCTTGTCGGCGCCTCTGGCGGCCTCGATCTCGGCCCGGGCCACCAGGCTGCGCAGCTCGTTGACGGCACCGACCACGTCGCGGACCTGGCGCAGGGTGGCGGCCTTGTCGGTGAGGGAGACGACGAGGTCGGTGTTGGCGGCGCGCTGGCGGTCGCGGGCCTGGTCGGCGAGGCTCACCAGGGCGTCGGCGCGGGCGGCCATGTCGGCGATCAGCCCGTCGTTCTCCCGGGTGATCCGCACCAGGGCCTGCATCTGCTCGATCGAGTCCCGCAGCGCATCGCGCGCCGCCTCGATGCGGGCGGCCTGATCCGGGGTGCGGGCGTAGCGGCGCAGGTCGTCGAGCGAGCCGGCCGACTCGGCCGTCAGGCGGGCGAAGCGCTCGGCATGGTCGGTGCGCTCGGCCGGGCGCGCCGCCACGAACTCGTCGCGCACCGTCGTCGACAGGGTCAGGGTGCGGTAGATGGCGCCGGCCAGCACCGCGCCGTCGCGGGCCTTCCCGGCCTGGTCGAGCAGGAGCCAGCCCGCGAGCGCGATCAGCGCCGCGATGGCGATCGGCAGACCGCCGACCAGGAAGATCTTGTGGCCGACCCGCATCGTGGTCCCGTTCCGCCGCGGGTGCCGACTATGCATTATTTCTCAAGGTCTGCCAGCGCCCGGGGCCAGCCGGACCCGGAGAGGCCGGCCCGCCTCATCCCGGCATCGGCGGCCGCAGGATCGTCCGGCCGCGGGTCCCGGAGACCGGGCCAGGACCGCTTTTCATCGACCGGCGTTTCGTCGCCCGGCCTTCGGGGACCTGCCGCCTCGGCCGGGGGGCGGGGACCGGCGCCGCCGGACGGGCGGGGGTCAGGGGAGCCGGCCGGCAGCCGGTGCAGCGGCTCGGGCCCGCACCGAAGAGGGCGCGCAGCGCCTCCAGCCCGGCGGGATCGCCGGTGAGGAGCGCATCGAGGCGATCGGCGCTGAAATGCGGCATGGCGGTCTCGCGGTCGGCGGCCTCGTCGCGGGGTGTCCCGCGTCATCCGACCGAGACCCGGCCGGGCATCCGGACGGGCGAGGCCGGGCGCAGCTCCTCGATCATCCGCACCGGCCGGCGCGGCGCGGTCCCCTGCGGGGCGCCCTCCGGCTGCAGGCAGGTGTCGGGCCGGAAGGGCCAGGCCGCCTCCGTGCAGGCGCGCCCGGCGGCCGGGGCCGTCGAGACCGGGAGCGCCCGGGGCATCTCGGCGGGCGCTTCCACGGACATCCCGGCGGGGACCGCCCCGCGGGCATCCCCGGCCAGGTGCGCGGCCGTCGTCTTGGTCAGCTCGACGACGCCGGCCGTCAGCATTGCACTCATCAGGATCACCCGCGCCACAATCATCTTCGCCTCCTCGCAACCCGTTATGTCCGGGGCTCTTGTGGGGGGCGGTATAGGGGCGTTGCATGTCCGCGATTTTGCGTCGGAGACCCAATTCGGCCCAGTCGGAGCGGATCGTGTTTCGTCGGCTGTAGTCGACGAAACATTCGCCGTTGCAGCACAGCCGAGAAAAATCCCCCTCTCCGGCGGGAGAGGGGGACGGACTTCGTCGGAGGAGCTTGGTGCGGTCGCAGACCGCGAGCGAACCGATCGTTTCAGATCAATCGACCGCGAACCAGTCCGATTGGATCACTCGGCCGGATGCTGCTCGGCGGTGAAGTGGCCGCACCAGTCCTGGCCGGCGACGACCGGCCACAGGCCGTGGCCCTGCGGCTCCGGCTGGCTGACCGGCGGGTTGTAGCGGCACAGGCCCTGGTCGCCGGTGGCGGCGGCGCCATTGAGCTTGTGGTCGTCGAAGTAGCGGCAGCTGTTGCAGGCCGCGCCCTGGGTGGTCGCCATCGTGATCTCTCCCGTCCGGTGAGCCGTCGCCCGGCCCCGTCAGTTGTTAATTAGAACAACTCAAAACTGGAGGCAAGAGGAACCTGAGGGAAAGCGCATCCGCGGCGAGAGGCTGCCGGAACGAACTCCGGGCCGCGGTCCCGCGGCCGGGCCCGTGGGGCTTGCGCCGGCCCTCCTCCCCGTCTTCCTGCCGCTCCATCCTCCTGCCGGCACGCGCAGGACCACCCGCGCCTCACGTCCTGGCACCATGCGCCAGGATGGCCGGCACACCTCTCGAAGACGCGGATCTGCGGGGTGCTGCGGCGACGCCCCTCGGAAGGCACCTCCCATCCGCCCACGGCGCCGACGGTGCAGCCGCCCCCGATTCGCGGGCCGCCCAGCCAGACCGGACGCCTCGCCTCCACAGCGGAGTCCGGATCGCCCCGGACGCCGCCGCTCGCGAGCTGTCCGGGACGGCTGCAGAAATCCTTCGAACATCGTAATCGTACCGACCCCGACGGATCGGCATCACATCGATATCGACCGGATATTCCATCGGCGATTAGAAATTTTTACTGATTAAACTATTCCTATCCGTGATTATGCTCACATTTGACAGATCTGACTCTCGACATTTCTATTTTGTTAGCGCCTGATGACGGCGGAAGTAATCATAACGACATTGCTTGTTAGTTCTTGACGACTTTGTTAGCGCATAAGTCACATCTAAGATGTGGCACAGTCACAATGTGGTGATTCTGCCACATTCTCCCGTCAAGGCGGCTTCAGGCGCTTGTTAGTGCTTGGATGAGATTGATCAACTCGGCGTCATGAAAGATTGTTCCGTCGCACCGCATGAAGTCAGGTGCGGTTCGGCCGAACCTGTGCGGCGGCCGAATCTTCGGGGGCATAAGAGGGACATGGTCTCGAGGCCGAAAAGGTCTTCGGAACAGAGTCGTTCACCCCTTTCGGGTCCGAAATCTTGGAGGTCTCCATGAAGCTCGTTAAGAGCCTTCTTCTCGGGTCGGCCGCTGGCCTGACCGTTGTTGCCGCTGCGCAAGCCGCCGATCTGCCGATCAAGAAGGCTGCGCCCGTCGAGTACGTCCGCGTCTGCTCGACCCACGGCGCCGGCTTCTTCTACATCCCGGGTACCGACACCTGCCTGCGCGTCTCCGGTCGTGCCCGGTTCCAGGCCACCTACCTGCAGAGCTACACCCGCGGCACCAACAACAACGGCGGTGACCTGACGGGCTACCAGGGCCTCGGCCGCCTGAACCTCGACGCCCGCACGGCGACCGGCTACGGCACCCTGCGCGCCTTCGTCCGCTTCGACCTGTCCTACGGCACCGGTCCGTTCCTCGCCTCCGGCACCGCCCGCAACGCCGGCACCGGCTTCCCGGCCTTCGGCGTCGACACGTTCGGCCGCGTGACCAACGGCGTGAACCTCGACAAGGCGTTCATCCAGTTCGCCGGCTTCACCGCCGGTCGCGCCGCCTCGTTCTTCGACTTCTACGCCCACGACCTCGAGTTCATCGCGTCGTCGCTCGGCTCCGACATCTCCTCGACCAACCTGCTCGCCTACACGGCGACCTTCGGTCAGGGCTTCTCGGCCACGCTGTCGATGGAAGACCCGCTGCTCCGCAAGACCCCGATCTACGGCAGCGGCGCGGTCGGCGGCAACTTCACCGGCTACCAGATCTTCGTCCCGAACTCGGGCAACTTCACCCCGGTGCTGGGCACCAACGCCCTCGGCCAGCCGGTCATCGCCGACTACGACGTGATCCAGCGTCAGCGCCTGCCCGACTTCGTCGGCGCGCTCCGCTACGACGCCGCCTGGGGTTCGGCCCAGATCTCCGCCGCCGTGCACGAGATCAACACCGCCAACGCCAACCAGGTGCGTTCGTTCGGTGGCTTCTCGACCGTCGGTGCCTCGGCGCCGCGTCCGGGCAGCGACTACGGCTGGGCCGTCCAGGGTGGTCTGAAGATCAACCTGCCGTTCATCGCCGCCGGCGACCTGCTCTACCTGCAGGGCTCCTACGGCGAGGGCGCGATCCGCTACACCGGCTACAACGCCTGGCTCGGCGGCTACACCAACTTCGCCACGCTCGCCGCCGGCACCTCGCTCGGCTCCTCGCTGGTCGACGCGGTCGTCGATCCGGTGACCGGCAAGCTCGATCTGTCGACCTCGTGGACGGTTACCGCGTCCTACCTGCACTACTGGACCCCCGAGTGGCGTTCGGCGGTGTTCGGCAGCTACGGCGAGATGTCCTACGGCAAGCAGAGCCGCGCCAATCTCGGCCTCGTGAACCAGATCGGCGGCTTCGCCACCTCGTCGCTGCCGAGCCCGTTCGCTGCCGGCTACGCGTTCTCGAACCAGATCCGCGACACCAACCAGCTCGTGGTCGGCGCCAACCTGATCTGGTCGCCGGTGCGTGACCTCGACATCGGTCTGGAGGGCAACTACGCCCGCCTCGCGACCCAGAGCGGCCGCGTGATCGACCAGAACAAGGCTCCGGGCGTCACCGCCGCCTCGGTCGCCAGCGTCGTCAACGGCGTGCCGTTCACCGCCGCCGGCGTCGCCCTGCCGACCACCAGCGCCACGGACACGTTCCAGATCCGCATGCGCGTCCAGCGCGACTTCTAAGATCTCGGAAGTCCAGATATCGGGGGTCCCGGCGCGAGCCGGGACCCCTTTTTCGTTGCCCAGGTATCGAGACAAGAAAAAAGGCGCACTCGGGGAGTGCGCCTTGCAGGTGCCCTGGGTCTCGAAACTCAGGATGCCCTTTTCTATCAGCATCCGAAGGTCACTTCAACTGTCAGAGCTCAGTTTATATCCATCGTCACAATAAAAAATTCCCATCCGCTAAGCACTAACAATGTCAGGCTTCGAGCTTCGCCGACGGGAGCGGGCCGGCGCCGTGCGATCCGGCCGGTCGAGGGAGGCCGCAGCCGTTCCCACACCGGCGATCGCCGGATCCTCTCGGCCGGCGTTTCAGGCCCGCTGCTCCTTCAGGCGGCGGACGCAGCGGCTGTAATATTGCGGCCAGCGCGGCCCCTGTGCCGCCTTGTCGGGCGGCGTCAAGGCGCGCCACTCGGCGCCGCACCGGCGCTGGCGCTCGCGGGCGGCGAGGCTGCGCGGGCTCGGCTCCCGGCGCGGCGCGGCTTCCGGACCTGGGACGGTCTGGCCGAGGGCCGCGGCGGGTGCGGCGACGAGGAACGCCGCCAGGCAGGCGCGAAGGAGAGGGGAGGGCAGGCTCATCGGAAGGCTCGCGGCAGGCGCGCCGTCGAATCGGCCGGCGCGGGACCGACAGTGCCACAGCCTGACGCAAGGGCAAGACGATTGGGCGAGGGGCCCGGGCAGGAGACTCGAGCGAGAGACTCCGGCGAGGAGCTCAGGCGGAGACGACAGGTGGGATCTCGCCGGTCCAGGCCGCGACACCGGTGCACGACCGGCGCGAGATCGCCGATTGAGACAACCTTCACCCTGTACAGGGCGGGCCCGGGTCTGTTTACCTCTCCGGAACGCCCGATGCGCGACGGACGCGCCCCGTCCCCGCCGTGCCAGAAGGACCAGCCGCATGTCGGCCGTGACGACGACGCCGATCGACCTCTACTACTGGACGACGCCGAACGGCTGGAAGGCCTCGATCATGCTCGAGGAATGCGGCCTGCCGTACCGCATGGTGCCGATCAACATCGGCAAGGGCGCGCAAGGAGCGCCGGACTTCCTGGCGGTGTCGCCGCACGGCAAGATCCCGGTCATCGTCGATCCGGACGGGCCCGGCGGCACCCCGATCACGGTGTTCGAGTCGAACGCGATCCTGCAATATCTCGGCCGCAAGACCGGCTTGTTCTACCCCGCCGAGGAGCGGGCGCGCATCGCGGTCGACATCTGGCTGTTCTGGCAGGCGGCGAATTTCGGGCCGGCCCTCGGCCAGACCCACCATTTCCGCATCTACGCCTCGGAGAAGATCCCCTACGCGATCGAGCGCTTCACCGCCGCGACGACGAAGCTCTACGCCACCCTCGACGCGCAGCTCGGCCGCCACCCCCACGTCGCGGGCGAGGACTACACCATCGCCGACATCGCGATCCTGCCCTGGGCCAAGCTCTGGGAGCGCCAGGGCCAGGACATCGCCGCGTTCCCGAACGTCGCCGCCTGGATCGACCGGATGAAGGCCCGGCCGGGGGTCCTGCGCGGCTTCCGGCTCAAGCCGGACCCGGAGGAGGGGCCGGGTCCGCGCGGGTGAGGCCTTGTACCAACGGCCTAAGATGCTGATGCATCGACGTCGATCTCGGGCGGGCCCGAGATCGACGAGGCCTCTGATCCATCCTCGAATGTTCGATGCCAAGCCAGAGGCTTGACGACAACTCGAGAACGGAACCAGAGGTCGTTTTCAACGACCGTTGGTATCAATTCGCCGCGGGCTTCGCCTTCGGCGCGGCGTGGGCGGCGGCCGGAACGGCCTGCGCGAACTCGTCGGGCGCCTTGGTCCAGGTCTGCGAGCCGCACAGGATCTTCAGCATGCAGCCCGAGATCGCGAGCTCGCTCGCGCTCGCGCGGTTGATCGAGACGTCGTAGAGCTTGCCTTCCTCGGCATTGTAGATCTGGCCCTTGTAGGCGCCGTCCTCGGGCTTCAGGCTGTCCATCAGGGTGAGGCCGATCACCGGGCGGGTGCGCTTCTTCGGGTCGGGATTCTTGATGTCGGTGCGCGGCTGACCCTGGTCGTTGAGGGGCGTCTTCAGCCACACCACCTTGCCGCAGGCATGGGCGGCGCCCGGACCGCACTTCTCGATCTTGATCTTGGCCCGGCCGTCCTCGGTGAGCCAGGTCCCCGACGGATCGCCCGCAGGGGCCGCGGCGGCGGCACCGGCCGAGAGCAGGGAGGCGGCGAGGGTCGGGATCAGGATCGAGCGCATGCAGGAAGCTCCTGGCTGTCCGCGGCCCGCGCAGGGCGCCGGCGGCGGAAGGCTTGAGGGACGCCGCCGCGGACGAACCGGGCAGCGTGGCCGAATGGTCACGTCCGAGTCACCAAGCCCGATCTTTGGGGCGATTTTTCGGCCGTGTTGCGGCGCTGCCGCATCAGGCGGCCCGCCGGCGCCGTATCGGGCAATTCTCCCGCGCCGCCTTCGGCGCTTGAGGGAGGCGGGGCCCACGGCTATAAGCCCGGCGCCGGACGTCCGCTCACGGACCCGGCGCGCGGGCGCTCGCGCCCGGCTTGAGAGCCGGACCTCCCAGGTTTGATCCTGAAGGGTCCGGTGCCGCGCGGCATCCCACCGCCCACGCCACCGCTATTCTTCGAACGGACGTCCCATGGCCACCGAGCGCACCTTCTCCATCCTGAAGCCCGACGCCACCGCCCGGAACCTCACCGGCGCGGTCAACGCCGTGATCGAGGAGGCGGGCCTGCGCATCGTCGCCCAGCGCCGCATCCGCATGTCCGACGCCCAGGCCAAGAAGTTCTACGAGGTCCACGCCGAGCGTCCGTTCTACGGCGAACTCGTCGAGTTCATGACCTCGGGCCCGGTCGTGGTCCAGGTGCTCGAGGGCGAGAACGCCGTCGCCAAGTACCGTGAGGTGATGGGCGCCACCAACCCGGCCCAGGCCGCCGAGGGCACCATCCGCCAGAAGTTCGCGAAGTCGGTCGGCGAGAACACCGTGCACGGCTCCGACAGCCTCGAGAACGCCGGCATCGAGATCAAGCAGTTCTTCGACGACAAGGACATCGTCGGCTGACGGTTCCCCCGACCGGGAAACGCCGATAGGCTGACAGCCCTCGCCGCCCCGCGGCGGGGGTTTTTTCATGCAGGAGCGAGCGGTGACGGCGCAGCCACGGATCGAGCGGACGACCTCCACCTGCCCGCACGACTGCCCGTCGGTCTGCGCCCTCGAGGTCGAGGTGATCGACGGCGCCACGATCGGCCGGGTGCGCGGCAACCCGCGCCACAGCTACACGGCGGGCGTCGTCTGCGCCAAGGTCGCGCGCTACGCCGAGCGCATCCACCATCCCGACCGGCTGACCCAGCCCCTCATCCGCACCGGCCCGAAGGGCTCCGGGCAGTTCGCGCCGGTCGGCTGGGACGAGGCGCTCGACCGCGTGGCGGAGGCGTTCCGCGAGGCCGAGGCCGCGCACGGGCCGGAAGCGGTCTGGCCCTACTACTATGCCGGCACGATGGGGCTGGTGATGCGCGACGGCATCAACCGCCTGCGCCACGCCAAGGGCTATTCGGGCCAGTACTCGACCATCTGCACCACGCTCGCCTGGTCGGGCTACATCGCCGGCACCGGCCGCCTCGGCGGGGTCGATCCGCGCGAGATCGCCGAGAGCGACTGCGTGGTGATCTGGGGCACCAACCCGGTGCACACCCAGGTCAACCTGATGACCCACGTCCAGGCCGCCCGCAAGAACCGGGGCGCCAAAGTGGTGGTCGTCGACATCTACGACAACCCGACGATGAAACAGGCGGACCTCGCCCTGCTGCTGCGGCCGGGCACCGACGGGGCGCTCGCCTGCGCGGTGATGCACGTGCTGTTCCGGGACGGCTTGGCCGACCGCGACTACATGGCCCGCTTCACCGACTGCCCGGAGGAGCTGGAGGCGCATCTCCGGAGCCGCGATCCCGCATGGGCCGCCGCGATCACCGGGCTCAGCGTCGAGGAGATCGAGCGTTTCGCCCACCTGGTGGGTGTGACGAAGAACACCTTCTTCCGCCTCGGCTACGGCTTCGCCCGCAGCCGCAACGGCGCGGCCAACATGCATGCGGCGCTCTGCATCCCGGCGGTGACGGGCGCCTGGCAGCACCGCGGCGGCGGCGCCTTCCACTCGAACAGCGGCGTGTTCGGCCTCAACAAGCGCCTGATCGAGGGGCTCGACGTCGTCCGCCCCGGCACCCGCATGCTCGATCAGTCGCAGATCGGCCGGGTGCTCACCGGCGACCCGGAGGCCCTGCGCCAGGGCCCGCCGGTGACCGCGATGCTGATCCAGAACACCAACCCGGTCTCGGTCGCGCCGGAGCAGGAGCTGGTGAAGCAGGGCTTCGCCCGCGAGGACCTGTTCGTCTGCGTCCACGAGCAGTTCATGACCGAGACCGCCCGCATGGCCGATCTCGTCCTGCCCGCCACGATGTTCCTGGAGCACGACGACCTCTATACCGGCGGCGGCCAGCAGCACATCCAGCTGGGGTTGAAGCGCATCGCGCCGCCCCAGCTCTGCCGCTCGAACCACGAGGTGATCGTGGCCTTGGGCCAGCGTCTCGGCGCCGAGCATCCGGGCTTTGCCATGAGCCCGCGCGACTTGATCGACGCCACCCTCAAGGCGTCGCGCCGCGGCAGCCTGGCGGAGATGGAGGGGGAGGGCTTCCTCGACGTGCAGCCGGCCTTTGAACGCGCCCACTTCCTCGACGGCTTCGCCTATCCGGACCGGCGCTTCCGCTTCAAGCCGGACTGGGCGAGCGTACCGGTCGCCAAGGACGGGCCGCGCGGGCCCATGATGCCGCCGCTCCCCGACCATTGGGAAGCGCCGCTGATGGCGGCGACGGTCGATCACCCGTTCCGCCTCGCCACCAGCCCGGCGCGCAACTTCCTCAATTCGAGCTTCACCGAGACCCCGACCTCCCTCGCCAAGGAGCGCCACCCGACGGTGATGATCCACCCGGAGGATGCCGGGCCGCTCGGGATCGGGGAGGGGGCGTGGGTGCGCCTGTCGAACGAGCGCGGCGCGGTCACCCTGCGGGCGACGCTGTTTCCCGGCCTGCGCCGCGGCGTGCTGATCGCCGAGTCGATCTGGCCCAACGACGCCTATCCGGACGGGCGCGGCATCAACACCCTGACGGGGGCCGACGCACCGGCCCCGTTCGGCGGCGCCGCGTTCCACGACAACCATGTCGCCATCGCGGCCCTGCCGCAGTAGCGGACTTTCGTCCCCGGTGTGGCCCGCCCGCCCTTGTGCGGGCGGGGAGTTTCGGCGTCCAACGGTCGAGCTTGACGACAAGCAGCCCAACGGACCTCACTTCCCATGCGTCTCCGCACCTTCCTCGCCGCCGGCTTCCTCGCGCTGGGCGTCACTTCGGCGCTCGCCGGCGCCTCCTCGTCGCAGCTCGAGGCCTACCAGCCCGATCCGTCGCTGCGCAGCGCGCCGACCTCGGAGCTCGAGACCCGGGTGCGCCGCGCCTGCGCCGTCGTCCAGGCCCGGATGCAGAACGCCGCCGAGACCAGCTTCGAGCGCCCCTGCGGCTGCTACGCCCGCACCACCCTGCGTTCCCTCGACGCCTCCGAGATCGCGGCCTACCGCACCACCGGCTACTTCAACGATTCGGCCCGCGCCAAGGCGCTCGGCGCCATCGACAGCTGCAAGCTGCAGCGGCCGGTCTGAACGGTGTGAGCCGGGAGCCTGAGACTCGCACAAACTATATCGTCCCACTCTCCACCTCATCCTGAGGTGGAGAGTGGAATTCGATGAGTTTCGGATGTCCGGGATCCGGCACCCGAAACGCTTCTACAACCGCGCCCGCGCGGACCGCGGCGTCGACAGCAACAGGTGCGTCTCCGAGGTGGTCACGCCCGGCACCAGGCGCACCCGCCGCAGCATCTCGTCCAGCTCCGGCAGGCTGCCGGCGGCGACCTCCACGACGATGTCCCAGGTACCGACCGTCGTGTGGACCGCGGTGATCTCGGCGAAACCCTTGAGCGCGTCGATCACGTCGCCGGCCTTGCGCCCCTCGACCGCGACGAGGGTGATCGCCCGCACCGCCGCCGGCATCGCGTCGGTGCGCAGCACCACCGTGTAGCCGACGATCTCGCCGTCGCGCTCGAGCCGGTCGAGCCGCGCCCGCACGGTGGCGCGCGACACCTTCAGCAGCACCGCGAGTTCCGAGACCGGACGCCGGCAATCGTGCCGCAGCAGGGTGACGAGGTTCTGGTCGAGGGCATCCATGTCGACACTCTGCGCAGTGATGCTTGCCAGACTGTGCGATCCGGCTCGAAAATCGACCACCTTCCCGTGTTCAGAGTGACGCGGCCGCACGCTACCGTCGAGCCTGCTCGGGAGACGGGAGCGGGCGGGTGGCGGCAAGACATCGAGTGGCGGGCACACATCCTGAGAGGTGCGTCCTGGTCGGGGCGCCGGTGCAGTCTGGCACCGACCGGCTCGGCTGCGACATGGGGCCGAGCGCCTACCGGGCGGCGGGCCTCGTCGAGGCGATCCGCGATCTCGGCCTGCCGGTCGAGGATGCCGGCGCGGTCGCGCCGCTCCCCTTCGCGAGCTCAGCCCACCCGAACCGGGCGATCCACCACCTCGCCGAGACGGCGGGCTGGACGCTGGCGCTGACCGAGGCCGCCTTCCGGCACAGCGCCGAGGCGCGGCCGATCTTCCTCGGCGGCGACCACAGCCTGTCGGCCGGCACCGTGGCGGGCATGGCGCGGCGGGCGGACGCGGAGGGACGGCCGCTGTTCCTGCTCTGGCTCGATGCCCATGCCGACCTCCACACCCTCGACACGACGACGAGCGGCAACCTGCACGGCGTGCCGCTGGCCTACCTCACCGGCAGGCCGGGGTTCTCCGGCTACTTCCCGCCGCTGAAAGCCGCCCTCGATCCGGCCAGGATCTGCATGTTCGGCCTGCGCAGCGTCGATCCGGCGGAGCGCGGGGCGCTCGCCGAGAGCGGTGCCCGGGTCCACGACATGCGCGACATCGACGAGACCGGGATCGTCGCCCCCTTGCGCGACTTCCTGCGCGAGGTGAGCGCGGCGGAGGGCCTGCTCCACGTCAGCCTCGACGTCGATTTCCTCGATCCCGGCATCGCGCCTGGGGTCGGCACCACCGTGCCGGGCGGGGCCACCTTCCGGGAGGCCCACCTGATCATGGAGCTGCTGCACGATTCCGGGTTGGTGCGCAGCCTCGACCTCGTGGAGCTCAACCCCTTCCTCGACGAGCGCGGCCGCACCGCCCTGCTGATGACGGACCTCGCCGCCAGCCTCTTCGGCCGCCGCATCCTCGACCGACCGACACGGAGCTTCTAGATGCCGGCCCTCAACGTCGTCCCCTTCGTCAGTGTCGACAACATGATGCGCCTCGTCCACGCGGTCGGGATCGAGGCGCTGCTCGCCCGCCTCGCCGCCGCCATCGCGGAGGATTTTTCCCGTTGGGACGCCTTCCACAAGACGCCCCGGATCGCCGCCCACAGCCCTGACGGCGTCATCGAGCTGATGCCGACGAGCGACGGCCACACCTACGGCTTCAAATACGTCAACGGCCACCCGAAGAACGCCGCCGGCGGGCGCCAGACCGTCACCGCCTTCGGGGTGCTGGCCGATGTCGGCAACGGCTATCCGGTGCTGATCACCGAGATGACCCTGCTGACGGCGCTCCGCACCGCCGCCACCTCGGCGCTGGCGGCGCAAGCCCTCGCGCGGCCGGATGCGCGCACCCTGGCGCTGATCGGCAACGGCGCCCAGGCCGAGTTCCAGGCCCTGGCCTTCCGGGCGCTCCTCGGGATCGACCGTTTGCGCCTCCACGACATCGACCCGGCGGCGACCGCCAAGTGCCTGCGGAACCTCGCGCGCTTCGGCTTCGACCTCACGGCCTGCGCCAGCACCGCCGAGGCGGTGCGCGGGGCCGACATCGTCACCACCGTGACGGCGGACAAGCGCAACGCCGTGATCCTCGGCGACAACCTGGTCGGGGAGGGGGTGCACATCAACGCCGTCGGCGGCGACTGCCCGGGCAAGACCGAGCTGGCGCCAGCCATCCTGCGCCGCGCCGCCCTCTTCGTCGAGTACGAGCCGCAGACCCGCATCGAGGGCGAGATCCAGCAGCTGGCGCCGGACCATCCGGTGACCGAGCTGTGGCAGGTCCTCGCCGGCCTCGCGCCCGGCCGCCGCGATGCCCGCGAGGTCACGGTGTTCGACTCCGTCGGCTTCGCGATCGAGGACTTTTCCGCGCTTCGCACCGTGCGAGACCTCCTGGCCGCGCACCCCTACTACGAGAACCTCGACCTCCTGGCCGATCCGGACGATCCGCGCGACCTCTTCGGCATGCTGCTGCGGGCGGAGCCGCCGCGCCTCGTCGCCTGACGCGTCCGCGCGGGACATCGCCGCGCAGCGGGTCCGGACGTTCGAGGATCCGTCGCTCGCGCCTCGGAGCCTGTTCGAGGTCACCGGCCGAGCCCCCATCCTCCATCGTCATCCCGGGGCCGCGACAGCGGAACCCGGGATGACGCGAGAGTAGAATCTCGACTGACGCCACACCTCGAACGGGACGAATCCAACTTCCCTCATCTTCGAGGCAGAGTGGACTGGGTTGCTCCGTCCGCGGTCCTTGAAGCGCTCCAGTCGGCATCCTGGCGAAGATCGCAGTCACCGTCCGGCATCGCTGGAATCGGCGCCGAGAGCAGGATCGTTCCCCGACACCGCATCTCCCGGTCAAGACACTCTCCGGGAGTGTCATCAAGCAATCATGCCGTCCTACCGCAGTGGTTACAGGGCCTTCGCCGGCCCGTCATGCACAGGCCTTCCCCAACGAAACTACCTACGCAATGTCGACAGCCCCGGCGTAAGTCTTTGTCGGCGATCCGCTTTCCGGAAGCGCCTTAGTTAACGAACCGTCAAGTGTTCGCCTGCACGTCTCGACACGTTTTGAAACATCTGGCATCTCAAGACTGCGGACGGGGCAAGAAACCAGCCCCGGACTTGAGGACAGCCCCGATGAAGACTCTCGACCTGAAGACTCTCGGCACCATCGCTGGCGGCACCATCTGCGCCCCGGTCTGCCCGCCCCCGGCCCCCGCCTGCCCCCCGCCGGCTCCGTCCTGCGGCAGCAGCAAGTCCAAGAAGCACTGCTGATCGCTCCCGCGTCAGCCCGACTTCAACCATCCAAAGACAGACAGGAGAGACCATCGTGAAGAAGCTCGACCTGAAGACTCTCGGCACCGTCGCCGGCGGCACCATCTGCGCCCCGGTCTGCCCGCCCCCGGCCCCCGCCTGCCCCCCGCCGGCTCCGTCCTGCGGCAGCAGCAAGTCCAAGAAGCACTGCTGAGCCGCCGACCGCGGACCCGTGCGGGGCACTTGCTTGAGAGGGATTGAGGTCTGATGAGGACGGCCCCGCACATCCCCTGGACCACCGCGCGGCTGGCGAGCCTGCCGCTCACCTGGCGACGGCGCGCCCTGCGCGCCCTCGTCACGGGCCGCCGCCTCCTGACCGGGGACAAGGGCGACGGCTTCGCGGCGACCTTCGAGAGCGTGCTGCGGCTGCCGCGCCGCGAGGCCCTGCGCCTGTCGCGCGAGGCCGCCCACCACGACGTAGCCTCCGAGATCGAGTGGTGCGCCCTGCACAGGCGCCCGATCGCGGCGATCCAGCGCGACATCGCGCGGGTGCGGGTCGCCGATCCGGCGGTGATGGAGCGCATCGCCGCCACCGGCCGGCCGGTGATCCTGGCGCCGCTCCACATGGGCGCCTACGTGCTCGGCCTCGCCGCCCTGATGACCCGCTACTTCCCCGGCCGGCCGATGCTGGTCCTGCGCCAGCGCGACGACATGGCGATGGAGACGGAGGTGATCGAGCGCCTGCGCGAGGTCGACGTCGACGTGCGCTTCCTCAATGTCAGCCAGCGGGCCGATTTCCTGTCCGCGGTGCGCTTCGCCCAGAAGGGTGCGGTGATCGTGGTGTTCTGCGACCTCGACCCGTCCTACGGGGCGCCGGCCGAGATGCCGATGTTCGGGATGCCCTTCCGGTTCGCCTTCGGCACCGACACCCTGGCGCGGCTCACCGGCGCGACCGTGGTGCCGGTCGCCACCACCATGGACGACCACGGCGACACGATCGGCCTCGGCCGGCCCTTCGAGGTGCGCGGGACCGCGTCCGAGGAGCGGGCGCACGTCGCCGCCATCATGCGCCGGCACATCCAGGCCGCCATTGCGGCCCGACCGGAGCAGTGGCATCTCTGGCCGCTGCTCGCCGAATATTTACCCTCCTCTGCGACGGTGCAGGACAACTCTCCGGCAGGCGGGGAGGCGCCGCGCGACCTCGTGGCGTGAGGTCCAGCGAGCGGACGGTCGATGAGCGAACCCGCGGCGCCTCCTCCCGCGGAGGCCAGTTTCCAGCGCCGGCGGCTCACCGGCAGCGTCCACCTCCAGCACGACCGCGGCAGCGTCTGGATGGCGTGGTTCTTCGGCGCCATCATCGTCGTCATCGTCGCGAGCCTCTTCCTCGGCCGCCTCGCCCGGTCCGAAGCGGTGCGCGGCTACGTCTCGGCCGCCTCGGGCCTCACCCGCCTCGACGCCCAGGCCGCCGGCATCGTCCGGGAGATCGCCGTCAAGCAGGGTGACACCGTCGCCCGCGGCCAGCGCCTGATGCAGGTGCAGCTGCGCGAGCAGACGACGGGCGGCGTCTCGACCGTCGGGGCGACCCTGCGCAGCCTGCAGGAGCGGCGCACCAGCCTGTCCGCCGAGCAGGCGCGCCTCTCGGCCTATCTCGACTCGACCCGCGGCGACCGGGACGACACCGAGCGCAACGTCGCGGCGGTCCTGCGCGCCCTCGACGACCAGGAGCGCACCCTCAAGGAGGGTCTCGCCCAGCAGGAGGAGATGGTCGCCCGCGTCGAGGCCTATCTCCGCCAAGGCTACGCCACCCGCGAGACCCTCAACGGCCAGCGCCGCGCCGCCCTCGACTACGCCCGCCAGATCGCCGAACTGCGCGCCCGCCGGGCCGAATTGCGCCAGAGCACCTCCGAGCGCCTGCGGGCGCAACGCACCGGCGACACCGAGAAGGCGGCCCAGCTCGCCGCCACCCGCAACGAATTGAGCGCGATCGAGGCGCAGATCACCGCGCTCGGCGCCCAGTCCCGCATCGACGTGGTCGCCCCCACCGACGGCGAGGTCGCCGGCCTCTACGTCCAGCCCGGCGATTCGGTCACCGCCGACCAGGTGGTGGCGATCCTCGGCGACACGCGGGCCGATCCGCTGGTCGTGCTCGAAGTGCCGGCCCGCGCGATCGGGCTGGCCAAGGTCGGCCAGGAGGTGGTGCTGAAATACGACGCCTTCCCGTTCAAGACCTTCGGCATTGCCAAGGGCACGATCACGGTGATCTCCGGCACCCCGTTGCGCAACCCGATGCTGGCGTCCGCCGAGGAGGGCGGGGGCGATGCGGCGGCGGCCGCCGCGCGCCAATCCGTCTACCGGGTCGAGGTGCGGCCCGACTCGCGCACCATGCGCGCCTACGGCACCGACGAGCCGATCCGCATCGGCTCGACCCTCTCGGCGGACATCGTGGTCGAGCGGCGGCGGTTGATCGACTGGATGCTCGATCCGATCCGGGCGATGCGCGGAAGAGGATGATCCGATGACCGACTGGCTCAGGCGCGCGCTCACGCGCAAGCGGCGGGTGCGCTCGATCCTCCAGAACGAGGCCAACGAGTGCGGGCTCGCGGCGCTGGCGATGGTGGCGAATTACCACCGCCACGACATCGACCTCGCCTATCTGCGGGCGCTGTTTCCGCTGTCGCGCAACGGCATGACGCTCGCGAGCATCGTGCAGGTCGCCGACAGCCTCGATCTCGACGCCAGCGGCTACGCCCTCGACGGGGTGACCGAGCTGGATCAGGTGGCCCTGCCGGCGATCCTGCACTGGCGCGGCAACCACTTCGTGGTGCTGGAGAAGATCGCCCGCGGCCGGTACCACGTCCAGGATCCGGAATTCGGCCTGCGGGTCTACGAGCGCGCCGACATGGAGCGGCTGTTCGGCGGCGTCGTGCTCGAATTCGCGCCACGGATGGACTTTCGGGCGATCAAGGTCGGCGACCGGCTCAAGCTGTTCGACATCCTGCGCAGCGCCCGGGGCTTGAGCGGCACGGTGTGGCAGATCACGCTGGTCTCGGTGGCGATCTCGCTCCTCGGCCTCACCACCCCGGTGCTGCTCCAGATCGCGCTGGACGTGGTGATCCCGCAGGTCGACCTCGACCTGATGCAGATGCTGGCCGCCGGCCTGGTCCTGATGATGCTGTTCGAGGCGTTCGGGCAGTGGCTGCGCGGCTACATCGCCTTGCGCGCCTCGACGCTGCTCCAGCTCCAGTTCACCCGCAACGTCGTCGGCCACGCGCTGCGCCTGCCGCTGAGCTACTTCGAATTGCGCCATCCGGGCGACTTCGTGACCCGGATCCAGTCGATCGACACGATCCGCACCTTCATGGTCGGAGGCCTGGTGACGTCGTTCGCCGATATCGGCACGTCGTTCCTGCTCGTCGGGCTGATGGTCTATTACTCGCCCGTCATGGCGTCGATCACGCTGGCGACGCTGGCCGCGGTGCTGGCGATGCGCTTCGTCACCTTCCCGACGCTGGACCGCGCCACCGCCGGCTCGCTCGAGGCGCGCTCGCAGGAGCAGGCGAGCCTGATCGACGGGTTGCAGCGCATCGGCAGCCTGAAGGCCCACAACAGCACCGAGCTCTTCGCCATGAACTGGTTCGAGAGCTTCGCGCGCTTCGCCAATCTCGACTTCCGGGCGAAGAAGGCCGGGCTCGACGCCGAGTTCCTGATGCACGTCGTCATCGCGGTGAGCACCGTGGCGACGCTCTATCTCGGTATCACCGGCGTCATCAAGAACACGCTGACGATCGGCACGCTCTACGCCTTCATCGCCCTGCGCACCGACTTCTTCGACCGGGTCAACCACCTGACCTCGAGCCTGCTCCAGCTCGCCGCCCTCAAGGTCCACGTCGCCCGCCTCGACGACGTGATCGGCCAGGCGCCGGAGGAGGGCCTGCACGAGGCGATGGTCCACCGGTCGATCCGCAAGGAGGTGCGGGTCGACAACGTCACGATCCGGTTCGGCCGCGGCGACGAGCCGATCCTGACGGGGGCCTCCCTCACCATCGATGTCGGCCGCTGCGAGACGATCGCGATCGTCGGCGCCTCGGGCTCGGGCAAGTCGTCGCTGATGCGGATCCTCGCCAGCCTCACCGAGCCCGCCGCCGGCTCGGTCATGGTCGACGGCGCGCCGTTGAGCCAGTTCGGCAAGCGCGAGTACCGGGCCAATCTCGGGGTCGTCTTCGCCGATGACGGGCTCTTCGCCGGCACCGTGGCCGACAACCTGTCGCTGTTCGATCCCGCCGTGTCCCACGCCGAGATGGAGGCGGCCCTGGTCCGGGTCGGCTTGCGCGAGGAGATCGAGCGGCTGCCCCAGGGCTACGCCACCCACGTCTCGGAGGAGGGCAGCGTGCTCTCCACCGGCCAGCGCCGCCGCCTGCTGCTCGCCCGCGCGATCTGCCGCCGGCCGCGGCTGATGCTCCTCGACGAGGTGACGGCGAATCTCGACCCGGCGACGGAGGTCGCCCTCGTCGAGAGCCTGAAGGGCGTGAAGGCCGCCAAGGTGTTCATCACCCACTCCGAGCGCCTGCTCGATCAGGTCGACCGGGTCTTCCGGATCGAGAACGGGCGGCTGACGGAGGATCCGCGCCCGCCGGAGAAGCCCGGAGCGCCGGTGCCGGAGGCGGCGTGAGGGGCGGCGTGCCTCGGTGCGAGGTGAGCGGCGGATCGAGAAGACGCTTCCCCCAAACGGACCTGGCACCCTCCGCGTCATTCCGGGGCCTCCAAGCGGAACCCAGCATGAGCCGGAGGGTGTCGATCCAGCTGGAGCACGGCATCCGACAATGATCCAGGTCGGAGCTTGCAAGAGGACGTTTGTCATAGGGCTCCCCTTTCCCGGACGACTGAAGCGTCAGCGGAAGGAGATCCGGGATCCAGGAGAGAAGTGCCGCGAAGCGGCTCCTTGACTGCACCGTTGCAGACAGACGGACGCTTCGCGAAGTTTCCTGCTGGATCCCGGATCTCCTTCCGCTATCGCTTCAGTCGTCCGGGAAAGGGCGCGGGGTGAAAACTGAATCATCGCTCATTCGAGACGATCGCCCACCACTGCCGTACCGCGTGCGGCTCGAGATCATCCGTCAGCTCGACCCAGGGCCCCCGCGCCGAGACCCGGCACTCTACCGGGAACCGGCTTCCGCCCGCGACACCCGCAGCACCGGCGCTGGCAGCGCCCTCGCCCCCACCGCCGCCGGCCCTGCGCCGCTCCCGCGCAGGACCGGCACAGCCTCGACAGGCGCCGCCGCGAGCGAGCGGCGCAGGGCCGGCGGCGGCGGCGGGGCGACCGACTCGAACCGCCGCGCCGGCGACCCACCCGGCGCGGCGTCGAGGAGCGCCGCCGCGGCGGCGAGCTGGAGCGCCTGCCCGTCGCGCTCGTTCAGCACGATTTCCGCCGCCACCTCGGCATTGGCGAGCTCGCCGCGGATGTTCAGTTCGTCGAGGACGGTGCGGAAGCCCGCCGCCCGCTCGATGCCGAAGCCGCGCATCGTCTCGCGCAGTTCGCGGATCCGCGCCGTCAGCTGGGCGTATTGCTCGGCGGTAGCCTGGCGCCGCGCGAATGCGATGCGGGCCGCGGTGAGCGTCGCCAGTTCCTTGTCCTGCGCCTCGTAGCCGCGCTGGCGCGCGAGCGCCGAGGCTTCGCCGATCCGCGGCAGGCTGCCGGGCTCGTAGATCGGTACGCTCGCGACGACCCGGGTCGTGGTGTCGGTGATCCGGTCGAGGGCCGGGCTGTAGCCGAGCTGCGCGATCTTCGAGAATTGCAGGTTGACCTTGGGGAGCAGGTCCGCGACCGCCGCCTTGGCCTGGTAGCCGGCGGCCTCCGCCTCGAGCTGGAACGCCGCGATGTCGGGATTCGCCTTGCGCACCAGCTCGGCATAGGCGTCGGCGCTGCGCGGCAGCCCGTCGGGCAGGCGCGGCGGCAGCATCCGCTCCGGCGCCATCCGGGTGAGCCGGGTGAAATCGAGCCGGGAGGCCGTGAGGTCGGCCTGGGCCCGCAGGCGCAGGGCCTCGGCCTCCTGCACCCGCGAGCGGGCGAGCGCCACGTCGGTGCGGGTGGCGTCGTTGAGCTCGAACTGCTTGTCGGTGAAGGCGGCGATGCGCTGGATCGCGACCCGTTGCGCCTCGCGCGCCGCCAGGATCCGGGTGTCGCGCAGGACCGCGAGATAGGCGATCGCGGTGTCGAGCAGCACCTGCTGGCGCCGGCCGATCAGGAGCAGCCGGCCCGATTCGGCGAGCGTGCGGGCGGTCTGGTAGCCGTTCCAGCGCCGGAACCCGTCGAAGAGCGGCAGGTTCGCGGTGATCCCGACCACGCTCGGCGCCCGCCGCGGCGTCGCGTCGAGCCCGACCACCGGCGGGGCGGCCTCCGGCGCGTAGGTGATCCGGCTCTTGAGCGGCCGGTCGGCCGTGAAGGCGACGGTGGGCATGAAGGCGTCGATGGCACCGCGCAGGCGCTCCTCGGCGCCGTCCTGCCGGGCGCGCTCGGCCCGCAGCACGAAGCTCGATTCGAGCGCCGCCGCGGAGGCCTCCTCGAGGCTCTGCGCCCGGACCGCACCCGCGGAGCCCGCCAGGATCGCCAGGACGCAGCCCAGCCTCTCCATCCTCGCGCGCCGCACCGACATCTGAGCTCCGAAGGAAGGCGACGACCGGTCGCCGCCCCAGGGTTAATCCGAGGCGGACGCCGCGAACGGCCGCTCTCTTCTTCGCGCAACAGGGTGAAGGAAGCCTTACCTACGGACGCGCACCCGTGCAGGCACCGGTTGCACAGCGAAACGCCACCGGATCCACAGATGCGACGTGCACATCATCTCGATAGCGCAACGTCATGCCTGGCGCATGAAACGTCGAGCGGCCGATCGCGCCTGACCCGGAGGGCGGCAATACTGTCGAGCAGCTCGAACAGGTTCTGAGATCCAGACCGATCGAGACCTGGCCCGCAGGGCACGGAGACCTCATCCGGCGGGCGGAAGCGCCTCGACGGCCTCCGGCCCGTGCATCCGCGCCGGCGCACCGCCCAGCGGGCCGACCGCGATCGAGCGCAGCAGAGTCGCCCGGGCGGTGCGCAGATGGGCCCGGCAGGTCTGGTCGATCTGGCGCAGGTCGCGCGAGCGCAGGGCGGCGATGTAGTCGAGGTGCTCGCGCAGGGCGACGCGGTGGCGCTCCTTCTCGTCGGATTTGTCCCATTGGTAATGGTAGTGGAAGATGATCGAGATCACGTCGTAGAAGTCGCGGATGAAGCGGTTGCGCGAGGCGTCGTGGATCAGCCGGTGCAGCCGCTCGTCGAGGCGTGAGAAGTCGCGATAGCGCGCGTCGATCTCGGCGAGCAGGGCGTGATGCTCGCGCTCGATCGCCGCAAGCTCGGCCCAGGCCGGCGAATCCGGCGCCAGTTCGACGAAGCGGCGGGCCGAGCGCAGCTCGAACATCTCGCGGATCTCGTAGATTTCGGCGGCGAAGTCCGGCGTCACCCCGGCGAAGATCCAGCCGCTGTTCTCGCGCCGCTTCAGCAGCCCGAACTGGCTGAACCGGGTCAGGTATTCCCGCACCGCCGTGGTCGAGACGCCGAACAGGCGCGCCAGTTCCGCGGTGTTGACCATCTGGCCCGGGCGGCAATCGCCCTGGAGCACCCATTGCATGAACTTGCGCTCGACGGCTTCGGCCACCGTCTCGGTCTCGAGTCCCGGAAAATAATCCTCCGGCCGCGGATGACGGATCAGGCAGCGCCGTGCCCCGTCCATCCCGACGATGCCGGACGCGGCGAGCCCTGCCAGCACGCCCCGCACCGTCGTGCGGCTGACCTCGAGCAACTCGGACAGGTCGGCCTCCGAGGCGGACCAGGATCCGAGCGGCCGCGCCGCCAGCACGGACAAGCATTGGTTGTAGGCCCGCTTGTGGACCGTGTTCGCCCGCATCCCGTCCTCCCGCGGGCACGAGTCCAGCACGCCGCACGGCCCCGCGTCCATCCGCCTTCAGGCGGCTTTTCGCACATAAAAAACCGTTTGACAGCCGGAGCCGGGCGGTTCTTTATGCATGATAATACATAAGCCCCATTCGGTGAGGACACGCCCATGGCCCCGATCGGCAGCATTTCCGCCTGTGCGGCGCGTTGCGCATGAGCGTCGCCCCCGAGAGCAGCACCCGTCCGACCCGGCGGGTCGTCCAGTTCGGCACCAGCCGCTTCCTGCAGGCCCATGCCGACCTCTTCATCCACGAGGCGCGCGAGGCCGGCCAGGCGGTCGGCCCGGTCGCGGTGGTGCAGACCTCGGGCGCGGCCTCCCGCGCCGGACGCGTCGCCGCCTTCGGGGCGCCGGAGGGCTATCCGGTCGTCATCCGTGGCATCGCGGACGGCGCCCCGGTCGAGCGGCAGGTCACCGTCACCAGCATCGACCGCGGCCTCTCGGCGACGACCGATTGGGACGCCGTGACGGCCCTGTTCGTCGAGGAGGCCGAGATCGTCCTCTCGAATACCGGCGATACCGGCTACGCGATGGCCGCCTCCGACCGCGGTGCGGGATGGGTCGAGGCGCATCCCCCGGCCTCGTTTCCGGGCAAGCTGACCCAGCTCCTCTACCGCCGCTGGCAGGCGGGCGGGCGCCCGCTCACGGTGCTGCCCTGCGAGCTGATCAACCGCAACGGCCGGGTGCTCCAGGGCCTGGTCCTCGACCTCGCGGGCGAGGCCGGACTGCCGGACGCCTTCCGGACCTGGCTGCGCGAGGGCGTGACCTTCACCGACACCCTCGTCGACCGCATCGTCTCCGAGCCGATCGAGCCGGTGGGCGCCGTGGCCGAGCCCTACGCCCTGTGGGCGATCGAGCGCCGGCCCGGCCTCGTGCTCCCCTGCGAGCATCCTTGCATCGTGCTCGCCGACGATCTCGAACCCTACGAGCGGCTGAAGCTGCACATCCTCAATCTCGGCCACACGTTCCTCGCCGAGATCTGGCAGCGCGAGGGCCGGCCCGAAGCCGAGACCGTGCGCGAGATCCTGGCCGATCCGGCGATCCGGGCGCGGCTCGACGCGCTCTACCGCGACGAGGTGGTGCCGGGATTTTCCGCCCGCGGGATGGGGGCGGAGGCCGAGGCCTACGTCGCCGCCACCCTCGACCGGTTCCTCAACCCCTACCTGAACCACCGCCTCTCCGACATCGCCCAGAACCACGTCCAGAAGGTCGAGCGGCGGATCCCCGCCTTCCTGGCCTGGGTCGAGGAGGCGGGCACGCAGCCGCCCGCGCCGGTCCTGCGCGCGCTCGCCGCCGCCTATCCGGCCTCGGGCGCGGCATGACCTACCAGTTCGATTTCGCCGCGCTGCTGCCGTACTGGCGCGACTTCGCCGCCGGGGTCTGGCTGACGCTCCAGCTCTCGGCGCTGGCGACGGTGCTCGGCTTCGTCGGCGGCGCGCTCTGCGCCATCGCGCGGGCCGACGGGCCGCCCTGGGTGAAGCGGGTCGTCGGCGCCTATGTCGAGGTGATCCGCAACACGCCGCTGCTCGTGCAGATCTTCCTGGTCTATTTCGGCATCGCGGTGCTCGGCCTGCGGGTCGATGCCAACGTGGCGGCGGTGCTCGCCCTCGTCGTCAACGTGGTGGCCTATACCTGCGAGATCATGCGCGCCGGGATCGAGAGCATCCACAGGGCGCAGGTCGAGGCCGGGGAGTGCCTGGGGCTGAACCGCCGCCAGATCTACTGGCACGTGGTGTTGCGCCCGGCGATCGAGCGGGTCTATCCGGCGCTGGTCAGCCAGTACGTGCTGCTGATGCTCGCCTCGTCGATCTGCTCGCAGATCTCGGCCGAGGAGCTGACGGCGGTGGCGAACCGCATCCAGTCCGACACCTTCCGCAGCTTCGAGACCTACATCGTCGTCGGCCTCGTCTACCTCGCCCTGTCCTTCGTCGTGCGCTGGGCCTTCTGGGGCTTCGGCCTCCTCGTCTTCACCCGCCGGCGCAAGCTCGGCACGGCGCTCTAGAGGGGAGGGGGAGATGCCCACTTTCGGACCCCAGCACCTCTGGTTCCTGCTCCAGGCCGCGGGCTGGACGCTGGCGCTTTCGGCAATAGCCTTCATCGGCGGCGGCCTCCTCGGCTTTTGCGTGGCGCTCGCCCGCATCTCGCCGAACCGGATCGTGCGGGGGCTGGCCACGGTGTACGTGCAGGTGGTGCAGGGCACGCCGCTCCTGATCCTGCTGTTCATGATCTATTTCGGCCTCGCCATCGCGGGTTTCGACCAGCTGCCGGCGCTGATCGCGGCCGGCGCCGGGCTCACGATCTACGCCTCGGGCTTCCTCGGCGAGATCTGGCGCGGCTGCATCGAGGCGGTGCCGAAGACCCAGTGGGAGGCGGCGGAATGCCTCGCCCTGTCGCCCTGGCAGCGGCTCACCCGGGTCGTGCTGCCCCAGGCGATGCGGCTCGCCACCGCCCCCACCGTCGGGTTCCTGGTCCAGATCGTCAAGAACACCTCGCTCGCCTCGGTCGTCGGCTTCGTCGAGCTGTCGCAGGCCGGCAAGCTCATCAACAACTCGATCTTCCAGCCCTTCATCATCTTCGTGACCGTGGCGATCTTCTACTTCGCCATCTGCTATCCGCTGTCGGCCTGGAGCCGCGGGCTGGAGAGGAGGCTCAATGTCGGCCGTCGTTAAGCTTGCCAACGTCCACAAGAGCTTCGGCCCGCTGAAGGTCCTCGACGGCGTCTCGTTCGAGGTCGGCCGCGGCGAGGTGGTGGCGCTGATCGGCCAGTCCGGCTCCGGGAAATCCACGGCGCTCCGCTGCATCAATGCGCTGGAGACGATCGAGGAGGGGGCGATCGAGGTCTGCGGCCACGCGATCCACGCCCCCACCCTCGACAAGCGGGCGTTGCGGCTCTCCGTCGGCATCGTCTTCCAGAGCTACAACCTCTTCCCGCACCTGACGGCCCTCCAGAACATCATGCTGGCGCCGACCTGCGTGAAGGGGATCAAGCGGGGGGAGGCCCGCGACCTCGCGATGGAGTGCCTGGCCCGGGTGGGGCTTTCCGAGAAGGCCGAGCACTACCCCGAGCAGCTGTCCGGCGGGCAGCAGCAGCGCGTCGCCATCGCGCGGTCGCTCGCCATGCAGCCGCAGGTGATGCTGTTCGACGAGGTCACCTCCGCCCTCGACCCGCAGCTCACGTCCGAGGTGCTGAAGGTCATGGAGGATCTCGCCCGCGGCGGCATGACCATGATCCTCGTCACCCACGAGATGGGCTTCGCCCGGCGCGTCGCCGGCACCGTCATCTACATGCGCCAGGGCCGGGTCTGGGAGACCTTGGCCGGCCGCGACCTCGACAACCCACGCACACCCGAGTTGCGCGACTTCGTCGGCAGCGGGCTGTAACCAACAGGAGATTTGGGGATGAAACGCAGGACCTTCCTGGCCGGCGGCCTCGCGGCCGCCTCCACCCTGGCGATGCCGGCCCTCGCCGACACGCTCGACACGATCAAGAGCCGCAAGAAGCTGCTCGTCGCCCTCGATCTCGGCTCGCCGCCCTTCGGCATGACCGATGCCGCGATGCAGCCGACCGGTTCCGACGTCGAGACCGCCCGCCTGCTCGCCGCCGAGTGGGAGCTGCCGCTGGAGATCGTGCAGGTGACGAGCCCGAACCGGGTGCCGTTCCTGCTCACCGGCAAGGCCGACATGGTGATCGCCTCGTTCAGCGTGAACGAGGAGCGCCAGAAGGTGATCGACTTCTCGGATCCCTACGGGGTGATCCAGGCGGTGATCGCCGGGCCGAAGGGCCGCGAGATCAAGGATTACGCCGCGGTCGTCGGCAAGCGCCTCGGCACCACCCGCGGCAGCACCAACGACAAGGAAGCGACCACCAGGGCCCAGGGCGCCCAGATGGTGCGCTACGACGACGACGCCACGCTGATCACCGCGATGGTGTCGGGCCAGGTCGACATGGTGGCGACGTCGCCGCAGGTGATGAACACCGCCAATAGCCGGAAACCTCCGGAGCCGTTCGAGACCAAGATCGTGATGCGGACGTTCCCCTACGCGATCGGCATCCGCAAGGGCGAGGCCAAGCTCCAGACCGCGTTGAACGAGTGGGTGCGCAAGAACCTGCGCAACGGCCAGCTCAACGCCATCTACAAGAAGTATCACGGCAGCGACCTGCCGGCCGAGATGCTGGCGTAGTCAGGATAAGGCGCGGATTCCTCCTCTCCCCGCGGGCGGGGAGAGGGGAAGGTCTGCGCTTCTACTTCGAGCCGTCAGCCTATCCCGACCTCATTCTCTCGAAAGACACATCCCCATGAAGGTGCTCCTCTGCGACGAGCCGGGTCGCTTGCGCGTGACCGAGCGGCCGGAGCCGGTCCCGGCCGAGGGCGAGGCGCTGGTGCGCATCCGCCGGGTCGGCATCTGCGGCACGGATTTCCACATCTACCAGGGCAAGCACCCGTTCCTGCAATATCCGCGGGTGATGGGCCACGAATTGTCCGGCACGATCGAGCGGGCGCCCGCCGGCAGCGGTCTCGAGGCGGGGCAGAACTGCTATATCGTTCCCTACCTGTCCTGCGGACACTGCGTCGCCTGCCGCAAGGGGGTGACCAATGCCTGCCAGAACATCAGCGTGCTCGGCGTTCATTGCGACGGCGGCATGGCGGAGCTGATCAGCGTCCCGGCGCAAAACGTCGTGCCGGTGGGCGACACGCCCCTCGACGACGCCGCGATGATCGAGTTCCTGGCGATCGGCGCGCACGGGGTGAAGCGCGGCGGCATCACGAAGGATGATCGCGTGCTGGTGGTCGGCTCGGGGCCGATCGGCATGTCGGCGGTGATCTTCGCCAAGGCCCGCGGCGCCCACGTCACCGTCATGGATCTGCGCGAGGACCGGCTCGCCTTCACGCGAGATGCGCTCGGCGCCGACGCGCTGCTCACCGCCAACGACGAGGCCGAGGCGAAGGCCGGGGCCGCCACCGCGGGCGACTTCTACGATTGCGTGATCGACTGCACCGGCAACCGCGCCGCGATGCAGCGCGGCTTCGGCTTCGTCGGCCATGGCGGGCGCTACGTGCTGGTGAGCGTGGTGCGCGACGACATCGTGTTCTCGGATCCCGAGTTCCACAAGCGCGAGACCACCCTGTTCGCCAGCCGCAACGCCCAACCCGACGACTTCGCCGAGGTGGTGCGCCAGATGCAGGCCGGCCGCGTGCCCACCCAGGCCCTGCGCACCCATCGCGGGGCGCTGGCGGACGGGCCCGCGCTGTTCCAGGACTGGTTGCGGCCGGAGGCGGGGGTGATCAAGGCGATCCTGGAACTCTGACGAACCGTCGAATCGTCACGACGGAGATGACACCCTCCACGTCATCCCGGGGCCGCGCAGCGGAACCCGGGATGACGGCCTGGCAGATGAGCATCCGTGAATCTCACGCGACGCTTGCCGAAGAGCGTCTCATGCAACCCAGGTGAAGGAGCCCGGAAGCCCCTCCCGACATACCGACGGGATGGATCCGCGCAGCCCACCCCCCGGAGACGGCCGCCTCACCCCCGCAGATCTCCGCCTCTGGGCCGTGCTGGGCCTGGCGCTGGTCTTCCTCGCCCTCGCCGCCCTGTTCCTGGCGGCGCCCGCCCTCGGCGCGCTGATCTACGGCGTGCCTGCGCCCGAAGGGATCGGCCGCACGGCCCTGCGTGCGATCGGCGCCCGCGACGCCGCCCTCGCGCTCTATCTCGCCGGCCTCGCCCTGTTCTCGACCCGGCGCGCCGTGGCGATCGTCCTCGCCGCGAGCCTCGTCATCCCGGCCTGCGACCTCGTGCTCATCCTGTCCGCCGGGACGGCGGCGTGGTGGCAGGTGGCGTTGCACGGGGTGAGCGCCGGCGTGCTGGCGCTCACCGCCCTGTGGCTCGCCCGACGTAATCACTCGGCGTAGTCCGGCTCCTCCCGGTCCAGCCGCCGGCGCACCGCCGCGAGGTGGAGGCGGGCCGATTCGGGGTCGCCCTCGCGCATCTGGCGGTAGGCGGCTTCGGCGATGGCGGGATCGACCGGCAGGACCTGCCGGCCGGTCGAGAGGGCGAGAACCTGCACCTCCGCCGCGCGCTCCAGGTAGTAGAGGTCGTCCCAGGCCTCCGCGATGGTGGGCCCGAGCACCATCACGCCGTGGTTCTTCATGAACACGATGTCGGCCTCGCCGACGCTGTCGGCGATGCGGTCGCCCTCAGCGGTGTCCAGGGCGAGGCCGTTGTAGTTCCGGTCGAAGGCGGTGCGGCCGTAGAACTTCAGCGCGGTCTGCCCGGCGAAGATCAGGGGATCGCCCTCGGTCATCGAGAGGGCGGTGGCGTAGGGCATGTGGGTGTGGAACGCCACCCGCGCCCGCGGGATGCGCTTGTGCAGGCGGGCATGGATGTAGAAGGCGGTCGCCTCCGGCTGGCTCTCGCCCGCCACGACGTTGCCGTGGAAGTCGCAGACCAGGAGCTTCGAGGCGGTGAGCTCCGCGAAGGCGTAGCCGTAGGGGTTGACGAGGAAGAGGTCGTCGTAGCCCGGCACCATCGCCGAGAAGTGGTTGCAGATGCCCTCTTCGAGGCCGTGGCGCGCCGCCATGCGGAAGCACGCCGCCAGGTCCTCCTTGGCGCGGCGCACCTCGGGCCCCGCGAGGTCGGGCTGGTTGAGGCCGTCGGGAATCCGCTCGCCGGCCGGCGCGCCGAGTGCGTGAGCCATGGTGTCCGTGTCTCCTGAACTCTCGCCCCGGATCCTGACGGAAGCCGGACCGGCTTGTCCACGCCTGCTCGCTCCAGGCAGGTCAGCGGGCGGCGCGCAGGTGCTCCAGGAGCGCCGGGGTGGCGTAGCCGTCCGCCGGCAGCCCGGCGGCGATCTGGTAGCGCCGCACGGCCTCGCGCAGTTTGGGCCCCGCGCGGCCGTCGAACGGGCCGTCGTAGAACGCTCGTGCCGAGAGCCCGCGCTGGAGCGCGGTGAGCCCGGCCTGGTCGAGGCGCGGGCCGGTCGGCCAGGGGGCGGCGAGGGGAGGGCCGCCGGCGATCCGGTCGGAGAAGTGGCCGATGGCGAGCGCGTAGGAATCCGAGGTGTTGTAGGCGCGGATCGCCTCGAAATTGGCGGTGATCAGGAAGGCCGTCCCGCCGGCGCCACCGGGCAGGAACAGGCTCGCCTCGCCGGCCTCCGGCAGGGCCGCGCCGTCGAGGGCCCGCACCCCGCGCCGGGCGAAGTCGGCGAACGGGCCGCGGTAGCGCGCGAGATCGAACTCCTCCGGCAGGGTCACGGCGACGCCCCAGGGCAGGTCGCGGCGCCAGCCGGCCTGCTTGAGGAAGCTCGCGATCGACGCGAGCGCGTCCGGAACTGAGTCCCAGATGTCGCGCCGTCCGTCGCCGTCGAAATCGACCGCGGCGCGCAGGTAGGCCGAGGGCAGGAACTGCGTCTGCCCCATCGCACCGGCCCAGGAGCCGCGCATCCGCTCGGGTTGGACGTCGTGGTGCTCGAGGATCTCGAGCGCCGCGAGCAATTCGTCGCGGAACAGCTCGCCGCGGTGGCGCGCCTCGGCGAGGGTGGCGAGCGCCCGGATCACCGGCACCGTGCCGGCGCTGGCGCCGAAATCCGATTCGATGCCCCAGAAGGCCAGCAGCACCGGGCCGGGCACGCCGTACCGCGCCTCGATCGCCGCGAGCGTCTCGGCGCGGCGCGTGGCCTCCGCCCGCCCGCGGGCGATGCGGCCGGCGGAGACGGCACCGGTCAGGTACTCCCAGACGGGGCGGCCGAACTCGCCCTGGCGGCGCAGGCGCGCCAGCACCGCGGGGTCCGGGGCGACACCCCGGAACGCCGCGTCGAAGGTCGCGCGCGAGACGTTTCGCGATTGGGCCGCCGGCCACAGCTCCTCGACGAAGGCCCGGAAATCGCCCGCGCCGACGGGAGCGGCGAGGACCAGGACGGCGCCGAACGCCAGGGCGGCGCGAAGGACGAACCGGGTCTGGGGCATGGGTTCAGATCCGTGGGCTCAGACCCGGTTGCGCCGGCCCAGCGCCTCCTCCCAGGCGAGCGCCTGGGTGACGATCTCGCGCAGGTCGTCGTGCTGCGGCACCCAGCCGAGCTCGGCCCGGATGCGGTCCGCCCCGGCGACGATCCGCGACGGGTCGCCGGGGCGGCGCGGCGAGAGCTTGACCGGGAAGTCGACGCCGGAGACCGACTTCACTACATCGATCACCTCCAGCACCGAGTAGCCGCGGCCGTAGCCGCAATTGAGCGTCAGGCTCGTCCCCCCGCCGCGCAGGTGGTTGAGCGCCACGAGGTGGGCCGCCGCCAGGTCCGAGACCTGGATGTAGTCGCGCAGGCACGAGCCGTCCGGCGTCGGATAGTCGGTGCCGAACACCTCGAGCTGGCCGCGCTTGCCCAACGCCGCCTGCGTCGCGACCTTGATGAGGTGGGTGGCGTTGGGGGTCGACTGGCCCGAGCGCCCGCGCGGATCGGCGCCCGCCACGTTGAAGTAGCGCAGGACCACGTAGCTGATGCCGTGGGCGCGGGCGGCGTCCTCCAGCATCCACTCGGTCATCAGCTTGGAGCGGCCGTAGGGGTTGATCGGGTTCGGGGTCAGGTCCTCGGGCACCGGCACGACCGCCGGCTCGCCGTAGACCGCGGCGGTCGAGGAGAAGATCACGTGGCGCACGCCCGCCTTGATCGCCGCCTCGATCAGCGCGCGCGACTTGACGGTGTTGGCGAGGTAGTAGCCGAGGGGATCCGACACCGAGTCGGGCACCACGATCTTGGCGGCGAAGTGCGCCAGGGCGTCGATCTTGTGCCGGCGGATGGTCTCGGCCACCAGATTCTGGTCGGCGACGTCGCCGCGCACCAGCGTGACTTCCGGCGGCAGCGCCCAGTCGAAGCCGGTCGAGAGATCGTCGAGGACCACCACTTCGTCGTGGCCGGCATCGATCAGGGCGAGCACCATATGGCTGCCGATATATCCGGCGCCGCCCGTGACAAGTACCGCCATTCCGCTCGCTCCCGACGTGAGACGGGTTGATCCATACCCCGCAATGCTTCAGCGTCAATTAAGCTGTCCGGTGGCAAGGCTGCCTGGGAGAGGGGGTCGGCCGGGCGTGAGAGGCCCGGATGCGCCCGGTCCCGCCGGGCGGTCCGGCCGCTCCCTGGTGTTCACTGGATCACGCACGATGAAACGCATTCGCAAAGCCGTCCTCCCGGTCGCGGGCCTCGGCACCCGTTTCCTGCCGGCGACCAAGGCGGTGCCCAAGGAGATGCTGACGGTCGTCGACCGTCCGGTGGTCCAGCACGTGGTCGACGAGGCCCGGGAAGCCGGGATCGAGCATTTCATCTTCGTCACCGGCCGTGGCAAGGCGGTGATCGAGGACCATTTCGACATCTCCTACGAGCTCGAGCGCACCCTGCAGGAGCGCGGCAAGACGGAGGCCTACGAGGGCCTGAAGAAGGACCTGCCGGCCGCCGGCCAGACCAGCTTCACCCGCCAGCAGGAGCCGCTGGGCCTCGGCCACGCGGTATGGTGCGCCCGCGAGATCGTCGGCGACGAGCCTTTCGCGGTGATCCTGCCCGACATGCTCAGCCGCGGCAGCATGGTGCAGATGCTCAAGGCCTACGACCAGCACGGCGGCAACATCATCGCCGTCGAGGAGGTCGCGCCCGACCAGACGCACCAGTACGGCATCGTCAGCGTCGGCCAGGAATTCGGCGACACCTTCGAGATCACCGGCATGGTGGAGAAGCCGCCGAAGGGCACCGCGCCGTCGAACTACATCATCTCGGGCCGCTACATCCTCCAGCCGGAAATCTTTTCGATCCTCGAGCGCGGCGAGCGCGGGGCCGGCGGCGAGATCCAGCTCACCGACGGCATGAAGCGCCTGTCGGAGACGCAGAAGTTCTACGGCATGCACTATCGCGGCAAGACCTACGACACCGGCTCGAAGCTCGGCTTCCTGGTGGCGAACCTCGCCTACGGCCTGGAGCGGCCGGAGCTGCGCGACGCGCTCAAGCAGGAGATCGAGGCGCTGCTGGCCAAGGGCTGACACGCGAAGGGCCGACTTGGTCCGGCGTCGGAGCCCTGCGGGCCTCGACGCCGCTTCGCCCTGTCCATCGGCCCTACTCGTCGTCGAACCAGTTGCGGCCGGGCTCGATGCAGCGAAAGCCGACGAGGCATTCCGGCGTGTCGCGGGTCGGCACGAAGGCGTTCTTGGTGATCTGCGTCGGCTCGCAGAAGCTGCGGTCACGCACGAATCGGTCGTAGGTGTAGCCCCCGGTGCCGAGCACCGCGGCGCCCCGGGCCGCGAGGAAGCTCCGCGCCTGGCCGCAGGTCATGTCGAGGGTCGAGGGGCGGCCTTGCTGCGCGCTCGCCGCGGCCGGGATGGCCGCGACGATGCAGGCGGCGAGCAGGATCGGATATCGGCGGCGATCGGCGGACACGGCACTTCCCGAGACAGGAACGCGGCCAACGCGCGGATGTCGAGCCCGGATCCCTCTCCCGGATCCCTTGAGCCCTACTGCGTCAATTGCCCCACGCTCAGGATCGCCCCCATCACCGAGATGATCAGGCCGCCGATCAGGCCGCCGATCGCCACGGTCACGAGCGGGGTGAGCAGGGCGAGCAGGCGGTCGATGCGCTGGCGGGTCTCGGTCTCGTGCATCTCGGCGGCGTGGATGAGGACGCTGCCGAGGCGGTTCACCTGCTCGCCGCTGGCGATCAGGTTCAGGGTCGAGGCGGCGTAGGGCTTGAGCGAGGAGAGCCCCGAGGCGAGGCTGCCGCCTTCCGCCAGCCGCCGCCCGGCCTCGTCGAGGGCGCGGCGGAAGACTCGGTTGCCGGCGAGCGGCCGCGTCGCCGCCACCGCGTCGGGGATCGGCACCTCGGCGGCCAGCAGCGTGCCGAGCACCCGGCAGAAGCGGCCGCACTCGATGCCGACCACGATCTCGCGCACCAGCGGCAGGCGGAGCGCCAGTTGCGCCCGGGCAGCCGCGAAGGCGGGCATCCGCCACGCCCGGGCGAGCCCGAGGACCGTCAGCGCGAGGCCCCCGAGGAGGAACGGCCAGGTCGCCGCGAGCGTGTCGCCGAGCCAGCCGGCGGCGCGGATCGCGAAGGGCGGCGCCTGGCCGCTGCCCTCGAAGAGAGGCGCGAGGGCCGGCACCAGCACGCCGACGATCATCGCCACGGTGCCGACCGCCATCGCGATCAGGAGCGCCGGGTAGATCATCGCCGAGGAGAGGTGGCGCCGGACCGCGTCGCGGCGCTCGATCGAGGCGGTGAGCGAGCCGACGACGTCGACCAGCGTCCCGGTGGCCTCGCCGGCCCGCACGATGTCGACCATGTCGCGCGGGAAGGCCTGCGGGTGGGCCGCCATCGCCCGCGACAGCGAGGCGCCGGCCACCACCCGCTCGAGCAGGTCGGCCAGCACCGGCTTGAGGGCCGGGCCGGCCTGGCGCTCGACGAGGCGTAAGGCGCGGTCGACGGTCAGCCCGGCCCCGACCAGCGTGCCGAACTCGCGCAGGAAGGCGATGCGGGCGGCGTCGTTGACCCGGTCGCGCCCGAACAGGTCGCGGCGCCAGAACGGCGCCGGCCCGGCCGCCGCCTCCGCGATCTCGTAGACCTGGAGCCCGTCGGACCGCAGTCGCGCCACAGCGCGCGGGCGGGTCTCGGCCTCGATCGTGCCGGCGCGCGAGCGCCCGTCCCCCGCATAGGCCTTGTAGGCGAAGCGCGGCATTTACACGATTCCTTCCAGCACCCGCCCGACCTCGTCGAGGGTCGTCTCGCCATCGAGCACCCGCGCCCTCGCGCACTCGGCAAGGGGCGTCATCCCGGCGGCCCGCGCCCGGGCGGTGAGCGTCTGCTCGTCGGCACGGTTGGCGATCAGCCCGCGGAGCTCCCCGTCCAGGGTCATGATCTCGGAGGCGACCATGCGGCCGCGATACCCGGTGCCGTTGCAGGTCGGACAGCCGCGGGCGCGCTTGAGGCTCAAGGGGGTCTCAGGCGAAATGCCGAGGCGCAGGCGCTCCTGCTGCGTCGCCGGACTGGGTTCGGCGCAGGAGCCGCAGAGACGCCGGACCAGGCGCTGGGCCACCACGCCGTTGAGGACCGCGGCGATCAGGTAGGGCTCGACGCCCATGTCCATCAACCGGGTCACGGTGGCGGGGGCGGAATTGGTGTGGAGCGTCGAGATGACGAGGTGGCCGGTCAGCGCCGCCTGCACGGCGATGCGGGCGGTCTCGCCGTCGCGGATCTCGCCGACCATCACCACGTCCGGGTCCTGGCGCAGGATCGAGCGGAGCGCGGCGGCGAAGTCGAGGCCGATGCCGGGATGGGCCTGGACCTGGTTGACGCCGGCCATCCGGTACTCGACCGGATCCTCGACGGTGACGACCTTGAGATGCGGGCCGTTGATCCGGCGGAGCGCGGCGTAGAGCGTCGTGGTCTTGCCCGATCCGGTCGGGCCGGTGACGAGGACGAGGCCGTTCGGCCGGCTCGTCATCGCGGCGATCGCGTCGATCGCCGCCGCGTCGAAGCCGAGGGCGGAGAAATCCTCGACCCGGCGCGAGCCGTCGAGGACGCGCAGCACCACGCTCTCGCCGTGGGCGGTCGGCAGGGTCGAGACGCGGATATCGACGTCCTGGCCGCGGTCGGGGGCCTGCATGCGCCCGTCCTGGGGCAGGCGCCGCTCGGCGATGTTGAGGCCGGCCTGGATCTTGATGCGGGTGGTCAGCGCCAGCTGCACCGATTTCGCCAGCCGCTCGGACTCGACCAGCACGCCATCCACGCGATAGCGCACCCGCATGTCGGCCTCTTCCGCCTCCAGGTGGATGTCGGAGGCCGAGAGCTCGAAGGCCTTGCGCACGAGGCGCGCGGCGAGCCGCACGATCGGCGCCTGGCTCGCCACGTCGGCGAGGCGTGCCAGGTCGTCGTCGCCCCCCGCCTCGCCCTCCTCGGCGACGTCGCCGTAGACGGCGCGGTGGGCCCGCTCGAAGCTGCCGGGCCCGAGGAGGCAGGGGGCGACCGCCCGGTCGAGGAGGTGCTCCAGCGCCCGGGTGGTCTCGCCGTCGAACGGGTCGACGACCGCCACGACGAGGCGGTCGGGCTCGGCGGAGAGCGGCAGCACCCGGGCGCGGGCGCAGTAATCGGGCGAGAGGAGATCGGCCAGGACCGGCTCGCCCGGCAGGTCCTCCTGGCGCAGGATCGGCAGGCCGGTCGCCTCCGAGAGGGCGGTGACGAGCGTCGTCTCGTGGACGAGGCCGAGCTCGGTCAGCAGCAGGGGCAGGGGGCGCCGGCCGGGCCCGTCGAGGGCGGCGAGCGCCCGCTCGTGGCCGGCGGCGTCGAGCACGTCGCTCTCGGCGAGCCGGTCGACGAAGGCGCGCAGGTCGTCGGCACGGCTGCGGGCGGCGTCGCGCCGGTCGGCCCGCGCCCGCCGCGGCCGGGTCTTGCCCGCCCAGATGCTCAGCATCGTCCTGACCCAGAGAAAGACGAAAAGGAAGCCCGACCGAACCGGTCGGCGCAGGCAAGCAGGGGCGCATTCTCCCGCGGCGCCCTTAAGCGGACGGAAATATCGCTGCGTTAGATGTCTCTGCGACGCCCGCCGCATCCTGACGGGCGCCGGAGCCGACCGGTCTTGCGCGCGCCCTCCCTCCCGTCCCCGGTCCAGGGGCTGCTGTCGTCGGTCGGAGCCTCGCTCCGGTCCGGCCTCGACGCCGCCTTGCACCTCCTCGGCCTGAGCGAGGTCCGCGCCGACCGCGAGCCGGCGCTCCTGACCCTACGGCTCGGGGCGCCGGGCGAGACCGGCGTCGCGGTGATCGACCGGCGCGACGGGCAGGACCGGACCTACCGCCTCGACCTCCAGGCGGACGACCTCGCCGACCGGATCGCGGCGATCCGGGGCGGCCGGCCGGGGGCCCGCGCGAAGATCGTCGTCGATCCCGCCGCCTGCTTCATCCGCACCCTGGAGCTGCCGGGGGCGGCCCTGCCGCGGATGCGCGCGGTGCTGGCCCAGGAGCTCGAGGCCGCGACCCCGTTCCGCGCCGACCAGGTCTTTTCCGACTGGTACGTCGAGGGCGAGCACGCGGCGACCCGCACCCTGCGGGTGCGCCACGTCGTGCTCAAGCGCGCCCGTCTCGTCCCCCTGCTGGAGGCCCTGGCGGGGGCGGGGATGAAGGCGAGCGTCGTCGCGGTCGGGCCGGCGGAGGACCGGACGATGCCGGTCGACCTCCTGTCGAGCGGGCACCACGCCCTGCCGTCGCTGCTGCGCAAGGCCGGCGACCTCGTCCTCGTGGCGGCGACCGGCCTGTTCCTGCTCGCCGCCTTCCTCGGCCTGCGCCAGCACCAGGCGGCGACGCTCGCCGCCCTCGACGACGCCTTCGCCGCCGCCCGCCGGGCCGCGGCCTCCGGCCTGCCGCCGGCGGTCCAGGCGGGGGCCGCCGCGATCCTCGCCGAGCGCGGCCTCCCCGTGGCGCGGGTGTGGGATTCGGTCGCGGCGGCGCTGCCGGGCACGGTCTCGGCGGAGTCCTTGCGCCTCACGCCCGCGGGGCTCGAATTGACGCTTCTGGCGCCGGACGCGCCGACGGTCCTCGCGGCCCTGGCGCGGCTGCCGGGCTTCGGCGCCCCGGAGCTGCGTCAGGACGCGCCGGCGGAGGGCGGCCAGCGCCTCGTCGTCGCACTGCCGCGCCGCACCGGAGCCCGGCCGTGATGCCGCCCTCCCTCGCCGGGCGGCCGCTGCTCCTCGGCCTCGCCGGACTGGTCTTCGTGGCCGCCCTCTCGCTCGGGCCGGTGCTCGACGCGCTCGGCGCCCAGGACGACATCGCGCTCGCCCGCGAGCGCCTCGCCCGGGCGCAAGCCGCCTCCGCCGGCCCGCCCTCGGTGCCGCCCCTGTCGGCGATGGACGAGGCCGGCCTCGTCGCCGCCTTCCGGGCCCGCCTCGACGCGCTGGCGGCGGAGCGCGTCGCCGTGGTCGACGGGGCCGGGCTCCAGCCCGATCCGGCCCGCCCGACCCTGCCGCGCCTCACGGCCTCGCTGCGCGGCTCCGCGGAGGGCCTGCACGGGCTGCTCCAGGCGCTCGAGACGGGCAGCCCCCTGATCGTCCCGGAGGAGGCCGAGATCGGCATCGAGCGCCCGGCCGATCCGGAGATCGGGCGCGCCACCGTGATGCGCCTCACCCTCACGGTGCGCGGCGTGCTGCTGCCCGCCCCGGCCGTCAGGACCACCCCATAAGGACGCCTCGACCGTGGGACGGATCGGACCTCACCTGCGCGCGACCCTGGCGGCGACCGGGCGCGGGCCCCGCATCGCCTGCGCGCTGGCGGCCTGCACGACGCTCGCCGCGTTCGCCTGGCCGGTCGACGGGGGCCCGGCGCCCCTGCCGCCCCGCGCCGTCGCCGCGACGCCGCCGGCAGACGAGACCGCCTTGCAGCGCCCGCTCTTCGATCCCGGCCGGCGCCTCTGGACCGCCCGGGGCGCGCGCGACATCCTGGACGGCGACCCGCCGCGCCCGGTGCTGACCGTGCGCGGCATCCTGCTCGACGGCTCGGCCGCGCGGGCGCTGATCGACGACGGCAGCGGCACCCAGGCCTGGCTCGCCCGCGGCGAGGGACGGGGCGACTGGCGCGTCGCCGCGATCGGGCGCGACCAGGTCACCCTGGCCCAGGGCGAACGCCGCTACGTCGCGACCTTCCTCGGCGCGCCCGCGACCCTGCGGCCGGTGGGCGCGAAGCCGGTGGCGGAGGCGGGGCAGGCGATGCGGCCGTGAGGCGAGTGTGGGGTCGGGCCAGACAGGTCCCGACGCGCGACGGGCGCCCCCTCAATCCAGCATCCGCCGCAGGATGCCCTGCGAGCCCTGATGCGCCGCCGGCAGGGGCGGGGGCGGCAGGACCGGGCGCACCGGCATCATCGCGCGGAACTGCTGGCGGAAATCCTCGGAGATGCGGTCGGCCTCGGCCGTGCCGCGGATCACCCGCGGGCGGATGAACACAAGGAGTTCCGTCCGGACCCGCTGGTCGACCCGGTTGCGGAACGCCGCGCCGATCACCGGCAGGTCGCTCAGCACCGGCAGGTTCTCGTTGGTGATCTGCGCCTTCTCCTGCACCATGCCGCCGATGGCGAGGCTGTGCCCGTCGTTCACCGCGACGCTGGTCGCCACCCGGCGCTGGCGGATCGTCGGCGAGTCGATCGTCGAGGTCGTGGTCGGGACGACGTCGCTGACCTCCTGGTTGATGTCGAGCACGACGAGGCCGTTCTTGTTCACCCGCGGCGTCACCGAGAGGATGACGCCGGTATCCTTCATCTCGATCTGGTTGAGGATCGGCGCGCCGGCGGTGAGCGCGCTCTGGCCGGTCTGCTTGATGATCGGGACCTGGTCGCCGACCTGGAGCTTGGCGGTGCGGTTGTCGAGCACCGTGATGTTGG
Organism: Methylobacterium sp. 17Sr1-1; assembly: GCF_003173775.1. Taxonomy (NCBI): domain Bacteria; kingdom Pseudomonadati; phylum Pseudomonadota; class Alphaproteobacteria; order Hyphomicrobiales; family Methylobacteriaceae; genus Methylobacterium; species Methylobacterium sp. 17Sr1-1. The sequence continues at coordinate 5,892,422 of NZ_CP029552.1, read as the reverse complement.
GCGACGAGATGACGTTGACGCGGGTCACGCCCTGGAGCGCGTTGAGCACCACGTTGAAGTCGGTCCCGGCGAGCAGGTAGTTGAAGCCCGGCACGCCGCGGATCGCCGAGGTGATCAGGCCCGCGGTGCCGCTCGTCAGCGCCGCCTTGTCGGTCTCGGTGCTGGCGAGGTTGAAGCGGCTGCCGCGCTCCTTGAGGAACCACTGCACGCCGAAGGCGAGGTTGTCGTTGAGCGTCACCTCGGCGATGACCGTCTCGAGCAGCACCTGGGTCGGCATCGCGTCGAGGCGGCCGAGGATGCGCAGGATCTTGTCGTACTGGTTGCGGGTGGCCGAGATCACCAGGCTGTTGTTGGCGTCGTCCGCGACGATGCCGATGGCGTCCCGCCGCATCCCGGCGCCGCCCGAGAACCCCGAATCGAGCCCGCCGCCGTAGGCGCCGTAAGCGCCCCCGCCGAACATCCCGCCCCCGCCGGCCATGGCCGTCCCGAGCCCGCCCGACGCGCCGAGGCCCGCGCCGCCGGCACCGGCATCGCCGCCCGAGGCCCAGCCGGATCCCGACGGGGAGGCGCCGCCCGCCGCGGAACCGCCGGACGCACCCAGGGATCCGCCCCCGGCGGCTCCGCCGGCCACAGCGCCCGCACTGAGGCCGCCGCCTGACACACTGCCGAAGCCCCCCGCGCCGCCAAGGCCACCGCCATAGCCACCACCCATGGCGGCGTAGCTGCCGGAGGCGCCCCCGTAGCCGCTCCCATAGCCGCCGCCGTAGCCGCCCATCCCGGACATGCCGGAGGCACCGCCCATCTCCGCCATCACCACGCCCTGGAGCACGGCGGCGAGTTCCTTCGCCGAGCGGTTCTGGATCCGGTAGACGAAGAGCTGGCGCTCGCGGTCGGCGGCCAGGGTCTCGAGCTGCGCCAGGAGCGCCCGGGCGCGGTCGAGATAGGCGGCGCGGGAGCTCACCACCAGGATCGCGTTCAGCGCCTCGTTGGGGATGAAGCGGATCACGTCGCCGGAGCCGGAGGTCTCGCCGCCGAAGATCTGGGTCAGGTCGCGGGCCAACGCCACCGGGTTCGAACTGCGCACCGGCACCATCGCGGTCGACATGCCGCGCATCCAGTCGACGTCGAACACCGCGATGGTCTGGCGCAGCACCCGGATCTGGTTGGCGTCGCCGGAGAGGATCAGCAGGTTGCGCGCCCGGTCGGCCCGCAGCACCACCTCGCGCGGCGCCACCGCCCCCAGAATCGCCTGCATCTCGGCGGCCGAGATCCAGCGCAGGGGCACCGCGACCGCGCCCGCCTCGGCGCCCACGCCCTGGACCGGGCGGATGTCGGGGGCGCCGCCCGCCGGCACGATCTGCACGCTGCGGCCGGAACGGCGCAGGGACAGGCCCCGGCTCGCCAGCGCCGTCTCGAACATGTGCAGCAGCGCCTCGCGGCTCACCGCTCCGCCGGTCTGCAGGGTGATGGTGCCGGAGGCCCGCTCGTCCAGGCTGTAGCCCCAGCCGAGCGTGTCGGCGAAGACCGCCTTGGCGGCCACCGGCAGCGGCACCTCCACGAGGTTGAGGCTCACCGGCCCGCCGGCGATCGGTTCCCGGGCCGGGGGCTCGCCGCCAATCAGCCGGTCGTCGCCGCGCAGGACCAGGGCACCGGTGTCGCGGGCGCCGGCATACCCGCCGGCATATCCTGGGCCAGCTTGCCCGATCGGTTCCGCGGCGCGGGCGATCGGCGCACAGCCGCAGGCGAGCGCCAGGGCGAGGACAGGCGCACCTCTGATCATCACCCCGCCGTCCCCGTCGCCTGCTTGCCGATGCGGCGAACGTTAGGAGAGTTATGGTTAATGCGGAGTTGAAGGGACCGCGGCGGCCGACTTCCTGCAATGCTCGCGCGCTGAAGTTGCAGCCTCGGCATGCCGCATGCCGGAGCGATCCCACGCCCGGGCGGCATCCCGGCACCACGTCAGCAAGAAACGCCCAACAAGAACCGGATCGCGCGATCGCAGCGACAACCGGATCACGCCGTCCGGATCCGGCACCGGACTGTCGATCCTGAGCGATCGACTGTCGGACAGCGCCGGACCATCATCCGATACGGCCCGCGCGGCCGGCGGATGGCGGGCCTGACGCCGCATCGTCCGACGGTCGCGGAACAGGGGCCGTCAGTTGCTCGCGACGTCGGCCTGGTCGCCGGCGCCGCCGGCCTTGCCGTCGGCACCGAGGCTGTAGACCTCGAACGGGGTGCCGGCGGTCCCGGGGAGCGGTAGAGGTAGGCGTGGCCCCACGGATCGGTGAGGCCGCGGGCGTCGCGCACGTAGGGGCCGCGCCAGCCCGGGCCGGTCGGCTGCACCAGGGCCTGCAGGCCCTGCTGGGAGGTCGGGTAGGCGCCGAGGTCGAGGTAGTACAGCTCGACCGCCTGGGCGATGTTCTTGACCTGGATGCGCGCCGTCTCGCCCTTGGCGCGGCCGAGGTAACCCAGCACCTGCGGCGTCACCATGGTGGCGATCATGCCGATGATCGCCAGGACGACGAGAAGCTCGACCAGGGAGAAGCCCGCCTGACTGTTCTGCCGGTCATGGAGCCGGGTCTCGCGCGGTTCGCCGCGATCCGGTTGCGTTGTGATGAGCATCGTGCGGCCTCGGCGCGAATGGACGATCGGTGCGCGAGGGTGCCGTCTCTTCGTAAAGAAGCCCTCACTGCCGGTGCTGACGGAGCGGCGGCACGCCGCCCAAGTCGGGATTTGTTGTCCAAAGTCGGGATTTGTTATCCAATTCCGACCAAGATCGGAGCTCGCGACCGCGAGGCCTTGGGGCAGGGGCGTTCGGGCGAGGATTGTTTTCCAGAACAGGGCAGGGGAGACGCATGAACCGCTCAGCCGGACACGCGGCCCGCGCGGGTGGACGCCGCCGGCGCGGTCGAAGGATCGCCGGCCCGGCGGTGGCGGGGCTCGCGCTCGCGAGCCTGCTCGGCGGCGGGGCGCTGGCCGCCGAGCCGCTGGTGGTGCCGCTGCCGGCGCCGTTCCCGCCGATCCGGGTGCTGACGCTGCTCGTCGCCCTGCATCTCCTCGGCCTGTCCTTCGGCCTCGGCGGCGCCACGATGCTCGACTTCTGGATCCTGCGCTGGATGCGCTGGGGCAGCCTGCCGGGCGAGATCGCCCGGATCTTCCTGTTCGTCGGCAAGGTCGTCTCGGTCGGCCTCGGCCTGCTCTGGCTCTCGGGACTCGGCTTCCTCGCCGTCTACGCGCTGGAATCGCCGGAGAAGTTCGACAACCCGAAGCTCTGGGCCAAGATCGTCGTGGTGCTGGCGCTCACCATCAACGGCCTCGTCATTCACGCCGTCGTGCTGCCGGGCGTGCTGCGCGACATCGGCCGGCCGATGCTCGACGGCGTGTCGGGCGTGCGCACCGGCATCTTCCTGGTCTCGGGCGCGGTCTCCGGCGTATCCTGGTACACCGCTTTCGCCCTCGGGCTGATGCGCGAGTTGAACGGCCGGGTTCCCGCCGGCCTGCTCCTGGCCCTGTGGGTCGCCGGCGTCCTGGCGGCCTCGCTGGCGGCCTATTTCTACTGGCTGCACCTGCGCGAGTGGAGCGTGCGGCAGGTCGCCAAGACCTCGAAGGAACAAGCCTCGAACGGGCAGGCCCCGGCGCCGGCTCGGGCCGCGACACCGGACCCTGCGCCGATGCCGGCACCGGCGGACGTCCTGGCCGAGCCCGCGCTCCGCCTCGGCGGGCCCAGGGCCACCCTGGCGGAAACGGCGGCGGCTCTCGCATTGCCGGCGATCGGTCTCGCCGAACCCGCTTCACGCTCGGCCGAACCGGGCACTCCCGCGGGCCCCCCGTCGCCCGTCGCGCCGCCCACGGAGCCGGCCCGCCCCGCCCCAGCCGGCCCGGCCCGGATCCCCGCCGACCGGATCCTCGCCCTCGCGCCGGCGGCGCCCCGGGCGCGCCCGGCCGGGCGGGCGTGATGTCGGCCGCCCTCCTCGCCGGCGCGGTGCTGCCCGCCCTGCTGCCGCTGCCGCTGACCCTGTCGGCGAGCCTGATCGACCTGCGCCGCCGCATCATCCCGGACGCGCTCAACCTCGCGCTCCTCGGCCTCGGCCTCGGCCTCGCCGGCTGGCGGGACGGGGCGGAGGGACTCGGCTTCGGCCTCGCGCAGGCCGGCCTCGCCTACGGGCTGTTCCGGGCCCTGCGCGCCCTGCACGCCCGGGCGAGCGGCCGGATCGGGCTCGGCCTCGGCGACGTCAAGTTCATCGCCGCCGCCACCGCCTGGACCGGGCTCGCCGGCCTGCCGGTGCTCGTCCTGGCGGCCAGCCTGTCGGCTTTGGCAGTGGTCGGCCTGGTGGCGCTGGCCGGGCGGGCGGTCGGGCGCGAGACCGCGCTGCCGTTCGGGCCGTTCCTGGCGCTCGGGCTCCACGCCGCCCTCCTGATCGGGCCGGCCGGCTGATGGACGGGAACGGGGGGCGGGAGAGCGTCGGCCAGGCGGGCTTTTCTCAGGCGGGCTTCACGCTCGTCGAGATGCTGGTGACGATGGCGATCATGGGGCTCGCCGCCGGGGTGGCGTTCCAGTCCCTCGGCCCCGGCGCCCTCGACCGGCGCACCCTGCTCGTCTCCGAGACCGTCGCGGCCGAGATCGGCCGCCTGCGGGCCGAGGCGATCCGCACCGGCCGGGCCGGGCGCCTCGCCTTCGAGCCGCAGGCGCGGCTCTTCACCAGCTCCCGCCCGGGCGCGCCGCCGATCCCGGTCGGCGGCCTCGCGGTGGCGGTCGAGCCCGGCCCGGTCGGCCGGCCGGTGCCGGGAGAGGTGCGGCTCATGCCCGACGGCAGCTCGACCGGCGGGCGGATCCTGCTCGCCGGGGGCGGGACGCGCCGGGCCCTGTCGGTCAGCGCGCTCACCGGCCGGGTGCGGCGGGAGGACGGGCCATGAGGGCGCTGACGAGGGCGCTGCTCCTGCGCATGCGGCCGCGCGCGAGAGCCGCGCCCGATCATGGTGCGATCGGGCGCGGCTCTCGGTCTTTGAGTGTGCCGCGTGTTCTTCGCCCGACCGGCGGCCACTTGGTCGGGAAATGCTGTCGCCCGCGCGAGGAGGACGGCTTCACCACCGTCGAGGTGCTGGTGGCGTTCGGCATCGCCGCCGCCGCGACGATCATGGCATTCCAGATCGCCGGCACGGCGGCCGCGGCTGTCCGGCGCATCGAGGCGAGCCGCGTCGCCGCCGACGAGGCGGAGGGCGTCGTCCTGCGCCGCCTCGCCGCCGGTCCGCTGCGGCCAGGCCTCGTCCGGGACGTGTTCTCGGACGGCACGCCCTATGCCCTCGCCGTCACCGACCTGCGCCCGGCCCTCGGGCTCGGCCGCGTGCCGCCGCTCTGGCAGATCCGGGTAATGGGAGCCTCGGGCGCGCCGATCTACGCCACGCTGATCCCGGAGAAGACGGAATGAGCCGGGACATAATGAGCCGGGACATAATGAGCCGGGACTTGGCCGCATGAGCCGGGACTTGGCCGCGCGGCAGGCCGGGTTCACCCTGGTCGAGACCCTGGTCTGCCTCGCGCTGGCCGGGCTCGTCGGGGTGCTGCTGCTCAACGCCGTGCGGATCGCCGGCGGCGCCTCGGCTGCGGCGGCGCGGGCGGCGGGGGCCGAGGAGGTGCAGTCGGTCCGCGACCACCTGCGGCGCACCCTCGGCAGCCTGGCCCAGCGCCGCCCCGACGGCCGCCGGCCGACCCTGCGCGGCGGGCCGGACGGGCTCACGGCGGCGCTGGCCCCCGACCAGACCCTCGAGCGCCCGACCGAGATCGCGATGACGCTGGCGGCGATGCCCGCCGGGGGCGCCTTCGACCTCCTGGAGAGCCGCAGCGAGGCCGCGGCGCTGCCGGGGCAGCCGCCGGCCTCGCCGGGCCGCGAGGCGATCCTCGGGCGGATCGCGGCCTTGAGCCTCCGCTATTACGGCGCCCCCGCCGACGGCGCCCCGCCGCTCTGGCTGCCGGCCTGGTCGCGGCCGGACCGGCCGCCGCACCTCGTCGAGATCCAGGTCGCCTTTCCTCCCGCGGACCGCCGCCGATGGCCCCCCCTCCTGATCGCCCTCGACGCCGGCCCGTGAGCGCCTTGGACGAGAGCGCCTTGGACGAGAGCGCCTCCGGCGAGGCCGGCTTCGTGCTCCTGTCGGTGCTGGCGATCTTCATCGTCGTCGGCGCGGTGCTGGCGGCGGCGATCCTGCAGGTGCGCTCCGCCACCGGCCTCGCCCAGGCCCGGGCCGAGGCGGTGCGGCTCCAGGGCGCGGCGGACGGGATCGCCCGCCTGATCGCCTACGAGCTCGACCTCGGGCGGACCTACCGCCGGTCCGGCACCGGCCTGCCGCAGGACGGCACCGTCACCGCCTGCCCGCTGGCGCCGGGGCGCACGGCCTCCCTGTCGCTCCAGGACCAGGGCACCCTGATCGACCTCAACACCACGCCGCGCCCGGCGATGGAGGAGGCCTTCCGGCTCCTCGGCGTGCCGGACCGGGACGCGCTGACGCTGTCCGCCGAGATCGTCGATTACCGCGATCCCGACGACACGCCCGAGCCCGGCCGCGGCGCGGAGCTGCCGCAATACCGCGCCCGGGGCCTGCCCTGGGGCCCGCGCAACGCGCCCTTCGCCAGCATCGACGAGATCGACCGCCTGCCCTCGATGACGCCCGCCGCCGCCGCGCGCCTGCGGCCGGTGCTCACGGTCTACAACGAGACCGGCCGCTTCGACCTCGCCGCCCTGGTGCGGCGGGCGAACCCCTCGGCGATCCGCTCCCTGCCCGGCTCCGCCGGCCCGGTGCCGTCGCCGCGCCAGGTCTTCCGCCTGTCGGTCGTCGTCGAGGAGGGCCGCGCCCGCGCCGGGCGCGCCGCGATCGTCACCCTCGGCGGCGGCGGCTTCCTGGTCTGGCAGCAGACCGTCGCGCCGGATCTCGGCGGCGGCACCCTCCATCCTGCCTGCGCGCAGGTGGCGGCGGCCCTCGCGGAGAGTCCTTAGACCGTCGCACGGCGCGATCCGGGCCGCCTCCAAGGTCCGCGCCGTCGTATCCGGGGGGAAGTCGACGCCGAAGACCGCCACCTCTTCAAGATCGCGCAGGATCTACCGGGCGGCGACACGAGTTGAGCTTGGCGAGTTGAACTTGGCGAGTTGAACTTGGGACGTGGTATAGAACGACCCTGGAGACGAAGGGAGCTCGGTGCGATGACGGAGGCCAGGGCGGTTCCCCGGTGCCCGGACGTGGTGCTGTCGGATTTCGGGAGCTTCTTCGAGGAGCAGCGCCGGCGCCGCGAGGCCGCCGCGGTCCCGGAACCGGCGGACGAGGCGCCGCTCTCGCCGGAAGACGCGCAGCGCGTGGCGCTTCTGCGCGACATCGCCGCCGAGGTGCTGGAGGCGGCCGGCAGCCAGCTCGAGCCCCACGGGGTGCTGATCGAGCGCGGGCCGTCCCTGCGCGGCCGGCCCGACTTCGAGCAGGCCTACACGCAGTTCATGCTGATCAACCGGCACACCGGCCAGGCCTCGGACGTCTACGTGATGAGCATCACGGATGCGGGCTACTTCCTCGCCAGCGCCTGCGACCCGCGCCTCGACCACGACCATTTCGACCGGCAGGTCACCCACTGCGCTGCCAGCGCCCTGACCTGCGACGTCGTCGCCCGGGTCGTGAAGGACGCGATCCTGCACGTCGCGTGACCCCGGGCGGGACGGGGAGGGCGCGACCGGGCGGCGGCTCCCTTAACCTCTCCTTAGGTTTTGTTCCAGCGCGGCAGCACAAAAAAGTCGGCTACAAATCCCTCTTGACCATCCCTCTCGGCAGGGGCAGCATAGTCCCTGTCGAGACGAACTCGAGGAGGTAGCCATGAATTCTCAAGGTTGCAGCCCTCACGCGACACAGACCGATGCCGGTGACCAGGAAACTCCACCGGACTGTTATCGACAGGGATAGTGGCTTCAGGGCGGGCTGAATACGGTACGGGGCCGAGACGGCCATCGCAATCGTACCGTGCGAACACACCCGCACCCTGAAACGTGGACCCTGCCCTTTAAGGCTCGTCGGTGCGCCGGCGGGCCTTCGTCGTTTCGAGAGCGGCGCTGGGCGGCGAGGGTTGCCGCGCCCGATCCGTCCCTCGACCGGGCGCACCGACAGTTTGTCCGAACGAGCGACCGAGGTGAAACCCTCCTCGTCATCCCGGGGCCGCGAAAGCGGAACCCGGGATCCATAACCGCCGACGATGCAGGATGAAGCGGACGGCGTTCAGCTTGAAGCGGTACCGTCGGCCGTTATGGATCCCGATTCTCGCCATGGTCCGCCCCGGGACGACACAGAGAGATGTCCGCCCTGCTGCCGGATCGAGCGACGCTGCCGTTCAACGGGGCTCCGGGAACCGCGGGGCTTGCGCGCCCTCGCGTCCGCCCGCCGCGCCATCGCCCGGCAGCTGCGTGCCGCCATCCGATTGGTCACGCCGCGACGGGAGCCCGGCGCCAACGCACGATACGGGGTTTTTACCTCTCGTTAAGTTTCGACCACCCCTCGAAGATACAACGCAGTCGGCTACGAATCCATCTTGACCATCCCTCTCGGCAGGGGCAGCATAGTCCCTGTCGAGACGAACTCGAGGAGGTCGCCATGAGATCTCAAGGTTGCAGCCCTCACGCGACAAGTACCGATGCCGGTGACCAGGACACGCCACCGGACTGTTATCGACAGGGATAGTGGCTTCAGGGCGGGCTGAATACGGTACGGGCCGAGACGGCCATCGCGATCGTACCGTGCGAACACACCCGCACCCTGAAACGTGGACCCTGCCTCCTCAAGGCTCGTCGGTGCGCCGGCGGGCCTTTGTCATGTGCGGGTTCTCGTTTCGTGACGGTCCGCACCGTGGTAGGGCCGTCCGCAGGAGGACCCCCATGACGTCTGACCGTTCCCGCCGCGGCAGCGACCCGCGCCAAGCGGCCGAGGCCGCGTTCCGGGCCGTGACCCGCAAGGTGCCGGAGGGCGCAGGCCCCGCGCCGAAGGCAGCCCCGAAAGCCGCCGTGCCCGGCGTGCGCGAGACCGTGTCCTTGCGCCTCGACCGTGACGTGCTCGAGCATTTCCAGGAGGACGGGCCGGGCTGGCAGGAGCGCATCAACGCCGCCCTGCGCAAGGCCGCCGGTCTCTAGATGCGGCTGAGGCTCGCAGGTCTCCTGCTGCTTCTCGCCGCCCCGGCGCGGGCCGAGGGCGGGCTGGTGACCAACCCGTTCGCGTCGAACTACCCCTCCGTGCCGATCCGCGAGCGGATCGCTCCGCCCCGGCTCAGCGCAGGAACTGCCCTAAGGCCCGCGGCCCGTCCGAGGTCTTCACCGTCCCGGTCACCGTCAGGGACGCGGCATCGATCACCGTGAGGGTGTTCGATTCCCAGTTCGCCACGTAGACGGTCTTGCCGTCCGGGCTCGCCTGGATACCCTCCGGGTATTCGCCGACCTCGAGCCGCGGGCCCGGCGCCAGGGTGGCCGTGTCGAAGGTGCTCACCGTGCCGCCATACTGGTCGGTGACGAAGGCGCGGCCCTGGGCGATTGCCACCGCATAGGGCCGCTCGCCGACCGTGACCCGGCCGACCTGCCGGCGCGCCGCGATGTCGACGACCGAGACGTCGTTCGAGCCGACATTGGCGGCGTAGGCCCTGCGACCGTCAGGATCGATCGTGACCCCGAACGGCCGCGTGCCGACCGGGATCACCGCGATCCGCTGCCGCGTCGCGGTGTCGACGAGGGAGAGGGCGTCGTCGTCCCGGTCCGCCGCCAGCAGGAATCGGCCGTCCGGCGTCACCGCGACGCCCGACGGCGAGGTGCCGACCGGGATCTCGGCCGCGACCGCGAAGGTCTTGGGATCGACCTCCCACAGCCGTTTGGCGTACCAGTCGGCGACGTAGACCGCGCCGCTCACCGGGTTCACCCCGACCCCGAGGGGTCCGCCGCCGAGCGCCACCGTGCGCGCGACCCGCCGCGACGCGGCGTCGATCACCACCAGCGCCTTGCCCTCGGGCGCGGTGACGTAGACCGAGGCCCGGTCCGGCGACAGGGCGATGCCCGCCGGCGCGCCCGGGACGGGGATCGTCGCCACCACCCTGGCGAGGCCGAGATCGACCACGTCGACCGTGTCGGAGTTCTGCGCGGTGAGGAAGGCCTCCGCCGCCCGGGAGGGGAGCGGCGAATGGCCGATCCCGACCAGCAGGCAGAGCCCGGCGAGACGCCGGGCGTGCCTCACGAGTTGCCCTTCTCGATCTTCGCTTTCAGGTTATCGAGGCCGCCGCGATAGAGCGCCTTGACCGCCTTGATCGCCGCCTCGTCGCTCAGCTCGGGCGGCGGGTCGTTGTTCATGTAGCCGCGGTAGAACGCGCCGTCCCACACCACCTCCGACGCCTTGCCGCCGTCGGCCGGCTCGACCTTGATCGTCGAGGAGTAGTTGTTGACCGGCAGCACCTTCACGTCGACCTTGTTGATCCGGTACGACAGGCTCTTCTGCTCGGCCGAGTACTTGTAGAGCTCCTCCTCGACGGTGGCGCCGCCGGTCAGGGTGAGGGTGCGGGTGGCCTTCACCTCGTTGCCGCCCTTGCCCTCGGTCTTCTCGACCGGCGGCAGCCAGCTCATGTCCTGGAAGTTGCCGACGACCGCCCAGACCTTGTCCGGCGCGGCGTTGATCGTGACCTTTTCCTCGACCTTCTTGCGGGTCGGACCGTGGGCCTGGACGGGCGCCGCCGCGAAGGCGGCGACGAGGGCGGCCGCGAGAATGCGCTTCATCGGGTGTCTCCTCTCAACGTGTTATCTCACGCGTCGTCGACCGCGAGGGACGCGGCGGCCGCCTGCTCAAGGGCGGCCGCGACCTTCGCGGCGATCCAGTTCCAGGCCTCGCGCTCGGCGGGCCCGGCCGTCTTCTCGACGGCGATGCGGTGGTGGTGCAGCTCGGCCAGCACCGTCTCGGGGGCCAGCATGTGAAGCCGCGTCGACAGGATCGCCGCCTCCAGCACCGCGTTCACCGCCCGGTTGTGACCGAGGAACGGCCGGTGCCCTTGCGCGTGCACCACCCGGCCGCGGAAGCGGGGGCGGACGGGGTCGTCGCGCACCTCCACCACCTGCAATTCCATGTGGCCGTAGGCCTCGGCGAGGCGCGGCACCGGGATGGCGCGGGACGGCACGGTGGCCCAGTCGCGCCGGCCGGTGACGCAGCCGGCGATCACCCGGATGTCGACCGGCGCGGCCGCCGCGAAGAACGGCACGGCCTCCAGGTTGGCGATGGTCGGCGAGGGGCGGAACGGGGCCACCCAGAAATCCTCGCCCTCCTGGATCAGCCCGAACGGCACCAGGTGCAGGGCCCCGTCGGCGGAGGCCGTGGTGACGATGGTCTCGCGGATCAGCGGCACGACTCAAGGTTTCCCGCTGTGGCGCGTATGGCCAGGGGCCTTGAAGCGGGTGGTGTCCTCCACCTCCCCGTCGAGGGCGCAGCCCCAGTCCAGCGCCTCGTCCTGGACGTAGCGCTTGCCGAGCCGCCAGGCCAGTTCGGCCTTGGTCAATTCGCCGCCGAGATAGAAGGCGTGGGCGCCATCCCCCTCGACGCCGAGATCGGGGAAGAACGCCATCGCGTCGCGCCCCACCTTGTGGATGTTGCGGTTGTAGATGTGGACCCCGTCCTCTGCCACCGCCACGCGGTAATTCGGGTCGCGCACCTCGGCGGCGAGGGCCGCGATCTCCTCGGGCGTCTGGGTGTACGGGCGCTTGTCGTGCAGGGAGAGCAGCGCGCGGCCGTAGCCCTTGGGCAGGGCGGCGTCGGCCTTCGCCGCGTACATCACCCGGCGGGCGGCGTCGTGCTCCTCGACCGTGCGGCGGGTGTGGTTCGAGACCTGCACGATCAGCACGTTGCCGATCGCGAGTTCCGAGCACACGCCCATCAGGAGCGCCGTCACCCCGAGGCTGTCGGCCTCGGTGAGCTCGGTCAGGTTGCCGGTGCCCATCATCATGGCGATGTCGGGGTGGCGGCGGCGGGTCTCGTGGTAGCGCACCAGCGAGGCGGCGAAGCCGAAATGGATCGGCTCCAGGATCGGGTCGGCGATGAAGGGGCGGCCGGCCCGCTGCATCCGCTCGATCGCCCGGTCGAGGGAGGGCAGGTCGTCGGGGCGCAGCGGCACCAGCACCGGCACCGCGTCGGTCTCGAAGGCGAGGTCGAGACTGTCCTCGTTGAGGCTGAGCAGGAAATCGGCGCCGGCCGCCGCGCCCTGGCGCAGCTCGTCGGGCGAGAACGAATCGACGCTGACCCGCAGCCCCTCGGACTTGAGCAGCCGCACGGTGTCGGCGAGGTGCGGGAAGGGCGTGTCGGGCAGCCCGCCGAGATCGATCACGTCGGCCCCGCGCCGGGCGAGGTCCTGGGCGCGGATCAGGATCTCGGCGGGCGTGAGCCGTGAGGCGTCGACGATCTCGGAGAAGATCCGCACGTCGTGGCGCGACAGGTCGACCTTGCGCCCGGCGAGCCCGAGGAAGACCGGCAGGTCGACGATCTCGTCCGGCCCGCGCTCGACCGGCAGGCCGAAATGCGCGGCGAGCGCCGCGGGGTCGGCCCGGCAGCGCCCGGGCAGGATGATCCGCGTCGCGCCCTCCGGCACGGCGACCCGGCGGCGGATGATCTCCTCGGTCATCAGCGCCGCGACCTTCACGCCGGCATCGGCGATGGTCCAGGCGAAGCGGTCCGGCGGCAGAGCGGCCGCGATCTTTTCCAGCCTCGCCTTGGCGAGGCGCCCGGTGACGAAGACGAGGTGCTCCCTCACGCGGCGCACTCCGGAACCGCCCCGCGGCACGGCTGGTCGCCACCGGGGCCCCGCAGCACGATCCGGCCGGGGAAGCGGGACGCGAAGCCCGGGAACGCGGCATCGACGAGGCCGGTGCGGGCGAGGTCCGCCGGGCCGGCCCCGGACGGGGGATCGGCGGATTTCACCAGCAGGCAGGTCGCGGCGTCGAGGCGTGTGGCGAGCCAGAGCGCCAGGCTGTCCGAGGTGACGTCCCAGCTCTCCGGGATATCTCGATGGCCGCCGTCGAGCCCCGACGGATCCCAGACCGGCACGCGGCCGGCGGCGAGTTCGTCGCCGGGCGTCTTCGTCACCGCGAGGCGCGGCTCCAGGGCGGCAAAGATCCGCGCCATGCCCGCCATGGCATCGAGCGCCAGCCGATGGGCGAGGGGATCCGGGAAGCCGAGAGCGGCTTGCGTCGCCCGCACCGCGTCGGCCAGGGCGCCTCCGCCCGGCACGATCACCCCCGGCCCCTCGGCCCCGTCCGCGAGGGCGCCGAGCAGCCGGCATAGCCGGACCCGATCGGCCACGAGGCTGCCGCCGATTTTCACGACGGTGAGGGCGTGGCTCATGGTTCGCGCCCCGTGCCTGCCGGGCTGCCCGGGAAAAATAATAGGCGCGGGACCCCCTCTCCCGTGTGGGAGAGGGGTAGGGGCGATCGAAGATCGCGCGAGGGTGGAGACGGTGCCGCAATAATGCTGGACTGTTCCGCTGCCAGCTCGGCGCTCAGTGCTTTACCCTCAAGCGTGTCACCCTCGCGCGATCTTCGATCGCCCCTACCCCTCTCCCACACGGGAGAGGGGATCCCGCGCTCTGTACTGCCTCGAATGCTCGCGCGGACAGCCCTTTGATACACGGTCACGCTCACGCCGCCTCGACGCGCGGCACGACCCCGGCGAGCCGCCGCGCTCCATCCGCGATCCGCTCCGGATCGAGCCGGCCCCTCCGGTCTCCCTGCGCGCACAACCCGCCGCGAAAGCCCAGATAACCCGGCCCGAGCGCGGCCAGGACCGGGATGTCGTCGAGGGAGAGCGAGCCGGCGAGGCCGGAGAGCAGGCCGTGCGCCCGGCACGAGGCCGCGAACGATGCGAGCCGTGGCAGCGGCAGGTGGTCGGTGAGCCGCCGCCCGTCCTTGCCCCGCGTGTCGATCATCGCCCCCGAAAAACCGGCCGCCGCCAGGGCCGGCACGTCGGCCCCCTCCGGCCCGTCCTCGGCGAACAGCACCGCGATCACCGGGAGGCCGGCGGGCAGCCTCAATCCCGCGGCGTCGCGCCCCGGCGCCCAGGCGATCTTGAGGTAGCGCACGCCCGTCCCGGCCAGCGCCGCCAGGCAGGCGGAGGCCTCCCGGGCATCAAGCGGCTCGCCGGCCACGGCGCTGGTCAGCCGGTCGCCGGAGGCCGCCGCGATCGCCCGCACGGTCTCAGGGTGCAGCGCCCCGAGGGCGCCGCGATCGGGATCCTTGGCGTCGATCAGGTCGGCGCCGTGATCGCCGGCGAGCGCGGCTTCGGCCGCATCGCGCACGCTGACGAGGAGGCGGGGACGGGGGAAGGCGAGATCGGGCACGGGGATCAGGACCGGTTCGGCAGCGGCTCGGCGAAGAGGCGGTTCTTCACGAGCGAGCGCACGCCGTGGAGCCAGGTGTCGTCGGTGTCGCCCTGGATCACCACCTGGCCGCCGCGCAGCACCTTGCCGCTGCCGGCCTCCGTGATGGTGATGGTGAGGTTGAGCACCTGCGGGGCGCTGCGCTGGACATAGCCGTAGACGACATAGGCCGCTCCCGCCGCCTGAGCGATCTTTTCCGCGCAGCCCTCGCATTTGTAGAACGGCGCGTCGCGCCGGATCGCCGCGGCCTGGGGGGCGAGATCCACGGGTTCGAGCCCGCGGCCCGCCACCTCCCGGCGCAAGGCCTCGCTGGCGAGCCCCAAGCGCCGCGCGTCCTCCGGCTTCAACGGCCGCGGCCCGACCGTGCCGGGCTCCGCCAGCTCGATCCCGAACACCGCCGCCGGACCTTGAGCGGCGGCGGCCGGCAGGCCGACGAGCAGGGCCGCGAGGGCGGGGAGGGCGCGAGAGGACAGCATCGCCCGACCCTCGCATGCCGGCGCGGGCCCGCGCAACGCGCTCGCCGACCGGCCGTGTTCGGACTTTCGGGGGAGGGTGGGTGGTCTTAAACAATCCTCATCGAAGAGGCGTTGAGGGTGCGGGAGAAACCCTGGTAGCGTGCCGCCCGCATGGCACAGTTTCGCACGGCCACCCTCACCCTCGGTCTCATCGCCGCCCTGGCGGGACCACCGCCCGCTCTCGCACAGCAGGCGCCGAGCCCGCTGCCCGCGGCGGCGCAAACGGCCGAGATCCGCATCGGGCTGATCTACCGGCCGGCCCCGGCGCCGTCCTCCTACGACGCCCAGGCCGCGCCCGAGGACGAGGGTCTGGCCGGCGCGAAGCTCGCGATCCAGGACAACACCACGACCGGCCGCTTCGTTCGCCAGAGCTACGCCCTCGACGCGGTGGCGCTCAAGGCCGCCGCCCCCGGCGAGGCGCCGCCGCAGAGCCCGGTCGAGGCCGCCCGCGGCCTCGTCGAGAGGGGCCTGCGCTTCATCGTGCTGGCAATCCCCGCCGACGAGGTGCTGGCGGTGGCCGACGCGCTGAAGGGCTCAGGGACAATCCTGTTCAACGCGGCCGCCCCCGACGACCGCCTGCGCGGGACCGACTGCCGATCGGATGTCTTTCACGTCGCCCCGAGCCGGGCGATGCAGACCGACGCACTGGCGCAGTTCCTCGCCTTCATGCGCTGGCGCAAGCTGTTCCTGATCACCGGCCCGCAGGACGGCGACACGCTGTGGGCCGCGGCGATGAAGCGCTCGGCCAAGAAATTCGGATTGCAGATCAGTGCCGAGCGCCCCTGGACCTTCGGCCCGCTGGCCCGCGCCCGCGGCGACACCCCGACCCGGGCCGAGGCCCTCGTCTTCACCCGCGGCCTCGATTACGACGTCGCCGTGGTGGCGGACGAAGCGGGGGATTTCGGCGATTACGTGCCGTTCCACACCGTCGATCCGCGGCCCGTGGTCGGCACGCAGGGGTTGACCCCCACCACCTGGCATCCGACGCTGGAGGTCTGGGGCGCCGCCCAGGCCCAGAACCGCTTCCGCCGCCTCGCCGGCCGGCTGATGCGCCCGCTCGACTACCAGGTCTGGGCCTCGGTGCGGACGGTGGGCGAAGCGGCCTTCCAGAAGAAGACCACCGATCCTGCGGCGCTTAGCGCCGCCATCGCCGATCCGGGGTTCAGCCTGCCGGGCTACAAGGGCGTGGCCCTGAGCTTCCGCCCCTGGGACCGCCAGCTGCGCCAGCCGCTGCTCCTGGTGCAGCCCCAGGCACTGGTGGCGGTGGCGCCGGAGCAGGGCTACCTGCACCAGCGCACGCCGCTCGACACGCTCGGGATCGACCTGCCGGAGACGCAGTGCAAGCTGACGAAGTCGTGACCCGGCCATAAGTCGGTCTCGCCCGCGGCGCCGCGGCGGGCCAGGTAAGCATGAGAAGACGGACCGCGGGCGAAGAGCGCGGCCGGGAGGGAGGATCGATGAGCCGTCACCGGATCGGACCGGCGCCCTGCGCACTCGTCGCGGCCGCGCTCCTCGCCGCGCCCGCCCACGCCACCACCGTCTACGTCAGCAACGAGAAGGGCAACTCGGTCAGCGTCATCGACGTAGACAGCCTGAAGGTCACGGCGACCTGGCCGGTCGGGCGGCGCCCGCGGGGGATCACGGTCGGGAAGGACGGGAGCCTGCTCTACGTCTGCGCCAGCGACGACGACCGCATCGACGTGCTCGACACCAAGACCGGCAAGATCGTGCGCTCCCTGCGCTCCGGACCGGATCCGGAGCAGTTCATCGCGCACCCGTCCGGCAACCCGGTCTACGTCGCCAACGAGGACGACAGCCAAGTCACGGTGCTCGACATCGAGAAGAACAAGGTGGTGGCCGAGGTGCCGGTCGGCGTCGAGCCGGAGGGGCTGGGGTTGAGCCCGGACGGGTCGATCCTGGTCAACACCTCCGAGACCACCAACATGGCCCACTTCATCGACACCAAGACGTTCCAGGTGATCGACAACGTGCTGGTCGATGCCCGTCCCCGCTTCGCCGAGTTCAGCCAGGACGGAAAATGGCTGTGGGTCTCGGCCGAGGTCGGCGGCACCGTCTCGGTGATCGACGTCGAGACCCGCAAGGTGGTCAAGAAGATCACCTTCAAGATCCCCGGTGTCACCGACGAGCAGATCCAGCCGGTGGGTGTCCGCATGACGAAGGACGGGAGCAAGGCCTTCGTGGCGCTCGGCCCCGCCAACCGGGTCGCGGTGGTCGATGCCAGGACCTACGAGGTGCAGAAATACCTGCCCGTCGGCCAGCGGGTCTGGCAGCTCGCCTTCACGCCGGACCAGAAGCTTCTCTTCACCACCAACGGCACCTCGAACGACGTCTCGGTGATCGACGTCGAGGCGTTGAAGGTGACGAAGAGCATCCCGGTCGGGCTGCTGCCGTGGGGCGTCGCGGTCTCGCCGCAGTAAATTTTTCTGGCCGCGCCTCAAGACGAGTGAAGCGCGGGATCCCCTCTCCCGAGTGGGAGAGGGGTAGGGGTGAGGGTGTGACGCTTCAGCAAGAAGACCGAACCGTGCCGCTGCCGGCACGACGTTCTAAGCTTTACGCGGAAGCGCGCCACCCTCACCCCCGGCCCCTCTCCCACACGGGAGAGGGGAGTGCGTTCTACTCCCAGCCGGATCGCCCATGCGTCGCCTCCTCTTCACCGCCTTCCTCGCCTTCCTCCTCACCACCCCCACCCTCGCCGGCGACCTCACCAAGGGCCGCACCGACCTGCCCGACCTCGTGCTCGGCGCCGAGGACAACGACTACGCCGTGCCGGTGAAGGACATCGAGATGGAGGCCGGGAAGTCCTACCGGCTGCGCATCACCGCCAAGGGGCAGAAGGAGTACAAGTTCTTCGCCAGCGAGTTCTTCCGCGGCGTGTGGATGAACCAGATCGTCATCAACCATCTCGAGGTGCACATGGCCGGGCCGCCGCACCACCTCGAATTCGACGACCAGGGCACGATCGCGGTGGAGTTCGTGACCGTGCGGGCCGGCGAGTTCCCGTGGTCGGTGCAAGGATTGGAGAGCCGGGGCATGACCGGGCGCTTCATCGTGAAGTGACAGGGGTTTGCGGGCCGCGGCCCGCCGGCCTACATCGGCCGCAAGAACCCGATAGAACGGACTGGAGGAAACCCGGGATGCGCGCGCTCCTCGCCGCCCTGCTGCTGCTGACGGCCCTGCCCGCCCGCGCCGACGACGCGGCCGCGTGCCGGGACGGCATCGCGACGCTCAAGGCCGAGCTGGCGAAGTCTCCCGCCGAATCCGTCGCCAAGGTCCTCCGGAAGGAACTGCGCGTCGCCGAGCGGGAACTCGGTGAGAAGGAATACGACGAGTGCCTCGACGCGGTGCGCGACGCCCGCAAGGCGTTGACGCGATGAGCGCGGCGCTCGCGGTCGAGGGGGTGAGCCACCGCTTCGGCGCCCGCACGGCGCTGGACGACGTGTCGTTCGAGGTGCCGCGCAGCGCCTTCACGGCCCTGCTCGGGCCGAACGGGGCGGGCAAGACCACCCTGTTCTCGGTGGTGACGCGGCTCTACGCCAGCCAGGCCGGCCGCATCGCGCTGCTCGGGCACGACCTCAACCGCGAGCCGTCGCGGGCGCTCGCGCGGCTCGGCGTGGTGTTCCAGGCCCGCACCCTCGACACCGACCTGACGGTGCGCCAGAACCTGCTCTACCACGCCGCCCTCCACGGCATCCCCCGCAAGGCGGCGCTCCTGCGGATCGAGGCCCTGCTCGCCCGCATCGGCCTGGTCGAGCGCCGCGACGACAAGATCCGCACGCTCTCGGGCGGCCAGTCGCGGCGGATCGAGATCGCCCGGGCGCTGATCCACGCGCCCGACCTGCTGCTCCTCGACGAGCCCACGGTCGGCCTCGACCTCGACTCCCGCGCCGACATCGTCGCCATCGTGCGGGCGCTGGTGCGGGAGGAGGGGCTGTCGGTGCTCTGGGCCACCCACATCTTCGACGAGATCGAGCCGGACGACCGGGTCGTGGTGCTGCATCGCGGCCGCATCGTCGCCCGGGGCCTCGCCGGGACTTTGAGCGAGCCGACCGGCTCCCTCGAGACGGCGTTCCGCCAGATGACCGCCGAGCGGGGAGAAACCCCGAGGAGAGTCGCATGAGCGCGGGCGCCACTCTCACCCCGGTCCGCGGCCGGCTCGATGCCGGCGGCTACCTCATCGCGCTCGCCGGCATCGTGCGGCGGGAGCTGTTGCGCTTCTTCAACCAGAAGGAGCGGTTCTTCTCGGCTTTGGTGCGGCCGCTGGTCTGGCTGTTCATCTTCGCCGCCGGCTTCCGCAACACGCTCGGCCTGTCGATCACGCCGCCCTACGAGACCTACGTGCTCTACGAGGTCTACGTCGTGCCGGGCCTCGCGGTGATGATCCAGCTGTTCAACGGCATGCAATCGTCGCTGTCGATGGTCTACGACCGCGAGGTCGGCTCGATGCGGGTGCTGCTCACCAGCCCCTATCCGCGCTGGAGCCTGCTGCTGGCCAAGCTCATCGCCGGCGTGATCGTGTCGCTGGTCCAGGCCTACGTCTTCCTCGCCATCGCGAGCTTCTTCGAGACCGACATCCCGTGGAGCGGCTACCTCTACGCCCTGCCGGCCTTCCTGGCCTCGGGGCTGATGCTCGGCGCGATCGGGCTGTTCCTGTCGTCGCTCGTGCGACAGCTCGAGAATTTCGCGAGCGTGATGAACTTCGTGATCTTCCCGATGTTCTTCGCCTCCTCGGCGCTCTACCCGCTGTGGCGGGTCAACGAATCGAGCGCGACGCTCTACTGGATCTGCCAGATCAACCCCTTCACCCACGCGGTCGAACTGGTGCGCTTCGCCCTCTACGGCGCGTTCAACCCGGTCTCCTGCGCGGTCGTGGTCGGGACCGGGCTCGCGTTCTTCGTCATGGCGGTCGCCGCCTACGATCCCGGCCGCGGGCTGCTCGCCCGGCGCGGCGGCCCGGCCGGGGAGGCGGGCTGACCGCCCTTCAACAAGAAGAGATGCCCGTGATGCTCCGCTCCGTCCTCGCCACGCTCCTGATCCTCTCGGCCGCCCCGGCGCTCGCCCAGCCGCGGCCCGACCCCGACTGGCCCTGCGCCCAGCGCAAGGTCTCGACGCTGGGCCCCGGCGCGGTCTGGACCGGGCCCGACCCGACGCAGGCGCTCGCCGAGTGGGGCAACGACACCGAGGCGGCCCTGCTCGCCCAGAAGATCGCGTCGCGCCGGCTGCCGGTGGAGGAGGTCGACGGCCTCCTCGACGCCTTCGCGGGGAAGCTCGGCGAGGCGGAGAAGGCGACCCGCCTGACCCGGGTCTTCGCCGGCGTGTTCGAGGTGCTGAACGGCGAGCGCGACAAGGTGGTGTCCGGCATCGGCCGCTACGCCCGCGGCCAGCGCGTGATGGCCGAGCGCATCCGCGACGAGGCCGGGAAGATCAGCGAGGTGAAGACCGCGCCGGACGTGCCCGACACCAAGGAGCTCGCCGAGCTGGAAACCCGCTTCGCCTGGGACAAGCGCATCTTCCAGGAGCGCAGCCAGTCGCTGACTTACGTGTGTGAGGTGCCGACCCTGCTGGAGCAGCGGCTGGGGACGATCGCGAAGAAGATTCAGGCGCGGTTGTAAGACGACAGGCGCTCGCCTGAGCGAGTGTCGCAGAGGGTTCGAGAACCGGGGGGAAGGCGAGCCCCGCTCTCACTCCGCCGGCGCGAACAGCTCCCCCTTGCCCAGGGTCGCGAGGTCGCCGCCGTAGCGGCGCAGGGGCGCCCGCAGCAGTGCTGCCGCCTCCGGCGCCAGGGCCTCGAGCGATTTCGCCATGAGCCGCAGCACCACGAGATCCTGCCGCCCGGTCTCCACGAAGGTCGGCAGCAGCGCCCCGTGGCGGGCGGTGACCAGGGTGCCGCGGCGCATGCCGTAGCCGGGATGATCGCCGATCGCGTCGGCCACGATCGTGCCGGCGATCATCCGGGCACCGGCATGCGCCCCGGCGCGCTTCGCCACGATAAGCCCGGCCCGCATCCGGTCGCCGAGGCGGTCCCCCGCGGTTCCTCCGATCACCAGGGTCGCGCCATCGAGCCCGCAGGACGCGCCGTGAACCGCGCCGCCGGCACTCTCGGCGGCGTCGCCCGCGATGCGGATCGTGCCGCCGGTGGCCGCCGTGCCGGCGAAGGGGCCTGCGGAGCCCGACACCGTGAGAGTCCCGCCCGTCATGCCGGCGCCGAGGCGCTGGCCGACATCGCCCTCGACCGCGATCCGCCCGGCGGAAAGACCCGCGCCGACCCGGTCGAGACGCTCGGTGGCGCCGAGGATCCGCAATTCGTCCGAGCCGTCGAGGTGAAGCGCGAAGCAGTCGCCGAGGGTGAGGCCGCGGCGGCTGGTGCCGACCGGCAGCCGGGCGGCCTCCGCCTCCGACAGGCCGGCGAGGGCGGCGGGGGTGATCCCGGCGAGGTCGAGGCGCTCCGGCGGCGCCTCGCGCACGATGAGGGTGCTCATGCGGCCTCCCCGATGAGGTCGCGGAGGTGGAAATGGTGGCGGCCGAGATTGCCGCCGTAATTGCCCGCCGTGACCGCGACGAGGCCGAGATCGGCTCCCGCCTCGGTCGAGGCGTGGAGCGCCGCCCGCATGGCGGCGGCCACGCTGCCCGCCGAGAGCCCGTCGATGACGATCTCCAGCACCACGTCGACCTCCGGCGGCAGCGCCGAGCCGGCGCGGCCCTTCAGCGTCGGGCAGTAGGCGTCGTTGGTCGAGGCCATCATGCCCTTGGTGCGCGCCCCGACCTTGGAGCCGGAGCGCACCACGCCGCCCGGGAAGGGCAGGATCACGTCCGGCACGCGACGGGCCGCCGCGACCGCGATCTCGGCGACCCGCAGGGTGTCGGCGAAACGCCGGCCGAGGAAGAGCAGGTTGCCGCCGCCGACCGCGCCTTGGATCGTCGGCACCGAGTGCTCGCACAGGAACTCGCCGTCCATCACCGGCGTGCGCCAGTAGCGCCGGCCGGCCACGCGCTTGGCGGTGGCGAAGCCGTCACCGAAGTAGCGGATCGCGCCGCCGAGCTTGAGCGCCTTGCCCGCGTTCGGGTCGTCCCAGGCGATGCCCGCATAGGCGGCGCTGCCCGGCGAGGTCAGTACGCATTGCCCGACCCGGCGCAGGAGCTGGTCCTTGAGGCCGCCGGCATCGAAGCCGAACAGCAGCACCCGCACGCCCGGGCGCCCGTCGGGGGTGTCGTCGGGGGAGAGCACGGCGTCGATGCCGGCCTCGGCGCCGCAGCCGATCACCGAGGTGGCGAAGCCCGTCATGGTGGTCGCGGCGATCATCGCCCAGTCGGGCGTCTCGGCGGTGAGTACGAGGGCGGTCGCCGCCATGTCGAAGGCCTCCGCGAAGGTGTCCTCGACCCGGATGCCGTGGAGGATCAGGTCCGGCATGGGATCGCCTCGAACACCTCACGGCCGGGGAAGGCCGCGTCCGGCACGGAAAAGCTCGACAGCCCGGCGCCGAAGCGGCCCTGGAGATAGGCGTCGGTCCGCCGCGCCATGCCGGCATCGGCCTCGACGGCGAGGGACAGGGTGCGGCCGCGCGCCCATGCCACGACCTCGCCGTCCTCGACGATCACCGCGCCGTCCTTCAGCACCCGGTGGGCGCGGGCGAACATCGCGGTCCGGTCCGGCTGGTCGCGGTAGACCGCGATGTCGGCCTTCGCCCCGGGGCGCAGGTGGCCGCGATCGGCGAGGCCCAGAAGCTTCGCCGGGCCGGAGCGGGTGAGCTGCACCATCTCCGCGAAGGTGTATTCGCGCTCCAGGCCCGCGAGGCCGGAGCGCTCGGCCGCGACCTTGGGATGGGCGGCGACCTCCCGGTCGCGCTCCTCCTTGTCCATCAGCAGGTGGAGGATGCGCGGATAGGCGGTGAACGGCCCGCCGTTGGGGTGGTCGGTGGTCAGGATGGTGCGCTCCGGGTCGGGCGAGAGCAGCATCAGCTCGAGCCCGATGGCGAATTGCAGCGAGGAGGTCGGGCCGCGGTCGCGGTAGCGGAACGGCACGATGCCGCCGCCCTCGGCGTCGCCCGCATTGACGATCCACTTCCTCGGGCTCGCCGCCTTGCGGCCGGAGAACTGGCGCAGGATGTCGAGGGAGATCGTCGCGGTCTGGCCGAACACCACCTGGCCGATATCGAGGGTGGCGTTGGGGTGGCGGGCCAGGGCCTCGGCGATGCGCGGCGCAGCGGACACGAAGCCGCCCGTCAGCGGGTTGTCCTTGTCGACAGCCGCGTAGGCGTAGAACTGGGCGTGGGCGAAGTGGATGCGCCGGCCTTCCGCCGCCTCAAGGGTCTCGATCAGGCTGTCGTCCGCCCCCGGCAGGCCGAGATTGCTGCAATGGACGTGGAGCGGGTGGGGGACCTTGAGTGCTTCGACCGCGTCGAGGAGCCCGTTCAGGATTTTTCGCGAGGTCAGCCCGTAAGCCGGCACCTCGTCGTCGAGGGAGAAGCGCACCGCCCCGTCCTTGAAGGCGTCGGCGCCGCCGGCATTGATGACCTTGACGCCGAGCGCCCGCGAGGTGGCGACGTTCAGCGCCACGAGGTCGCGGACCGCGTCCCGGCTCTCGCGATCGCGCAGGAGCCCGAGCAGCTGGTCGTCATTGCCCATCACGCACAGGCCGCCCCGGTCGAGAAGCGGGATCTCGGCCAGTTCGAGCTGGGTCGCGAGCGCGTTGACCGGCGGCATCGCCGGCTCGACCGCGGTGGTGTAGCCCATCCGGGCGTAGAGCATCCCGACGTCGCGGCCCGACCCGTGCGGGTTCGGAGCGTCGGGCTCGGAGACGCCGAGCTCCGGCAGCAGCAGGCGCGCCAGCACCACGTTGCCGCCGGCGATGTGCGAGTGGACCTCGACGCCCCCCGCCATGACGACGCACCCTGTGGCGTCGATGGTGCGGTCGGGCGTGCGGTCGGAGGCGGCGACGACGCGACCATCCTCGATCCAGACGTCACCGATGGCGTCGCGCCCGGCGGTCGGATCGACCACCCGGCCGCCGGCGATGCGGGTCAGCATGGGGCGCGCTCCGGCTGCGGGGCGGGAGAGGCGGCAAGCCGGTCCCGGAGGTCGGCGAGGATCGCGGCGGCGGGCTCCGGCTCCGGCCGCGGCGCTCCGGCGTCGTGCCAGGCGATCACCGCGCGGCGCGGGTGCCAGAGCGCGGCGCCGAAAGTCTCGCCCGGCACGCCGACCTCGATCACCACCCGCGCCTCGTCGCCCTTCGGCGCGCCGAGGAGCGCCACGGTCGGCACGGTGCGGGTCCAGGCGGGGAGCGGGGCCGGCAGGGAGGCGAGCCAGAGCGCCGCATCGACCTCGCCGGCGGCGGCCTGGCGCTCGGCATCGAAGCGCCAGGGATCGTGCTCGGGATAGCCGCGGCCGAAGCCGGCCCGGGGCCCCTGGCCGGTGCTCCAGGCCGCGACCTGGGCGACGGCCCGGCCCTGGTACGGATCGCCCAACGGCAGGGCGAAGCAGCGGGTGGTCTCGTTGAGGTCCCTGACGAGGCCGTTCAGCATCTCGGCCCCGAGGGCGCCGATCTCGGCGGGATCGTAGACGACCGCCCCGTAGAGCGCCTCGCGCAGGCGCACCGCCAGGTCGGCGAGGGGATGGGAGCCGGCGATGCGGCCTCCGACCAGGCCGCGCAGCAGGCCGATCGCCGCCGGCAACCCGGCGTCGCCCACCGGATAGGCGATGTGCCGCACGGCCCCGTTCCCCGGCGCGCCCAGGGCGAGGAGCGTGCGGGGCCGCCCGGCGGCGCGGCCGCGGACGGGCCCCTCCGCCGCCAGACCGCTCAGCGCATCGGTGGTCCAGGGCGCGGCGCCGAGCGCCAGCACGAGATCGGCCCGCCCGCGCGCCTCGGCCGGGGTGGTGGTCATGGCGCCACCGGCGGCGAGCGCCCCGAGGTCGGCGTAGAGCGCCGATCCCGCCGCGGGATCGAGCGAGGCGCCGATCGCGCGGGCGAGGTCGAACGCCGCCTGCACGGACGCCGCCTCGGCGCAGAGCCCGGCGAGGACCGGGCTTCGTGCCCCGGCCAGCAGCGCGGCGGCCGCCGCGACCGCCTCCTCCCGCGCCACCGCCCGCCCATCGATCCAGGCCGTCATCCGCCCTCGCCCACT
This sequence comes from Methylobacterium sp. 17Sr1-1, assembly GCF_003173775.1. Lineage (NCBI taxonomy): Bacteria > Pseudomonadati > Pseudomonadota > Alphaproteobacteria > Hyphomicrobiales > Methylobacteriaceae > Methylobacterium > Methylobacterium sp. 17Sr1-1. Next base: position 5,867,370 of record NZ_CP029552.1, on the reverse strand, counting down.
CCGGCCGCGCAACCATGCATCGCGGACGGTCGCATCCGGGCGCCGGGGCAGGCAAGTCCCCCGAAAGTCCGGCTTCGCACCAAGGCCGGCGGCCAGATATCCGCCGATCCCGAGTTGCCCATCCGGCGGGCGGCGTGGGACAGTCCGGCCCCGGGGACGACGCGGGCACCGAGGCATCCGGGGCAGGAAGCGAGGCCGGTTTGGCGCACGAGACGGGACCAGCGCGGGCGAGGGTGCGGGTGCGCGCCCCGGCCCGGCTGCATTTCGGCTTCCTCGACCTGCATGGCGGGCTCGGGCGGCGCTTCGGCAGCATCGGGCTCGGGCTCGACGCGCCCGGCCTCGACCTCACCGCCACCCGCGCCGACACCCTGACGGTCACCGGCACTGAGGCTCCCGGCATCGCCGCCGAGTACGAGCGGGTGCGCGCCTACGCGGCGCTCGCCGCCCGCCATCTCGGCGTGCCGGAGGCCGGAGACTTCCACCTCGCGGAGGCGATCCCGGCCCATGCGGGTTTCGGCTCGGGCACGCAACTCGCCCTCTCGGTCGCAGCGGCCCTCGCCGCGCTCCACGGCGCGCCCTTCGTGCCTTCCGCCTTCGCCGACGCCCTCGACCGCGGCAATCGCTCCGGCGTCGGGCTCGCCGCCTTCGTCACCGGCGGCCTGATCGTCGATGGCGGGCGCGACGACAGCGACGCACCCCCGCCGGTGATCGCGCGGCTGCCCTTCCCCGAATCCTGGCGGGTGGTGCTGATCCTCGATGCCGGCCGCACAGGCGTGCACGGGGCCGAGGAGCGCCGGGCCTTCCGGGAGTTGCCCCGCTTCCCCGCGCCGGAGGCGGCCGAGATCTGCCGCACGGTGCTGATGCAGGTGCTGCCGGCCGTGGTCACCGAGGATCTGGCGCGGTTCGGCGCCGGGATCACCGGCATCCAGCGCCGGATCGGCGACTATTTCGCCCCCCACCAGGGCGGGCGCTACGCCAGCGCGGCGGTGGCGGCGGCGCTCGCCGACGTCGAGGCCGCCGGCATCGCCGGCTACGGCCAGAGCTCCTGGGGACCGACCGGCTTCGCGCTCACCCGCGACGCGGCGGAGGCCGAGGCACTGGTCGGGTCGTTGTGCGCCCGCCATCCGGGCCTGACCTTCCGCATCGCCCGCGGACGCAACCGCGGGGCGGAGGTCGACTGACGGCGCAGCCCGCCGCGCAACGGCGCGGCGCAGGGACACCGCATCACTCGTCCTGGACCAGACCCTTGTCGCGGAGCCAGTCGGCGATGACTCCCGCGACCTGCGCGTTGTTCCGGTCCATCATCATCAAGTGGCTGTTGCCCCGGATGCCGAGCGCGGGAAGCTGGATCACCTCGGCACGACCGCCGGCGGCATTCTGGGTCTCGACCCATCTCAGGCCGTTGCCCCGGATGACCGGCCACCGCGCGTCCTGCTCGATGTTGTCGCCGTAGAGGACCAGGGTCGGGATGTCCTTGAGCGCGGCCGCCCGTCCGGGTTCGCCGAAGCCGGAGGGCTCCACCGCGACCAGGGCCCGCACCTTGTCCGGGCGCAGCTGCGCCGCCTTGAAGCCGAACTGCCCGGCCTGGCTGTGGAACAGGACGACGCAGGGACAGACCCGGTCGATCTCGGCCAGATAGGCGCGCAGGATGGCGTCGTCGGTGGTCGTCCAGCGCGGCGCCTGCTGGCGGAGGAGAGCGTCGTAGCCCTCCATCGGGAACTGGCTTCCCGGCAGCTGCCGGCGCTTGGCCGGGTCCTCGTCGTAGCTTCCCGGGCCCTGCCCGATCCGGAAGGCCTCGAACGGGCGATTCTTCGGGACGAAGACCGGATCGCCGTCGAACACGCCGGGCGGCGGGAATCCGGCGCGGCCGCGCTCGACGGCATCGCTGACATAGGTGTCCCAGCCGCGCCGGACGAAGTAATCGAGCCATCCGGGCCTGCCGTCGGGCGTGGTTTCGTACGCGACGCCGGTCAGGCCGCCGCCGTGCCACAGCAGCAGCGGGACGGCGCCCCGCCGTCGGGCCGGCACGAGGTATTGCACGTACATCTGCTCGACGACGTACACCCCGTTCGGATCGACCCGGGTCGGCGCCCCGCCCGGGGTGAGCAGCATCTCTCTCACCGGCCGACCGGTGATCGCGATCTCGCGTCCCCCGACATGGAACGAGCCGAACCCGCGCAACTCCAGGTTCGGCTGCCCATGGCTCGATCGTGTCTGGTCCGACTGCGCCTGTACCGACGCGGCGGCACCGCACAGGGCCAGGACGACCGCGATCCTACGCTTCATGGTCCACGCTCGAGGCTTTGCCGGAACGGCGTCCGATCGGATGGCACGACGATGCCCGCATTGGCGTACCGCACCTTTTAACTGGGCAAACTCTTCGTCAAGAGCGGGCCGAGCGCGCCTGCCGATCGCCACGCAACGACATCGAATCCGTGTCGAACGAAGGCGGCGACGCGCATGCATCGACAAGATGGCATGGACGTTCCTCCGGCGCCGTCCTTCTGCCGACGGGCCTCCCGGGGCAGCCGGATCCGCGCGCCGGCCCGCACCAACGTCCATGAGACGGGCGGACCCGGATCCCTGTAGGGGATGAGGCGGCGCAGACCGGTGGTCCCGATCCGCTTCGGGACACGATCGTGGCGCCCCCTGTTGGCCGCGGGAGGAGATTCGGGCGATGGGCTCTGCCCAGACCGGCGAGGGCGCGGGGAAGGCCTGCGCGTCCGACAGCGATGGGACGGGGACACCGGTCCTGATCGCGGCGCAATCGGGCCGGGCGCTCGCCGCCGCGGCGCGGCGCGCCGGCTACCGCCCCTTCGTCGCCGACCTGTTCGGCGACGAGGACACCCGCGCGCTCGCCGCCGGCTACCGCCGCGTGCCCGGCCGCCTCGGCGCCGGGCCGGGAGCCCGGGGCGTGGAGGCGGCGCTGGCCGACCTCGCGGCGGAGGCGGGCCATCCCGTCGGCCTCGTCCTCGGCTCGGGGTTCGAGGGATCGCCGGGGTTGATGCGGCGGCTCGCCGGGCGCTACGCGCTGCTGGGTGCGACGCCCGACGCCGTCGCGGCGCTGAAGGACCCGGGCCGCTTCGCCGCCCTGTGCGGCCGCCTCGGCATCCCGCACCCGGAGATCGCGCTCGCGCCGGTGCCCGATCCGGAGACCTGGCTCGTGAAGCGGCGGGGCGCCTCGGGCGGAGGCCATATCCGCCCGGCTCTGCCGGGGCGGCTCCCGGCGGGCACCTACCTCCAGCGCCGCGTGCCGGGCCGGCCCCGCTCCCTCAACGCGCTGGCGGATGGCCGCGCCGTCACGGTGCTGGCGGTGACCGAGCAATGGGCGGCGCCCGGACCCGGCCGGCCGTTCCGCTACGCCGGCGCCGCCGGGCCGGCCCCGCTGCCGGCCACGGTGCGGGCGGCGGCCGAGCGGGCGCTCGCCGCGCTCGTCGCCGCCACGGGCCTCTGCGGCCTCGTCAGCGCCGACCTGCTCGTCGACAGCGAGGCCTGGTGGCTGCTCGAGATCAATCCCCGGCCCGGCGCCACCCTGGACGTGCTCGACCGCGGATCGGTGCCGCTCTTCGCGGCCCACCTGGCGGCGGCGCGCGGCCGGCTGCCGGAGTACCAGCCGGCGCTGCCGGGCGCCGCCGCGACCGAGATCCTCTACGCCGGCAACGAGATTCCCGCGGTACCAGCCCTCGACTGGCCCGACTGGACGATGGACCGGCCGCCCGCGGGCAGCCGCATCGAGGCAGGCGCGCCGGTCTGCACGGTGCTGGCAGAGGGAGTGGATGCGGCGGCGGCCCGGCGCGCCGTTGCGGCGCGGGCTGCGGCGCTGCGGGCGCGGCTGGAGGCAACGGCCGACGTCGCATTGGCTTTCGCCGGCCCCCGCTCCATGCTCGACGAAGTCTCGCGAGAAATCTCCTCTCCCCGCGGGCGGGGAGAGGGCCGTGCCGCCGTACAGGGGGCACGGCTAGCGGAGGCGCAGCCGGAGCGAGGGTGAGGGGTCTCGACGCGTGAGACTCTGCCGGAAACACCCCCTCACCATCGGCTGCCGCCTCGCTGTGTCCCTTGGACGGGGACACAGCCCTGTCCCCGCCCGCGGGGAGAGGGGATGCGCACTGTCCGAGGCGTGAATGTGGGAGCCCGCGTGGGAGACGCATCCCGCACTTTACACCAACGGGGCCCCAGACCCCGACCGATCTGACCGGCCACGACGGGGCACCACCCCGCCTGCGGCCTTGAGGGAGTCACCGATGAGCTCATCCGCCACCCCGTCCCGCCCGAGCGTGAACGCGCTCGCCGCCCCCCTGGTCGAGGCCCTGGCCGACGACGCGACCCGGTTGCGGCTCGCCGTGACGCGGGCACCGGACGGGGCGCGGCTGATCGATGCCGGGGCGGGGGCGCGGGGCTCGATCGAGGCCGGGCGGCGCATCGCCGAGATCTGCCTGGGCGGCCTCGGCACCGTGACGGTCGGACCCGCCGGCCCTCTCGCGGCCTGGCCCTTCACCCTGACGGTGCACAGCACCGACCCGGTGCTCGCCTGCCTCGGCAGCCAGTATGCCGGCTGGAACCTCGCCGACGAGGAGGGGGATTCGGGCTTCTTCGCTCTCGGCTCCGGTCCGGGCCGGGCGGCGGCGGCCGCCGAGCACCTGTTCGAGGAACTGGCCTACAGCGACACCGCCTCGCGCATCGCCCTGGTGCTCGAATCGGGCAGCCCGCCGCCGGCCTCGGTTATCGCCAAGGTGGCTCACGCCGCCGGCGTCCAGCCCGACGCCGTCACCTTCGTGTACGCGCCCACCCAGAGCCTCGCCGGCGCGACCCAGGTGGTCGCCCGGGTGCTGGAGGTCGCCCTGCACAAGGCGCACTCGGTCGGGTTCGACCTGAACGCCATCGTCGACGGGATCGGCGCGGCGCCCCTGAGCCCGCCGCATCCGGACTTCATCCAGGCGATGGGCCGCACCAACGACGCGATCATCTATGGCGGGCGGGTGCAGCTCTTCGTCGAGGCGGACGACGCCGACGCCAGGGCGCTCGCCGAGGCCCTGCCGAGCACCACCTCGCGCGATCACGGCGCGCCCTTCGCGGAGATCTTTTCCCGCTTCAACGGCGATTTCTACGCCATCGACAAGCACCTGTTCAGCCCGGCCGAGGCGGTGGTGACCTCGCTCAGATCCGGCCATAGCCACCGGGCCGGCCGGCTGGTGCCGGAGCTGGTCGCACGCTCCTTCGCCTGAGGACCGCCCCATGCGAATCGGGCTCGCAGCCGACAACGGCGCCTGGCACAAGGCGAAGCTTCTCGCGGCGCTCAACGACCTCGGCGCGAGGCCGGTGCTGTTCTCGCTCGCCGACGTCACGGTCGAGACCGGGCATCCCGAGCCCCTGCGCGTGCCGGGCTTCGGCGGCGACCTGCCGGACGGGGTGCTGCTCCGCACCATCGCGGGCGGCACCTTCGAGGCGACGACGATGCGGCTCGGGGTGCTGCACGCGCTCGAAGCCGCCGGCACCGTGGTGTGGAACGGGCCGGCCGCCATCGAGCGCTCGGTCGACAAGGCGATGACGAGCCTGCTGCTCGCCCGCCACCGCATCCCGACGCCGGAGACCTTCGTGCTCTCGCGCCGCGAGGCCGCCGCCGAGGTGGTGGCCCGGGAGGCGGGACCGGGAAGGCCCCTGGTGCTGAAACCCCTGTTCGGCTCGCAGGGCGAGGGGCTGCAGATGATCGCCCGGCCCGAGGAGCTGCCGCCGGAAGAGCTGGTCGGCCGGGTCTACTACCTCCAGCGCTACGTCGCCCGGCGCGACGGGGCCTTCCAGGATTACCGGGTCTTCGTCTGCGCCGGCCGGGCGGTCGCCGGGATGATCCGGGAGGGCGACGGCTGGATCACCAACGTCCACCGCGGCGGCCGGCCGCTGCCCTGGCGCCCGCCGGCCCGGGCCGCGGAGCTGGCGGAGCGGGCCGCCGCGGCGGTCGGCTGCGGCTACACGGGGATCGACCTCGTCGAGGACGGGGTGGGCGGCTTCCAGGTGCTGGAGGTCAACAGCATGCCGGCCTGGTCGGGCCTGCAGCAGGTGACACCGGTCGACATCGCCCGGGAGGTCGCCGCCGGCTTCCTGGCGGCTTTGCGGGCAGGCTCGGCGCCGCGCCTCGTCGCCGAGGGGGCGTGATGCGGCCCCTGACCGCGACGGCGATCGAGCAAGCCTATCTCGCCGCCTGCCGGGCCGAGCTCGCGGCGATCAAGCCCGGCAACGTCCACGTCCACGCCGCCGGGCACCGGATGAGCGTGGCGGATTTCGAGACGAGCGCACTCCTCTCCGCCCCCCACCTCGCGGCGGCGGGCGCCCGGGTCGGGGCGCGGATCGAGGGTGCGGTCGCCGCCACCCGGGCGGGAATCGGCCAGAACACCAATCTGGGCATCGTGCTGCTCTGCGCCCCGCTCGCGGCCGCGGCCGAGCGGCCGGGCCCGCTCCGGCAGGCCCTGGGGGGTGTGCTGGCGGATCTCGACCGGGCGGATGCCGCCGGCCTCTACGCAGCGATCCGGCTCGCCAATCCCGGCGGGCTCGGCCGGGCGGAGCGCCACGACGTGACGACGGACGCGCCCCCGCCGATCCTGACCGCCATGGGCGAGGCGGCCTCGCGCGACCGCATCGCGCGCGCCTACGTCACCGGGTTCGAGGACCTGTTCACCGCCGGGCTCCCGGCGCTGGCCGTGGCGCGCGCGGCCGGCCTCCCCGAGCCCTGGACCACCACGGCGGTGCATCTCGCCTTCCTCACCGGCTTCCCCGACAGCCACATCGCCCGCAAGTTCGGCCCCGCCACCGCCGAGCGGGTGCGGGCGGAGGCCGAGGGCGCCTTGCGCGGGCTCGCCCTCGGGGAGGGCGCGCGGGCGGCCCTGCTCGCCCACGACTCCGCCCTCAAGGAGGCGGGGTTCAACCCCGGCACCAGCGCCGACCTCACCGTGGCGACCCTGTTCGTCGACGCGCTCGATCGCCTGAAGGCGGGGGACGATGTCTCGACCAATGCAACCCGCCAATAAGTCGTAGTCGCGATGCGGCTCATCTGCGGCCGTCTCGGCCGGACTGGACCATTGTACCGGGCTGCCAGCCTTGTTCACGCTTCAGCGGCGCTGTAGTGTCGCGCCGCTATCCGGAGAACCGGTTCGGCCGCGGGCTGAACGCCGACAGCAAGGATGGCGGGGCCGAGTCGCACTGTAACGGCGGCCGGTTAACCTTATCGACACCTGGGAGAACCCCCACATGGCGACGATCAATAAGGTGATGGTGGGCGAAGCCCTCGTCGGTGACGGCAACGAGGTAGCACATATCGACCTCATCATCGGCCCGCGCGGCAGCGCCGCCGAGACGGCGTTCTGCAACAGCCTGACCAACAACAAGCACGGCTTCACCAGCCTGCTCGCGGTGGTGGCGCCGAACCTGCCGTGCAAGCCCAACACCCTGCTGTTCAACAAGGTCACCATCAACGACGCCCGCCAGGCGGTCCAGATGTTCGGCCCGGCCCAGCACGCCGTCGCCAAGGCGGTGCAGGATTGCGTCGCCGAGGGCATCATCCCGGCCGCCGAGGCCGACGACCTCTACATCCTGGTCGGCGTGTTCATCCACTGGGAAGCCGCCGACGACGCCAAGATCGAGAAGTACAACTACGAGGCCACGAAGCTGTCGATCCAGCGCGCCATCAAGGGCTCGCCGACCGCCGCCGAGGTCACGCAGCAGTACAAGACCGCCCAGCACCCCTTCGCGGCGAACGTGGCTTAGACAGGAAACCGTCCGGAACAGTCAGCGGCGCCTCCCCCGCCGCCCCCGCCGCCTCCGCCGCAGGGGCTGTTCCAGCGACTGGCCTCCATCTTCCTCGGTCGTTGACCGCATCATCGGGAGGGCCCCACCGGGCCCTCCCTTCTTTTTGCCGGTCGCCTCTCCGCGCCCTCAGGCCCGCAGCCGCCCGTCGTGGATCGCGCTCGCGACCAGCACCCCGGCGGCGCCGGCCGCCGCCAGGGCCGGCAGGTCCTCCGGCCCGCGCAGCCCCCCGGCAGCGTAGAAGGCCGTGCGCGGCGCCAGGGCCTTGAGGGCGGCGAGCCCGGCGAGGTCCGGGCCCGCGCCGCTGCCGACCCGCGACAGGGTCATCACGATCACCTCCGGCGGCCAGGTCGCGGGGTCCTCGTGCAGCTCCGGCGCGCCGAGGCGCACGCCGTCGCGGCTGTCGAGGGAGAGCACCGCCGAGGCGCCGAGCCGGCGCACCAGGGCCGCATCCGACTGGCTCTCGCTGCCGAGCACCGGCCGGCCGAGGCCCGTGGCAAGGAACGAAGCGACGCCGCCTTCCGTGGCAAAGCCCGCATCGACCCACAGCTCCACCCCCGGGCAGGCCGCGGCGATCGCCCGCAAGGCGCCGAGGTCGGGCGGCGTCCCGTCCATGATCGCGTCGAGATCGGCGACGTAGAGCCGGCGCGCCGGCCAGGCGCCGAGGAGGCCGCGCGCCACGTCGGCGGGGGCGGGGCCGGGGCTGAGCGGCGTCACGATGGGCGCGTAGCGCTCCCGGTCGCCGGCCCGGGCCCGCACCACCACGCCGCCGCGCAGGTCGAGGACCGGCACCACCTCGGTCCGGGTTGAAAAGCCCGGCCGGCTCATGCCACCCCGCCCCGACCGTTCCCGTGCGAGATCCGACCGTGCCCCATCTCCATCCCCCCGCCTCGCTCTCTCGCGTCATCGGCTGGGACCTCGGCGGGGTCCATGTCAAGGCGGCGCTGGTCGAAGGCGGCCGGGTCCAGGCGGTGGTGCAGGCGCCGTGCCCGCTCTGGAACGGCCTGCCGGCCCTCGACGCCACCCTCGAAGACCTGCCGGGCTGGGCCCGGGAACCGGCCCGCCACGCCGTGACGATGACCGGCGAACTGACCGACTGCTTTTCCGACCGCGCCGACGGCGTGGCGCAGCTCGCCGCCTGGGCCTCGGACCATCTGGCGGGCGAGGTCGCGATCTATGCCGGACGCTCAGGTTTCGTCGCGCCCGACGCGGCGGCGCCTCACGCTCCCGACGTCGCCAGCGCCAACTGGCACGCCACCGCCGCCCTGGTCGGCCGCTCGCGGCCGGACGCGCTCCTCGTCGACATCGGCTCGACCACCGCCGACCTGATCCCGATCCGGGGCGGGCAGCCCCGCGCCATCGGCTACAGCGACGCCGAGCGGCTCGAGACCGGAGAGCTGGTCTATACGGGGGTGGTGCGCACGCCGCTGCTGGCCCTGTCGCGGACCGCGCCGTTCCGCGGCCGGCGCACGGCGCTGATGGCCGAGTGCTTCGCCACCACCGCCGACGCCTACCGCCTGCTCGGTCTGCTACTGGCGGCGGAGGACCAGCAGGACACCGCCGACCTCAAGGGCAAGTCGATCGCCGAGACCGAGATCCGCCTCGCCCGGATGATCGGCCGCGACCGCCACGAGGGCGAGGCGGCCGACTGGGCGCGGCTCGCCGGCTTCTTCGCCGAGGCGCAGTTGCGCCTCCTGCACGACGCCGCCGGCCTGATCCTGTCCCGCGGCGCGTTGCCCGACGACGCGCCCGTCGTGATCTGCGGCGCCGGCCGCTTCGTCGCAGCCGAGCTCGCGGCGCGCCTCGGGCGCCCTGCGGAGGAGCTGTCGGACCTCATCGCGCCGCGCCTCGCCCCGGAGGCCGCCGCCTTCGCATCGACCTGCGGGCCGGCGGTGGCGGTGGGGCTGCTGGCGGCGGGGTAAATGATGAGCCACGAAGCAGTGCCGTCCTCTCGCGAGCCACGCCCTTTCCCGGACGACTGAAACGAAGTGGAAGGAGATCCGGGATCCAGGGGAGAAGTGCCGCGTAGCGGCTCTGTATGCTGCACCGTTGCAGACAAGCAGACGCTTCGCGACTTTTTGCGCTGAATCCCGGATCTCCTTCCGCTCACGCTTCAGTCGTCCGGGAAAGGGGGAGCTTTATGGGATACGGTTCGCGAGCGGTCAGAACCGGTGGGCCAGCACCGCGCCGAGCCCGTCCTCATTCGCCCCGCGCGCGCCGAGCCACGGCAGGCTGATCGGGGTGTCGATGAGCAGCAGCAGGGTCCGGCGCAGGAGCTGGTCCAGGGATTCGGGACCGCCGCCCGCCCCGAGGCCGGTGCCGTTGAGCCGGTCTTCGAGCTCCCGGGTGATGCCCAGGAAACCCATGTTCCAGCCCGAGAACCGGCGCTCGGCCGCGACGTCCATCTCGATCACCGCCAGGGTGTGGTGGCGCCGGTCGACCAGGATCGATTCGAAGATCGGCTGGACGCCCGCCCGCGGTCCTTCCAGCACCTGGAAGAAGCCGAGGCCGGTATAGACCAGCACGCCCGAGACCTCGGCCGCCTGGTTGCGCCGCCGGGCGGTCGCGAGAAGGCGCGCGACGTGGCCCTGACCCAGCATCACCTCCGCGGGGTGCGCGGCGGTACTCTTGTAGATGATGCGAAAGATGTCCTCGGACATCCGAATCTCCGGGCAGCGATTCCACCTGGATAATCCGAACGGTGCCGGTCGCGATAGCACCCGGAGGCACAACCGGGAGAATTCCATGCCAGATTCGCGATCTGAGATAGAATTCCCACACCGGGTTTCAGCTGCGCCAGCGCAGTTCCCGCGGCTCCAAAGGATTGACGAAGGCAGAGCCGGCCTCGCGGGCGCGCAGGAACTCGCGCTTGAGGCTGAAGTACCATTGCGACTGCACGTCGCTCTCGCCCATCAGCACCATCGCGGGCTTCCGGTCGAGGCCGCGCTGGGCGATCTGGAGCACGTCCCGGTCCTGGCCCAGGAACTGGCGCATCAGCGGCCGGGCGACGGGCTTCAGCAGGTTGAGGCCTGAGATGTTCCAGTACATCGCGTTGATGAGCGCGGTGCGCCCGTTCGCCAGGGGCGAGGCGAAGGTGTAGTTGGCCAGACGCTTCTCTCCGGCGGTGATCCGCTCCAGCCGCACCCCCGGCAGCCGGAACTCGATCTCGACCTCCGGGATCGAGCCGAGCAGGCGGTAGGCGAGGGAGGCGGTCTTCGCCGTGTGGCTCGTCATGGTGAAGCCGAAGGGCGAGGGCGCGAAGTGCTTCACCTTCTCCTTCATGGTCTTCGACGGGCGCCACCACCAGGAATCGTGCACGTAGGCGACGTGGGCCGGATCGACGAAGCTGAGCGCCACGAGGTCGAACGAGGCCTCGACCTCCAGGATCTCGACGAGCTGGCCGCAATAGTCGAAATCGACCTCCGGGATCGGCGGCGCCGTCTCCGGGCTGGCGCCCGCCGGGTTCGCGCTGGCATGGACCCAGATCAGGCCTGACTTCTCGGCCACGGCGAAGCGGGCGAGGCGGACCGAGGCGAAGTTGGCGTCGTCGCGGCGAGCCAGCGCGGGAATCGCCGCGCAGACGCCGTCGGGCCGGAACTGCCAGCCGTGGAACGGGCAGACGAGGTTGCCGTCGACGAGGCGGCCGGCCGAGAGCGCCATGCCGCGATGGGGGCAGCGGTCGCGCAGGGCGAACAGCGCGCCCGACTCCTCGCGCCCGACCACCACGGCCTCCTCGCCGAGGCTGACCGACCGCATGCCCCCGGGCCGCAGGCTGCGGCTCTCGCCGACGCAGTACCAGACGTCGTCGAGCGCCCGGCGGATCGGATCCCCTGTCATGCTGCCTTCCGCGGTCCCAAGTATGCCATGCCCCCCAAGCGTTCCATGCCCTGTTCCGTACCCCTCGCGGCATACCTGCCGGCGGATGTCCTTAGCGCATCCTGCGGGCGCGTGAAGCGCTCGAGGGCGCGCACCTCCCCCGCGCCGGCACGGCGCGGAACGGCGGTTACCGCGCTGCACGACGCTGCGGAACGGCGAGCGGGGCCGTTCGTTACCGTGCCGGGATGCCGCAGGGCGAGCGCGCCCTACATGGCTCCCCGGCCGCATGCGCGGGCGGCCCCCCACCCTAGAAAGCCCCTGACGGAGGATGACACGATGAGCCTGCTCGGGACGATCGTCAGCAAGATCCTGCACCCCTTCGGCGGCGGCGAGGCCAAGGCTGAGACGCCGGACGCCACCACCTCCACCACCAGCGCCCCGGCCGGCGGCTCGGGCGGAGCCGCCGGCGGCGACGTGCCGAAGGTCGACGGCAAGGTCGATGTCGAGGCGGTGCTCAACGACCTGGCCTCGAAGGCCGGCCAGCCGCTGAACTGGCGCACCTCGATCGTCGACCTGATGAAGCTGCTCAACCTCGACAGCAGCCTGTCGGCCCGCAAGGAGCTCGCCCAGGAGCTGCACTACAGCGGCGACACCAGCGATTCCGCCACGATGAACGTCTGGCTGCACAAGCAGGTCATCAAGAAGCTCGAGGAGAACGGCGGCAAGGTGCCGGACGACCTCAAGGACTAAAAGGATTGGCTCGGCCCGCCTCCTGGAGAGGCGGGCCGAGCCGCAAGGACCGGATCGGCTTCTAGCGCCCGGTGCGCACGCGGGTCCAGAGGCGGGTCACCACCCGCTGGGTGCGGTCGTCGTAGGCGGTGTTGGTGAACAGCCGGCGGAAGGTGGCGTCGTCCGGGTAGATGCCGGGATCGGACAGGATCTCGGGCTTGACGAGGGCCTTCGCCGCCAGGTTGCCGCTGGCGTAGGAGACGAAGTTGGTGTTGGCCGCCGCCACCTCGGGCCGCATCATGAAGTCGATGAAGGCGTGGGCCTCCGCCGCATGGGCCGCGTCCTTGGGGATCGCGAAGGCGTCGAACCACATCAGCGCCCCCTGCTGCGGGATGTAGTAGGCGATGTCGACGTCGTTCTTCGCCTCGCGGGCGCGACGGCGGGCCTGCAGCACGTCGCCCGAGTAGCCCACCGAGAGGCAGACGTCGCCGTTGGCGAGCTGGTTGATGTACTCGGAGGAGTGGAACTTCTGCACCGCGCCGCGGATGCGGAACAGCGCCTCGCCCGCCTTGTCGAGGTCGTCGACCCGGCGCGAATCGGGCTTCAGGCCGAGCGCCTGGAGTACGCTCGGAACAATGTCGTCGGGCGAATCCAGCATCGTGACGCCGCAATCCTTGAGCTTGGCGATCAGCTCCGGGCGCAGGACGATGTCCCAGGTGTTGAGCGGCTGGTTGGCGCTTAAGCGCTCGCGCACCAGCGCGGTGTTCACCCCGATGCCGGTGGTGCCCCACATGTAGTCGACCGCGTAGGCGTTGCCCGGGTCGTAGGCCGCGAGCCGCGCCGTCACCTCGGGCCAGGCATGCTTGAGGTTCGGCAGCTTGGCCTTGTCGAGGGGCTGGAACGCCCCGGCCTTGATCAGGCGCTGCAGGAAGGGCCCGGTCGGCACCACGATGTCGTAGCCTGACCGGCCGGCGAGCAGCTTGGTCTCGAGGATCTCGTTGGTATCGTAGGTGTCGTAGACGACCTTGATGCCGGTCTCGCGCGTGAAGGCGTCGAGCATCTTGGGGTCGATATAGTCCGACCAGTTGTAGATGTTGACGACCCGCTCCGGCGCGGCGGCCGCGGGGCCGGCCGGCCCCGCCGCGAGGGCGAGGAGGCAGGCGGCTGCCCCCAAGGCCGACCCAATGAAACGGCGCCGGAGCGGGTTCATCCGTCAGGCTCCGGTCGCGGCGATGATCGAGATCTCGACCCGGTATTGCGGGCCGGCGAGCTTGGCCTCGACGGTGGCGCGGGCCGGGGCGTGGCCGGCCGCCACCCAGCCGTCCCAGGCCCGGTTCATCTCGGCGAAGGTCGACATGTCGGCGAGGTAGATCGTGGCCGAGAGGAGCTTCGTCTTGTCGCTGCCCACAGAGGCGAGCAGCGCGTCGATCTGGGCCAGGATGTCCTTGGTCTGAGCCTCGACGCCCTCGTTGTTCGAGACTTCGTCCGCGACCTGGCCGGCCAGATAGACGGTGCCGTTATGCACCACCGCCTGGCTCATCCGGGGGCCGGTCTCGAAACGCGTGATGGTCATCGGGAACTCCTGGAGGGATCGTGGGGGAGGGCCCTGAGAAGGGAGACGGACGGGCGCTCCGGCGCCTTGTGCCGCCGAACCCGGGCCGGCGTAAAGGGCTCCTCGGGAAAACCTCGGCGGTACGGGATGTGCGTTTCGGCGCAACCACGGCGCGGTCAGCGCGTTTGCTCTTCACCTAAGCGGAGCCGAAGGGCAGCCCCCATGCTTGCGATCCTGTGGACCATCATCATCGGCTTCGTCGCCGGTGTCATCGCCAAGTTCATCATGCCCGGCTCGGCCAACGAGCCGAGCGGCTTCATCATGACCACGCTCCTGGGCATCGTCGGCGCGTTCGTCGCGACGTTCCTGGGCCAGGTCACCGGCTGGTACCCGCCGAACGAGGGCGCGGGCCTGATCGCCTCGGTCGTCGGCGCCGTGGTCGTTCTGGCGATCTTCGGCCTCATCCAGGGCCGCCGCCGCACCACCGTCCTCTGAACCTCGAGGAGCCGGCGGACCCCGCTGGCTCTTCCCCGATCGAACGAGAAAGGCCCGCACCGGTCTCCCGGTGCGGGCCTTTCTCATGTCCGGGCACTTCCATGGGAGACGGGGCGCCCGGGCGCCCCGCCGAAGGATCAGATCCGCGCCGGCGTGTGCGAGCTGCCGTTCATCAGCGACTTGGCGGCGCAATGCCCGGTGGCGCCGCGGATCGCCAGGAGCGAGCCGGCGACGAGCGCCGCGAGGCTCAGGAACTTGTTCGGCCGCGGCTGCGCCGCGGCGGCCGCCAGACCGAGGCCGAGCACGACCGAGATGGTGCGCTCCTTGGTGGTCAGGTTGCGCTCGCCGCCGAACACGTCGTGGATCAGGTCGTTGGCCATGGGGGCTCCGTCAGGGTGTGGCGGAAGAATTCCGCTGCGTCGCGGTGCGAACGCGGCCGGAGGCCGGACGTTCCCCGGGAAAGCCCCTGTTCGGTGCAGCGGCCAGGTCCTCAGCCCTGCTGCGCTTCGGCGATCAGCCGATCGTCGATTTCCCGGGCGCGGACGGCCGCCGGGCGGTCGGCGAGACGGGCGACGTAGGCCTCGTAAGCCGGACGCCGCTCGATGCCGCCGAACTGCATCCCCCACATCAGGTGCGAGCCGAGGTAGAGGTCGGCGGCCGAGAAGCGCCCGCCGGCGAGGTAGTCGCGGCCCGAGACCACCCCTTCGAGGGCATCGAGCACCTCCGCCATGCTGCCGTAGCCGACCATGCGGCGGCGCTCCTCCGAGACCTCGACGCCGAGCGCCTTGTTGGTCACCGCCGCCTCGACCGGCCCGGCGGCGAAGAACAGCCAGCGGAAATAGGCGCCGCGCTCCGGATCCCCGAGCGCCGGAGCGAGGCCGGCCTGCGGGAAGGCATCGGCCAGGTAGGCGCAGATCGCCGCCGTCTCGGTCACGGTGACGCCGCGATGGGTCAGCGCCGGCACCTTGGCGAGCGGATTGATGGCGCGGTAGGCCGCCTCCTTCATCGTCGGGCCGTAGCCGACGATCTCGGTGCGATAGGGTGCGCCGACCTCCTCCAGCATCCAGCGGACGATGCGGCCCCGGGACATCGGATGGGTGTAGAAGACGAGATCGTCGCTCATGCGCTGCCTCCCCGGCGGGCGAATCAGCGGCGCCCGCGTGAGATCTTGAAGCAGAGGCGGGGTCGGGCGGGAAGGCAGAGGAGTGACGTTCGGCGCAGCCTCATAGCTCCAGGAACACGCCGGCGGAGAAGCCGAATCGGTCCGCGAGCGCCCGCGCCTGACGGAGATTGATCCGGCGCTTCCCGCTCAGGATCTCGGACACGACCGACTGCGCTCCGACCTCGGGCAGATCGGATTGTCCCAGGCCACGCTCTTGCATGACGGCGCGCAGCACCTCGGACCCCGGCGCCATTGGGATGGGGCGTTGCTCCTCGTCGTAGGCTTCGATCAGGTCGCCCATGCGGGAAGCCAGGAGAGCGAGCGAATGGTCCTCATCCTCACCGGCGAGGGCCAATACCTCGTCCAATTGCTGGACGAGCCGCTGGTACGCCTCGTCTGTCGTCGGTTTGGTGAGCAGCGGTGCGACGTAGGACCAGTGCTCGGCAGCCTGCTTCACAACGACGGTCATCGCCATTTTCCCTTGTCGTACTGGGAATGATCCATGATGCCCTGGATATATATTTTTCCGAATCGATAGTTCACAATCGCGATCAGGCGAAGCTTATTGCCGCCGATGTCGAACACGTGAAACCGGCCGACCTTGTCGATGGCCGGGAACAGCGCCTTCATGCCGGCAAAATCGGCAGGAGCCGATGCCTTGATCAGCCTGTACCAAGCATCCAGCGCATTCGCCGCTTGCGGCCACCTCTGCTTCGCCTCCCAGATGCGCGCTTGGGTGATGACGTGCATCGGCTATTTATCGCAATTTGCTATACCGACGGATCTAACTGCCGTGTAGGCAGAACGCAAGAGCCTTCGGCCGAGGCAGCACGCACAGTACGGGCTTCTGCGGCGAATACGAAAAAAGCGCGGCCCCTTAAGGACCGCGCTCTTGGATCTCTCATCGGGCGGAGACCCGTCCGGTCCCCGCCCGACCAGTTCAGCCGATCACTCGCCGGCGCGGGGCTGGCGCTCGCGGGTGCGGTCGGCGTCGCGCTGGGCCTTCAGCTTCTCGGTGAGGTCCTCGCCGGTCGCCTGGTCGACGACCTTCATCGAGAGGCGGATCTTGCCGCGCTCGTCCTGGCCGAGGAACTTCACCTTCACCTTGTCGCCCTCCTTCACCACGTCGGTGACCTTGGCGACGCGCTGGGCGGCGAGCTCGGAGATGTGGACGAGGCCGTCCTTGGCGCCGAAGAAGTTGACGAAGGCGCCGAACTCCATCGTCTTCACGACCGTGCCCTCGTAGATCATGCCGACCTCGGCCTCGGCCACGATCGAGCGGATCCAGTTGTAGGCCGCCTTGATCGCCTTGCCGTCGGCCGAGGCAATCTTGATGATGCCGGTATCCTGGATGTCGATCTTGGCGCCGGTTTTTTCCACGATCTCGCGGATCACCTTGCCGCCGGTGCCGATCACTTCGCGGATCTTGTCGGTCGGGATCTGCATCGTCTCGATGCGCGGCGCGTGCTCGCCGAGCTCGGGACGGGCGGCGGTGAGCGCCTTCGACATCTCGCCGAGGATGAAGGCGCGGCCGTCCTTCGCCTGGGCGAGGGCGACGCGCATGATCTCCTCGGTGATGCCGGCGATCTTGATGTCCATCTGGAGCGAGGTGATGCCCTCCTCCGTGCCGGCCACCTTGAAGTCCATGTCGCCGAGGTGGTCCTCGTCGCCGAGGATGTCGGACAGCACCGCGTAGCGCTCACCCTCGAGGATGAGGCCCATGGCGATGCCGGCCACCGGACGGCGCAGGGGCACGCCGGCATCCATCAGCGACAGCGAGGCGCCGCAGACGGAGGCCATCGAGGACGAGCCGTTCGACTCGGTGATCTCCGACACGACGCGGATCGTGTAGGGGAACTCGTGGGCGGCGGGCAGCATCGGGTGCACGGCGCGCCAGGCGAGCTTGCCGTGGCCGATCTCGCGGCGGCCGGGCGAGCCCATGCGGCCGGTCTCGCCCACCGAATAGGGCGGGAAGTTGTAGTGGAGGAGGAACGTCTCCTTGTAGGTACCCTCGAGCGCGTCGATGAACTGCTCGTCGTCACCGGTGCCCAGCGTCGCCACCACCAGCGCCTGGGTCTCGCCGCGGGTGAACAGGGCCGAGCCGTGGGTGCGGGGCAGCACGCCGACCTCGGAGACGATCGGGCGCACGGTCTTCACGTCGCGGCCGTCGATGCGCGACCCCGTGTCGAGGATGTTCCAGCGGACCACCTTCGACTGGGCCTCCTTGAAGGCGGCCTTGATCTTCTCGGCCTCGAAGCGGGCCTCGCCCTCGGCCGGGGCGAGCGCGGCCATCACCTTCGCCTTCACGGCGTCGACGGCGGCGTAGCGCTCCTGCTTGACGGTCTTCTTGTAGGCCTCGCGCAGGTCGGCCTCGCCGACCTCGAGCACGGCCTTCTCGACCTCGGAATTGTCCGCCGGCTGGAAGTTGCGCGGCTCCTTGGCGGCCTTCTCGGCGAGCCGGATGATCGCCTCGATGACCGGCTGGAAGTGCTTGTGGCCGAACATCACGGCCCCGAGCATCACGTCCTCGGGCAGTTCCTTGGCCTCGGACTCGACCATCAGCACGGCGTCCTGGGTGCCGGCGACGACGAGGTCGAGGGTCGAGCCCTCCATCTCCTGGATGGGCGGGTTGAGCTTGTACTGGCCGCCGACATAGCCGACGCGGGCCGCACCGATCGGGCCCATGAACGGCACGCCCGAGAGGGTGAGCGCGGCCGAGGCCGCCACCATGGCGAGCACGTCGGGATCGGTCTCGAGGTCGTGCGAGAGCACCGTGACGACGACCTGGGTGTCGTTGCGCCAGCCCTCGACGAAGAGGGGGCGGATCGGCCGGTCGATCAGGCGGGAGACCAGGGTCTCCTTCTCGGAGGGACGGCCCTCGCGCTTGAAGTAGCCGCCCGGGATGCGGCCGGCGGCGTAGGTGCGCTCCTGGTAGTTCACCGTGAGCGGGAGGAAGTCGATGCCGGGCTTCGGCTCCTTCATCGACACCACGGTGGCCAGCACCGAGGTCTCGCCGTAGGTGGCGACCACGGCACCGTCGGCCTGGCGGGCGACCTTGCCGGTCTCGAGCACGAGCTTGCGCCCGCCCCACAGCAGCTCTTCGCGTTGAACGTCGAACATGTTCGTCATGCCTTCCTGCGGTCCGGGAGGGCGGCGCCAGCGCAAGACGGCGAGGGGCTCGACGATGAGCCACCGGCGATCCTGCCCTGGCGGTCGCGCCCGCATTCTTCGATGCGGGTCCCGGAAGAGTGGGCGGCCGGACCCATTCCGGCCCACCCGGGGCGATGAAGCAGCCCTTCTGTCGAAGTCGGCTTCATCGCAAAACGCGGCCCGGGCCGGTGCCCGAACCGCGTGAAGCCCGCCTTAGCGGCGGATGCCGAGGCGCTCGATGAGGGCGCGGTAGCGCGCCTCGTCCTTGCGCTTCAGGTAGTCGAGGAGCGACCGGCGCTGCGAGACCAGCTTGAGCAGGCCGCGGCGCGAGTGGTTGTCCTTGGTGTGGGTCTTGAAGTGCCCGGTGAGGTTCTGGATCCGCTCGGTAAGGATCGCGACCTGCACCTCCGGCGAGCCGGTGTCGGTCCCGCCGCGGGCGTGTTCCTTGATGAGCGCGGTCTTGCGCTCCGCCGTGATCGACATCGCGTGTCCTTTCAGGTGGTACGGTTTCGTGGATGCGCAGTCTCGGAGGACCGCCTTTCCGCACGGGGCTCGGCCGGGCCGGGATGTCGTCCAGCGCGGTCTGCCAAGGCGAAAAACCTCGCCGTGCGAGGGCGAGGGTGGCGCACCTCTACACGAAACCGTTCGCCCCCGCCACTCCCTCTCGGCGAGCCGTCCCGCGCGTGGTTTCGTCACGCCCCCGGGAGCCGCCAGGCGAACGGCCGAGGTCGAACCCGGGATACCCCCGAGAAGTTTGCCCGCCATTCTCCATTCCACGAGAGGTTCTTCGATGACCACCGCGACCGCGGGCCAGACCAGCTCGGCCACCAACGAGACCGTGCAGTCGATCTACGTCACCGCCCTGCGCAACACCCACGCCCTGGAGAAGCAGGCGGCGCAGATGATCCAGCGCCAGATCGAGCGCTACGAGAGCTACCCCGATCTGACCCAGGCCCTGCGGCTGCACAAGAGCGAGACCGACCAGCAGGTCGCTCGCCTCTCCGACCTGCTGCACGGCCACGGCGAGGACCGCTCGCTCCTGAAGGATGTGGTGACCCAGACGGTCGGCAACGTCGCGGCGCTGGTGCACAGCGTGACGGGCGACGAGGTCCTGAAGAACCTCTACACCGACTACTCGGTCGAGACCTACGAGATCGCCGCCTACACGTCGCTGATCGCGCTCGCCGAGGAGGCCGGGCACCAGCGGGACATCGAGATCCTGCGCCTGTCGCTCAAGGAGGAAGAGCGGATGGCCGAGGCGGTGTTCCGGCAGATCGTGCCGGTGACGAAGGGGTTCGTCGCCCGGGAGGTCCGGGGCGAGAAGGCGGACCGGTAAGCGGTAGACGCTTCAGGGCATCCTCTGCGTCACCCCGGGGCTCGACGAAGTCGAGAACCCGGGATCCATAACCGCCGAGGTATTCAGAAGAGGCGAGTAGCGTTCCGCTACGTCCTGAACCGTCGGCGTTTATGGATCCCGGGTTCCGCTGCGCAGCCCCGGGATGACGAGGCGGGTTTGACGTCCGTCGTGTTCCGCAAGTGAGGGCCTCGCGGTTGTCCTAGCGCGTGAACCCGATCTCGGTTGCCGCCCTACAGCTCCAATTCCACCGTCACCGGCACATGGTCCGACGGCTTCTCCCAGGCCCGGGTGTGGCGGGCCACCGTCACCGACTTCACGGTGTCGGCGAGGTCCGGGGTGACCCAGATGTGGTCGAGGCGCCGTCCCTTGTCGGCCGCCGCCCAGTCGGGGGAGCGGTAGCTCCACCAGGTAAAAATCTTCTCCGGCGGCGGGCGGAGGTGGCGCATCGTGTCGACCCAGCCGGCCTCGCCGCGCAGGGTCTCCAGGCGCTCGGTCTCGATCGGGGTGTGGCTCACCACGTCGAGGAGCTGCTTGTGCGACCAGACGTCGTGCTCCAGCGGCGCCACGTTGAGGTCGCCGACGAGGATCGACGGACCCGCGGGGCGACGGCCGCCCCAGGCGCGCAGCTCGTCCATGAAGGAGAGCTTGTGGGCGAACTTGTCGTTGAGCTTGGCGTCCGGCACGTCGCCGCCGGCCGGGACGTAGAAATCGTGGATCGCGATGCCGGCGGCCGCCCCCGCCTCGGGGCCGAGGACCGCCGAGATGTGGCGCGCGTCCTGGCGCTCGCAGAAGCTCATCACCTCGCGGGTGACGAGCGGCAGGCGCGAGAGGATCGCGACGCCGTTATAGCCCTTCTGCCCGGCGAAGACGACGTGGGGATAGCCGAAGCCCTGCAGCTCCTTGAGCGGGAAACGGTCGTCCGGGCACTTGGTCTCCTGGAGGCAGAGCACGTCGGGCTTCGCCTCGTCGAGGAAGCGGCGCACGAGGTCGATGCGCAGGCGGACCGAGTTGATGTTCCAGGTGCTGACGGTGAGGCGCAACGGTCGAGGTCTCGAAAGGGAGGACGGATCAGTTCGGGCGGGCCTGCTGCATCTTGGCCTCGAGCTCCTTGTCGACCGCCCGGCCGTAATTGATGACGAACAGCATGCCGTCGACGGCGCGGCCGCGCTGGAGGTTGGAGAGCAGCACGGTGGTCTGGTAACCCTGCGGGTCGGTGATCCGCCACTGGCTCAAGGTCTTCATCGAATCGTCGAAGTAGAGCGCGATGCGCGAGGTGCCGCCGAGCGTCGAGCGGTCGTCGAGCACGATGCGGATCCCGCCGGGCTCGGCCGACACGTCGGTGACCGTGAGGTCGCGGGCGAGGTCGATCTTGTCGCGCAAAAGGAATTTCAGCGGCGTCTGCGAGATGAAGTAGAGGTCCTGCGTCGCCAGCTTGCGGTCGCGCACCGCCACCGAGGTGCCGTCGGCGATCACCTCCAGGCTCGAAGGCTGGTCGTAGTCGAAGCGCAGGCGGCCGGGCTTGGCGAGGGTGAGCTTGCCGCCGATCTTGCGCCCGTCGGCGCCGATCTGGACGAAGTTGCCGGTCAGCGTCGTGACGCCGTTGAAATAGGCGTTGGCGCGCTCGATCACCGCCGCCGGGTTGGCGGGGTCGACCGCCGACGGCGTGGTGACGGCGGCGACCTGCTGGGCCGGCCGTCCTGCTTCAGGGGCGGACGGGACGGCGGCGGTCTCGACGGGCTCGGGCGCGGCGTTCTTGGCCCCGCCGAGGGAAGCCGGCCGGCGTGGCGGCAGCGGCGCCTTGGCGGAGGAGCCGGGGGCCTGGCCGGCCGTCGGCGCCTGGCCCGGAGCGGCGGGGGCCATGTCCGGCTGCGCGGCCTCGGGCGCCGGGTCCTTGCGGCCGAACAGTCCGTCGAGGAACGACGAGACCTGCGCCTGGGCAGGCGCCGCGCTCACGAGGGCGGCGACCGAGAGCGCGGCGCCGAGGGACACCGCGCGGAGCGGGCCGGAGCGGGGACGGCCGTTCATCGGCAGGGTTCTCCGTGTGGGCGGACGGGGAGGGACGGGGCCGCGCCGGCATGCCGACGCCGCACCCGCCCGGGATGCTGGCGTGCCGCAGGGGGCCGGTCCGGCCATAGAGCCGGCCCCTGTGGCGAATATGCGACGGCGGGGCGGCTCACGCCTCCTCGGCCCCTTGCTGGGGCGCCGGCTCGATCAGGATCTCGCGCTTTCCGGCGTGGTTGGCCGGGCCGACGATGCCCTCGCGCTCCATCCGCTCCATCAGCGAGGCGGCCCGGTTGTAGCCGATCTGCAGGCGCCGCTGGATGTAGCTGGTCGAGGCCTTCTTGTCGCGAAGCACCACCGCCACCGCCTGGTCGTAGAGGTCGGCCGACGGGTCGCCGAAGCTGCCCTGGTCCATGACCGGGGCGTCCTGCGCGGCGGCGGCCGCCTCCTCGGCCTCCTCGTCCGCCGTGACGGCGTCGAGGTAGGACGGGCGGCCCTGGCGCTTGAGATGGGCCACCACCTGCTCGACCTCGTCGTCCGAGCAGAACGGCCCGTGCACCCGGGTCGTCCGGCCGCCGCCCGCCATGAACAGCATGTCGCCCTGGCCCAGCAGCTGCTCGGCGCCCATCTCGCCGAGGATCGTGCGCGAGTCGATCTTCGAGGTCACCTGGAACGAGATCCGGGTCGGGAAATTCGCCTTGATCGTCCCGGTGATCACGTCCACCGACGGGCGCTGCGTCGCCATGATCAGGTGGAGACCGGCGGCCCGCGCCATCTGGGCGAGACGCTGGATCGCCCCCTCGATGTCCTTGCCCGCCACCATCATCAGGTCGGCCATCTCGTCGACCACGATCACGATGTAGGGCAGGGCGGTGAGGTCCATGACCTCGTCCTCGTAGACCGCCTCGCCGGTCTCGCGGTCGAAGCCGGTCTGGACCGTGCGGGTGATCACCTCGCCGCGCGCCCGCGCCTCCGCCACCCGGGCGTTGAAGCCGTCGATGTTGCGGACGCCCAAGCGCGCCATCTTCTTGTAGCGCTCCTCCATCTCGCGCACCGCCCACTTGAGGGCGATGACCGCCTTCTTCGGGTCGGTGACGACGGGGGAGAGCAGGTGCGGGATGCCGTCGTAGACCGACAGTTCCAGCATCTTGGGATCGACCATGATCAGGCGGCACTCCTCCGGCTTCAGCCGGTAGAGCAGCGACAGGATCATGGTGTTGATGGCGACCGACTTGCCCGAGCCGGTGGTGCCGGCCACCAGCAGGTGAGGCATGCGGGCGAGGTCGGCGATGATCGCCTCGCCGCCGATATTCTTGCCGAGGCAGAGCGCGAGCTTCTGCTTGGTCTCGGTGAAGACCGGCGAGGTCAGGAGCTCGCGCAGGTACACCGTCTCGCGCTTGAGGTTCGGCAGCTCGATGCCGATGGCGTTGCGGCCCTGGACGACGGCGACGCGGGCGGAGATGGCGGACATCGAGCGGGCGATGTCGTCGGCGAGCGAGATGACGCGGCTCGACTTGGTGCCCGGCGCCGGCTCCATCTCGTACAGCGTCACCACCGGACCCGGCCGCACCGCCAGGATCTCGCCGCGCACCCCGAAATCCTGGATCACCTGCTGCAGCTGGAGAGCGTTGTCCTCCAGCATCTCGGGGTCGAGGTTGCTGCCGTCCGATTCCCGCGGCTCGGCCAGGAGGTCGACCGAGGGCAGCTCGTAGGGCATCTCGAGCAGGCGGGCGGCCTGGCGCAGCGGGATGGTGGCGACGGGCGCCAGGATGTCGTCCTCGTCGTCCCCATCCTCGTCGGCGTCGAGGCCGAGGTCGCAATCGAGACCCGCGGTGCCGATGACGAGGCCGTGCGGCTCCGTGGCCGGCATCGCTCCCGTGACGGGCGACCAGGACGGCGCCGCCGCGACCGGCTCCGGCGCCGGGGGGGCGCCGTGAGGGGCGACCGGCTCCGACGGCGCTGCGGCCGGGACGGATGGCGTGGCAATCGGCAGGATGATGCGCGGCGGGCGCGGCGGGGCCGGCAGGGTCGGGGCGGGCGGCGCGTTGAGGCGGCCGGTCGGCACGTAGACGAAGGGCTGCGCCCCCCGCGGGGTGGGCGATGCGGGCTCGGCGGACGGTTCCGCCGCGGGCCGGCCTTCGGCAGGGGCCGAGGCAAGCGTCCCGGCCGACAGGACCTGGGCCGTCTCGGGCTGCGTCACCGGCAGCGCGTCCGCGGCGATGAACGACCACGGTACCGGCGTGAAGGCCAAGGGTGCCGCGGGCAGGGGGGCGGCGGGCAGGGGGGCGGCGGGCAAGGGCGAGGCAGGCGCGGGTGCAGGCTCGGAGGCGACGGCCGGCACGATCCCGACCGCGGCCTCCACCACCGCCTCGGGGGCGACGGGGACGGCAAGGGACGCGTCCGGGGGCTCGGACTCCACCGGCACGGGCAGGAACACCGTCTCCGGAAGCGGCGCGTAGGTGAGGGCCAGCATCGGGGCGGGCGCCGGCAGCAGGATCGCGGCGGGCGGCAGGTCGGCCGCGACGTCCCGCTCCACGGCGACGAACGCCTCATGCGCCTCGTCCCCGGGCGTGCTCACCGCCGGGACGATCTCCATCGCCGCCGCGACGGCCGTCCCGGCGACGGGCTCGGGCGGCAGGTCCATGGAATGGAAGTCCACCGGGGGCAAGCCCACGAGAGGCACGTCCGGCGGCAGATCCGTCGGCGGCATCCCGGTCGGCGCCGCGGGCGCGGCGGCGACGGCCTCGGCAACCATGGGCTCGACCGGCGGAGCGGCGTCCGCTGCCGGCAGGACCTCGGCGGTCGCCTCGTCCGCGACCGGATCCGGAACGGGCCGGTTGTCCTGCTCCGCGGCGGTCGGCAGCGGGCAGGTCCAGTCGTGCTGGAGCAGACGGTCGAGGGTGTAGACCGGGCGCGGCGGCAGGGAGCGCAGATGCGAGACGTCGACCGGCACCAGGATGGCGCTGTTCGGCACGTCGAAGACCTGGGCCGGTGCGACCGGTGCTTCCGCGGCGACGGTCCGCTCCGGAGCCGGCAGATCCGGCGCGGGAGGCGCAGCCTCGGCCGACGCGGTCTCGGAGGCCGCGGGCTCGGACGCGGTGGATTCGGGCGCGATCCCCGCGGGCTCGGCGACTGGCGCCTCCTCCGCCGGGAGGGAAGCGGGCGCGGCGATGTCGAGCGCGACCGGCTGCGTGCTGTCGGCGAATGCCGGAGCATCCTCCGGAACGACGGCCGCCACGGCCTCCCCCGTCGCGACGGGCTCGGCCGCCGGGAGCGCCGCCGCGTCGGAGGCCTCGGGCCCGGGCGCCGCCTCGCCGGCCGCCGGCTCCGCTCCCCCGGCGACCTCCGGCACGGCCTCGGCCCGGATGGAATCCTCCTGCGGATGGCGCAGGAGATGGTCCGGCGTGCGGGTGAAGCGCACACCCGGGGGCAGGACGAAGGGCTGGCGCCAGATCGGCACCGCGGCCGCCGCCGCGGCGGCTTCGGCCTCGATGCGGGCCGCCTCGGCCTCGGCCCGGGCCGCCTCGGCGGCGGCGAGCTCGGCGGCGGCGCGGGCCTCGGCCTCGGCCTCGGCGGCGCGCAGGGCCTCCTCCTTCTCCCGCAGGGCCTGCTCGCGCCGGCGATGACGCGCCTGCAGCACGTGGTCGGGCGTGCGGGTGAAGCGCACGCCGGTCTCGGCCGGACGCTCGGGCGAACGGGCGTGCGTAGGCTCCTGCGGCGACGGTCGGGACCGCGCCTCCGGAACCGCGGCGGAGGGCTCCGCGTCGCGGCGGCGGGCGCGGGTCAGCACGGCGCGGGCCGGGCCGGCAGGGGGGATCGGCATGGTCCAGCCGCCCTCGGGCACCAGGGCCGGGTCCGGCGCCCAATGCGACGACGCGGCGTGGCGCGGCGCCGGCACCTCCGGGGCGACCATGACCGCCGGGGGCGCGAGGATGTCGGGTTCTGCCGGGAGATCAGGATCGGGCGCCTGCGCCCGAAACGGCTCGGCCGGCGGCACCACGACGGGCTCGGGCATGGGCGGCCGGGCGGCTTGCGGCGGCGAGCCCTGGTATGCGGGATCCTGGTATGCGGGGCTCCGGGGGGCGGGATCCCGGGAATAGGTATCCCGGGGCCAGGCCTGCGCCGCGTCGGGAAGCTCTCCCGCGTCGCGCGCCTGCGCGCTGCCGCGGGCGACGGGTGGGACGGCCCGGGACGAGAGGAGCGGGTCGGGCATCGGCGCCGGCCCAAGCGCCGGATCCGGCGCCCAGTTCCCCGCCGGGGCGGCGAGGGGGGCGGTCTGGGACGCAGCCTGGGACGGGGCCGTCCGCCCGGGGCCCGGGGCCGGAGCGAACGGGCTCTGGTTCCACGGCTCGGGCGGGGCCGCCCGCGCGACGCCGGGCTCGGCCGCGTCGGGGCGCACCAGGGCGTCGGCCATCCAGCTCGGGGTGGCACGGCGGCTCAAGGTGTAGTCCCGTTGGGCGGGCGGGGGCGCGGGCGGCGCGAAGCGGCGGGCCAGGAGCGCCCGCAGATTCATCACCGTCTGGGCGAGGACGCCGAGGGGGCGTTCCCGGCGCTCGGGCGTGCGGAGATGATCGCGCACCCGCTGGGGCCCGCGCGGCGAGGAGTCGGAGAAGGGTGGCCGTCCCGATTGTCTCATGATGCCGAATTGATGTGTGGGCGGCCCGCGGCCGCGTACGTGGCCCCAGTTAGGCACGGCATCGTTAACGCCCGATTAGGCACGGGAGCCGGTACCGGGCAGCACGTGGGCGCGTTAAGGATGGGCGCGTTAAGAGCCAGGAGCTTTCCGGCGAGAAGGGGCTGCCAGCGCGATGTTTCGATCCCTCTACCGGCACGGTTTCGCCCGCGTCGCGGCCTGCGTCGGCCGCAGCCACATCGCCGATCCGGACGCCAACGCGGCCGAGATCCGGAGCCTGGCCGAACGATGCGACCGGGACGGCGTCGCGGTGGCGGTGTTTCCGGAGCTCTGCCTGTCGGGTTACGCGCTGGAGGACCTGCTGCTGCAGGAGACGCTGCTGGCGCGGGTCGAGGCGGCTTTGCTCTCTCTCGTCGAGGCGAGCCGCGGGCTGATGCCGGTCCTGGTGATCGGCGCGCCGTTGCGCCACCGCAACCGGATCTACAACACCGCCGCGGTGATCCATCGCGGCCGGCTGCTCGGCGTGGTGCCGAAGAGCTACCTGCCGAATTACCGCGAGTTCTACGAGAAGCGTCACTTCGCCCCCGGCGCCGGGGTGACGGGCGAGACGATCCGGATCGGCGATGTCGAGGCGCCGTTCGGCACCGACCTGCTGTTTCCGGCCGACGACCTGCCCGGCCTCGTCCTCGGGGTCGAGGTCTGCGAGGACATGTGGATCCCGGTGCCGCCCTCGGCGCTCGCCGCGCTCAGTGGGGCCACGGTGCTCGCCAACCTCTCGGGCAGCCCGATCACCATCGGGCGGGCGGAGAGCCGGACGCTGCTCTGCCGCTCGGCCTCGGCCCGGTGTCTGGCCGCCTACATCTACGCCGCGGCGGGCCCCGGCGAATCGACCACCGACCTCGCCTGGGACGGACAGACCGCGATCTACGAGGACGGCGAGGTGATCGCGGAAGGACCGCGCTTCCCCGCCGAGCCGCAGGTGACGCTCGCCGATATCGATCTCGACCGCCTGCGCCAGGAGCGGGCCCAGATGGGCAGCTTCGACGACAACCGGACCGCGCTCACGCCCGGCGCGCCGGCCTATCGGCGGGTCGCGTTCCGGGTGGCGCCGCCCGACGCCGATCTCGGCTTCCGTCGCACGATCGAGCGCTTCCCCTTCGTGCCGGCCGATCCCGCCCGCCTCGCCCAGGATTGCTACGAGGGCTACAACATCCAGGTCGCCGGCCTCGCCCAGCGCCTGCAGGCGATCGGCACCCGCCGCGTCGTGATCGGCATTTCGGGCGGGCTCGATTCGACCCACGCGCTGATCGTGGCGGCCCGCGCCTTCGACCAGCTCGGCCTGCCGCGGTCGGACATCCTCACCTACACCATGCCGGGCTTCGCCACCTCGGACGAGACCAAGACCAACGCCCACCGGCTGATGGCCTCGCTCGGCACCCGCGCGGCCGAGCTCGACATCCGGCCGGCCGCCCGGCAGATGCTCGCCGACATGGGCCACCCGTTCGGGCGCGGCGAGGAGGTCTACGACGTCACCTTCGAGAACGTGCAGGCGGGCTTGCGCACCGACTACCTGTTCCGCCTCGCCAACCAGCACGACGCGATCGTCGTCGGCACCGGCGACCTGTCGGAGCTGGCGCTCGGCTGGTGCACCTACGGCGTCGGGGACCAGATGTCCCACTACGCGGTCAATGCCGGGGTGCCCAAGACCCTGATCCAGCACCTGATCCGCTGGGTGATCGCGTCCGGACAGTTCAGCCCGGAGGTCGGCCGCACCCTGGAGGCGATCCTCGACACCGAGATCTCGCCCGAACTGGTGCCGGCGCGGGAGGGCGAGACGATCCAGAGCACCGAATCGAAGATCGGGCCCTACGCGCTGCAGGACTTCAACCTGTTCTACACGTTGCGCTACGGCTACCGCCCGTCGAAGATCGCCTTCCTGTCGCTGATGGCCTGGGAGGATGCCGGCCGCGGTCCCTGGCCGCCCGGCTTCCCGGAGGCGAAACGGGGCACTTACGCTCTGCCGGAGATCCGGGCCTGGCTCGCGGTGTTCCTGCGCCGCTTCTTCGGCTTCAGCCAGTTCAAGCGCTCGGCCCTGCCGAACGGCCCGAAGGTGGCGGCGGGCGGCGCCCTCTCGCCCCGGGGCGACTGGCGCGCGCCCTCCGACGCCAATGCCCGCATCTGGCTCGACGAATTGGAGCGCAACGTCCCGCAGGGCTGATCGCGAGGCAGAGTTGCCAAGGCAACTCTGCCTCGCTTCTTGCCTTGGCATCATTTTCGTCACCGAGCCGGTGACCACTTCGGCACCGGCCGTCAGCGGCCGGCGGAATGATGCAGAGAAACCCCATGGGAGTATAGGCGTTGGTCGGGCCCCGGGGCCGGGACGAGCCCCTCGCATGGGAGTCCGCCCGATGGCCGCCACGCCCTCCGACACCGACGTCCTGCCGAACGGCCCGCTCGACGAGCGGGCGGTGCATGTCTGCGTCGACATGCAGAACCTGTTTGCCCGTGAGACCGCCTGGCACACGCCCTGGATGGGCCGGGTGCTGCCGCGGGTCCTGCACCTCGCGGCCGCCGTGCCGGAGCGCACTGTGTTCACCCGCTTCGTCCCGGCACAACGTCCCGGGGAGGGGCGGGGCTGCTGGAAGCGCTACTGGGAGCGCTGGGCCGAGATGACGGTCGAGCGGCTCGGGGCGGACATGGTGGCGCTGGTGCCGGAGCTGGCCGCGCTGACGCCGCCGGCCGAGACCGTCGACAAGACCGTGTACTCGCCCTGGATGGAGCCCGGCCTGGAGACCGCGCTGCGGAAGCGCCGGGCCGAGACCCTGGTGATCACCGGCGGCGAGACCGACGTCTGCGTGCTCGCCACCGTGCTCGGCGCGGTCGACCGCGGCTACCGCATCGTGCTCGCGACGGACGCGGTCTGCTCCTCCTCGGACGAGACCCACGACGCGATGATGACGCTCTACCGGCAACGCTTCGGCCAGCAGCTCGAAGTGGCCACGACCGATCAGATCCTGCACAATTGGAATGTTTCGCAGTTACCGAGGTGATGATGTAGCGCAGCATCACGTCTCTCGCCGGTATCGGCCTCGTGTCGCGTGTCGTTCCGCGGTTCCCGACTCGCACGATTTCGTGATGAGGTTGGTTTCTGCGCGTCAGGACGCAGCGTCATGGCTGAGATTGCGGTAGCGCGCGGCGATCCGGGCTGACATAGTCTCGGCCCAATCGGCCGTTAACGACTGGACGCCATGGCAGCACCTGCGAGCGGAGGCGATCCGATGCGAAGCTACAACCTGTTCTGCCTGAAAGGTCTCGACGGCCTGGTCTGCGCGGTGCCGGAGGATTACGCCGTGCCGGCCTTCGTCACCGAGGCGCGCTGGGCCTTCGGCGGCAAGCTCGACGGCAGCACGCCCGAACCCACCGGCTTCGACGGCGCGGCCGCCGCGACCGCGGTGCGCTTCAACGGCTTCTACCTGTTCCAGAACATGTCCCCGGCGCAGGGCTGAAGGTGCACCATGGCGGAACCCCCCGTTTCCTGCACGGTGACCCGCCTGACTCCGAGATCCCGGCGAGCATTCCTTAAGGTCGTCGCGGCATGATTGCGGCATCCGAAACCCGCGAGGCCGAACGGGGCTGTCCGCCATGTCCGACATGTCCGAGTTGCGCAGGGAGACCCGCCTGCGGACGTTCCTGAAGGGACGTATCGTCTTCAACAACGGCAACTCCACCATGGATTGCCTCGTCCGGGATCTCTCCGCCTCGGGCGCCCGGCTGGTGCTCAGCCAGACCGCGACGCTGCCGGACGGTTTCGACCTGATCATCCCGGCCAAGGACCGCACCCACAAGGCGACGCTCCGCTGGCGCAGGGCCGACAGCATCGGCGTGACCTTCGCGGAGGAGGCGGCCCACCCGGCGGCGGCGAGCGCGCCGGATACGACCCCGGCGATGCTGCTCACCCGCATCCGCGAGCTGGAGGCCGAGAACGCCTCCCTGCGCCGCCAGCTGAAGGTGGCGGAGGCGATGGTGCTCGATCGCGAGCTCTGAGCGGATGGTGCGGGCGTGGTCGCCGCCTTCCAGAACGAACGAAGGGCCGCCCCGTCGCCGGAGCAGCCCTTCCATTGCCGAACCGCGGTCCGACTGATCGATCTGTCAGGATCTCACCGATCCTGGAGTATTCGTCGTACGCTCAGGCCGTGAAGCCGGAGGCGACGATCCAGGTCCGGTGCGCAGACGACCGCGGCTGATGACAATGAGACACTGGATCACCTCCTTCCTGTTGTTGCCGATGATCCGAATGTAGCGATCCTTTGGCCTGACGCAATCCATCTGGGGCGCGGCGAAGGGTCCCCGGCAGCGCACCTTGACCTCGGCCTTCCGCCGATCATCTCCCCCCGCATGAAGAACCGTGGCTTCCTCAAGCTCGCCAGCGCCATGACGGTGATGACGCTCGGCGGAGTCGGCTACGCCGCCCATCGGCGCAGCCGCAACCCCTATTACCGGGGTCCGGTCAGCGATCATTTCGACGGCGTGCGGTTCTTCTCGCCGGGGCAGCCGACGGACAAGGCCGCGGGCGAGCTGGCGCGCTGGCAGCTCGGCGGCGGCCGCGAGGCCTGGCCGGCGCGGGTCCCGAGCCCGTTTCCGCAGGACACGCCGCCCGAGCGGGTCGACGACTTGCGGGTGGTCCATATCGGGCATGCCAGCCTGCTGGTCCAGGTCGCAGGCCGCAACATCCTGGTCGACCCGGTCTATGCCCGCCGCGCGAGCCCGGTGGGCTTCGCCGGCCCGAAGCGCGCCAACCCGCCGGGCATCGCCTTCGCGGCTCTGCCGCCGATCGACGCGGTGCTGATCACCCACAACCACTACGACCATCTCGACGGGCCGGTCCTCGCCCGCCTCTGGGCCGAGCACGCGCCGACCTTCGTGGCGCCGCTCGGCAACGACGCGATCATCCGCACCTACGACGCCACGATCCCGGTGGAGACCCGGGACTGGGGCGGCTCGGTCGATCTCGGCGGCGGCATCGCCGTGCACCTGGTGCCGGCCTACCACTGGTCGGCGCGGGGCGTGAACGACCGGCGCATGGCGCTGTGGTGCGCCTTCGTGCTCACCACGCCCGCGGGCGTGCTCTACCACGTCGGCGATACCGGCTACGGCGACGGCGCGGTCTTCCGGTCGGTGCGCGAGCGCTTCGGCGCGCCGCGCCTCGCCACCCTGCCGATCGGCGCCTACGAGCCGCGCTGGTTCATGCAGGCCCAGCACATGAACCCGGAGGAGGCGGTGCGGGCCTTTCGCGAGGTCGGCGCCGAGCAGGCGCTCGGCCACCACTGGGGCACGTTCCGGCTCACCAACGAGGGCGCGGGCGAGCCGGCGGAGGCTCTCGGGCGGGCACTGGCCGAGGCGGAGGTGCCGGCGGACCAGTTCCTGGCGCTCAGGCCGGGGCAGGTGTGGGAAGGGTGAGACGAGCTTCGACCACCTCCGACTCGGCTCGACGACGCTTCCACCCTCCTGGTCATCCCGGGACCGCGAAAGCGACACCCGGGATGACCAGGAGGGTGTTGGCATCGTTCAGAGGATGAACCGGCTCAGATCCGCGTTCTGCGCCAGGCTCTCGACCCGGTCGCGGACGTAAGCGGCGTCGATCGTCACCGTCTCGCCCGAGCGGTCGGGCGCGGTGAACGACACGTCGTCGAGCACCCGCTCCAGCACCGTCTGGAGCCGGCGCGCACCGATATTCTCGACGGACGAATTCACGTCGACGGCGACCTTGGCCAGCGCGTCGATCGCGTCGGCGGTGAAGTCGATCGTGACGCCTTCCGTCGCCATCAGCGCCACTGCCTGCTTGGTCAGGCTCGCCTCGGTCTCGGTGAGGATGCGGCGGAAGTCGTCGACGGTGAGCGGGCTCAGCTCGACCCGGATCGGCAGGCGTCCCTGGAGCTCCGGCAGGAGGTCGGAGGGCTTCGAGACGTGGAAGGCGCCGCTGGCGATGAACAGGATGTGGTCGGTCTTCACCGGCCCGTGCTTGGTCGCGACGGTGGTGCCCTCGATCAGGGGCAGCAGGTCGCGCTGCACGCCCTCGCGCGAGACGTCGGCGCCGGAGCGGCCTTCCCGGGCGCAGATCTTGTCGATCTCGTCGAGGAAGACGATGCCGTTGTCCTGCACGTCGCGCAGGGCCTCCTGCACCACGCTGTCCTGGTCGAGGAGCTTGTCGGATTCCTCGCCGATCAACGGCGCGTAGGCGTCGCGCACGGTCATGCGGCGGGGCTTGCCCTTCTGGTTGCCGAGCGCCTTGCCGAGCATGTCGCCGAGGTTGATCGCCCCCATGGCGGCCCCGGGCATGCCCGGGATCTCGAACATCGGCATGCCCTGCGGCGCGCCCGCCGCCAGTTCCAGCTCGACCTCCTTGTCGTCGAGCTCGCCGGCGCGCAGGCGCTTGCGGAAGGCGTCGCGGGTGGCCTGGCTCGCGGTCGGACCGACGAGGGCGTCGAGCACGCGGTTCTCGGCAGCGGCTTCCGCCTTCGCCTGGACGCCCCGGCGCTTCTCGTCGCGCTTCAGGCCGATGCCGATCTCGACGAGGTCGCGCACGATCTGCTCGACGTCGCGGCCGACATAGCCGACTTCCGTGAACTTCGTCGCCTCGACCTTCAGGAACGGCGCGCCGGCGAGCCGCGCTAGGCGGCGCGAGATCTCGGTCTTGCCGCAGCCGGTCGGGCCGATCATCAGGATGTTCTTCGGCGCCACCTCCTCGCGGAGCGGGCCCTGGAGCTGCTGGCGGCGCCAGCGGTTGCGCAGCGCGATCGCGACCGCGCGCTTCGCATCGCCCTGGCCGACGATGTAGCGGTCGAGCTCGGAGACGATTTCGCGGGGGGAGAAGGTGGTCATGGGATACTTTACGGGGTCTCGCGGCCGGATGGGAGGGTGAGGGAGGCGGGCGCCTTACGCCGCGTCCAGGCTCTCGATCACCAGGCTGCCGTTGGTGTAGACGCAGATCTCGGCGGCGATCCGCATGGCGCGGCGCACGATCGCCTCGGCGTCGAGGTCCTGCTCCTCCAGCGCGCGGGCGGCGGCGAGCGCGTAGTTGCCGCCAGAGCCGATCGCCATCACGCCGCCCTCGGGCTCCAGCACGTCGCCGGCGCCCGAGAGGAGCAGGCTCACGTCCTTGTCGGCGACCAGCATCATCGCCTCGAGGCGGCGCAGGTAGCGGTCGGTGCGCCAGTCCTTGGTCAGCTCGACGCAGGCGCGGGTGAGCTGACCCGGATACTGCTCGAGCTTGGCTTCCAGCCGCTCGAACAGCGTGAAGGCGTCGGCGGTGGCGCCGGCGAAGCCCCCGATCACCGCGCCCTTGGCCAGCCGCCGGACCTTGCGGGCGTTGCCCTTGACGATGGTCTGGCCGAGGCTGACCTGCCCGTCGCCCCCGATCACCACCCGGCCGCCCTTGCGCACCATCAGGATCGTCGTCGCATGCATGCGGGGGGCGCCCCCCGCGTCGTCGTTGGCCAAGGATGTCTCTCCGGGCAGGCTGTCTCGCGTCGTGCTGCGGCGTAGGTGGGGGCTCGCGGCGCGTTCGTCCAGCGGGGGCAGCGCCCGTCGCACTGGACCACAATCATGACGTAAGGTCATAGGCAAGCGCGACGCGAGTCACCGCCTTCGCGCTCCCGCCGGATACCCGATGCCGAAGGGCGACCAGAAGCATCGTGCCGAACGCTTCAACGAGGGAGCCAAGCTGCTCGCCTCGGTGTTCAACTCACTGGCCATCGCGGTGGTCGGGGCGGCCTTCGTGATCCCGATCACGCAGGGTCGCTACGACGGGTTCGCCCACGGCGGAGGACTTCTCCCCGTCGCGGGCGTGAGCTTCCACCTCGCCGGTCAGGCGGCCCTTCGCTACCTCCGAGCCGAGGATCGACATCGATGACCGTCACCACCGCATGGCAGATCCTCGGCGTGAGTGCCGCTCTCATCGTCGGTGGCCTGCTCGCCCTCATGATCGCGTCGGATACCGTACAAGCGCGGATGCGCAAGGCGCTTGGGGCCTCCTACACCACCACCGTGATCACCTCCGCCGCCCGGGTCAGCGCCGTGTAGAGCCAGCGCGCCCGGTGCTCCCGGAACGCGTAGGATTCGTCGAACAGCACGACACGGTCCCACTGCGACCCCTGCGCCTTGTGCACGGTGAGCGCGTAGCCGTAGGTGAACTCTTCCGTCTCGCGCCGCAGGATCGCCGGCACCTCCTCCTCGCTGCCGGCGATGACCGAGCGCAGCACCTTGATGTCCTGGGGCTTGCGCCGCAGGGCGGGGTCGTCCTCCGGCACCACGTCGAGGCGCACGAGGTCGGGGCGGGGGGCGGCGCGCAGGGCCTGGACGGTCCAGGTCGAGCCGTTGAGCAGGCCCTTGGTGCGGTCGTTGCGCAGGCAGACCAGCTTCTCGCCCACCGCCGGCATCGGGTCGACGTGGCCGATCAGCTCGCGGATGCGGCCGTTATAGAGCCGCCGGGTGCGGTTCATCCCGACCAGGACCTGATCGGCGGCGAGCACGGTCGCGGGGTCGATCGCGCGGCGCGGGATCACCCGGCTCTCGCCGTAATCGCCGAACTCCAGCCGCCCGCCCTCGCGGACCGTCATGGCGAGGCGCACGATCGGGTTGTCGGCGGCCTGGCGGTGGACCTCGGTCAGCATCACGTCGGGCTCGGCCTCGGTGAAGAAGCCGCCGCCCTTCACCGGCGGCAGCTGGGCCGGATCGCCCAGCACCAGGACCGGCGTGCCGAAGGAGAGCAGGTCGTTGCCGAGGTCGCCGTCGACCATCGAGCATTCGTCGATGACGACGAGCGCCGCCTTGCTCACCGGCCCGGTGCGGTTGAGGGTGAAGGCGGGGCCGCCCTCGGTATCCTCGCGGGTGCGGTAGATCAGGCTGTGGATGGTCGACGCGTCCGGGCAGCCGCGGGCGCGCATGACGGAGGCCGCCTTGCCCGTATAGGCGCAAAAGAGCACCCCGCCCTCGACGTCCTCGGCCAGCCGGCGAGCGAGGGTCGTCTTGCCGGTGCCGGCGAAGCCGAACAGGCGGAAGACCTGCGGGCTGCCGCGCTTCAGCCAGTCCGACACCGCCTTGAGCGCCGCCTCCTGCTGGGGGCCAAGCCCGCTCATCATCGTTGACCGCTCACGGCGCCTTCCCGACGGTGCGGCGGGCCTGGAACGGCGCGGCCGGTGGGGCCTCCTTGCGGCGCAGGAGCGCCCGGAACTCGTCGCGGCGCTCGTGGATCGAGGCGATCACCAGCCCCATCGGCACCCCGACATCGACCAGCACCGCCTCCGAGAGCTGGAGCGACGCCTCGATCGTCTCCGGCACGGCATCGTCCACGCCCATCTCGTAGAGGGCGGTGGCGTGGCGGGCATCCCTGGCCCGGGCCACGATGGTGAGGTCCGGCCGCTCGGCGCGGGCGGCCGCCACCACCGCCTCGACGGCGCGGGGCTGGTCGAGGGTGACCACGAGGGCGCGGGCGGTGTCGATGCCGCAGCGCCGCAGCAGGTCCGGGTTGGCCGAATCGCCGAAATAGACCGGGTTGCCGAGACGGCGCTGGTCGGCGACGCGGGCGGCGTCCATGTCGAGGGCGATGTAGGGCACCTTGTGGCGGGCCAGCATCTCGGCGACGAGGCGGCCGACCCGGCCGTAGCCCGCGACGATCACCCGACCGGGCTGGCGCTCCGCCGGCGGCGGCTCGGCCCGGGCACGGCCCAGCGCGGTCCGGTCGATCCGCCGGCCGAGGCGGCGGGCGAGCGCCGCGAGGCCGGGGATCATCACCATCGTGGCGGTGGTGACGACGAGCGCCGCCTGTCCGAGATCGTCGGGGACGAGGCCGGCGGCCAGCGCGCTGCCGACGAGCACGAAGGCGAACTCGCCGCCGGGCCCGAGCAGCAGGGCGGATTCGAGCGCCACCGCGCGCGGCAGGCGCAACGCCGTGCCGAGCCCCAAGATGACCCCGCCCTTGAGGACGAGGAGGCCGAGGGCCAACCCCAGGATGGTGAGCGGCGTCTTCATCAGCACCGCCGGGTCGATCCCCATGCCGACCGAGACGAAGAACACCCCGAGCAGCAGGCCCTTGAACGGGTCGATCGTCGCCTCGATCGCCCGGCGGTACTCGGTCTCGGCCAGCAGCAGCCCGGCGACGAAGGCGCCGAGCGTCATCGACAGGCCGCTCGCGGCCGCGACGAGGGACGTCGCCGCGATGACGAGGAGGCAGGCCGCCATGAACAATTCGGGGCTGCGGGTGCGGGCGACGAGCTGGAACAAAGGCCGCAGGCCCAGGCGCCCGGCACCCACCAGCAGCGCCAGCGCCACGGCGGCCTGACCGAGCGCGAGGGCGAGGCCGGTCACCGCGTCGCTGTCCTTGCGGCCGAGCACCGCGATGGCGAACAGGACGGGAGCGACGGCGAGGTCCTGGAACAGCAGCACCGCGAAGCTCGCCCGGCCGGCCGGCGTGTTGAGCCGCTTCTGCTCGGCCAGCACCGGCAGCACGATGGCGGTGGAGGAGAGCGCCAGCGCCAGCCCGACGAGGATCGCCGCGAGGGGCGGCACCTCCAGCGCCATCAGCACCGCGCCGACGAGCAGGCTCGACACCACCACCTGCAGCGAGCCGAGCCCGAAGACGAGGCGGCGCAGGATGCGCAGGCGCTCCCAGGACAGCTCGACCCCGATCATGAACATCAGGAACACCACGCCGAGCTCGGCGAGATGCGCGATCTCGGTGCGGTTCGAGATCGTCACCGCGCCGAGCCACGGCACGGTCTCGGTGAGCCGCCCCAGGCCCGACGGCCCGAGGAGGGCGCCGGCGCCGATGAAGCCGAGGACCGGGCTGACGCGCAGGCGATGGAACAACGGCACCACGATCCCGGCGGTGACCAGGAACAGGATGACTTCCTTGTAGGAGCCGGACGCGGCGTGCTCGGTCATCGGGAGCGGCGGAGCCTCTCGGGCTGTCGGACGGGCGAAGGTCCCGGCCCGCGGGAGGCGGCCGGGGAATCGCGGCCATCTTGCGGAGGGGGACCGGCGGGGCAAGCCAAAAGGGCGTCCGGGGAGCGTTTTCGTGCCCGCGCGGCGCGGCCTCCACGCCCCCGCCGCCCTGGAGGCCGACGGGCTTCCCGCCGGACTTTCGTCGCGACCGGCATCGACGAGCGCGGGACGTCGGAGGACCGCGCAAGGGGGGTGGAAGGGGTTCGCCCGCGCGAGGTCCTCAACCGGCAACAGGCCCTGCGCGACCGATCATTGTGGATCCCGAAACCACGTCCACTTGAGATTGCTCTCCGTGTAATGGCGGGCATATCTTCGCGCCGTCTCGGTGTTCTTCGCGTAGGAGTCGCCATCGACGTCCGTGATCCTGACATCGGCTCGGATCACGAGCCGCCTGTCGCCGAAGGCACAGATGTACGGGGCGACGCGGTAGCCCCCGAGGTGCTGCCATGTGCCCGGAAAGCGCGTTCCCTCGCAGCGGACGGTATCGGCGTTCAAACCGGCCTCCCGCATGGCCGCGTCGGTCTGCTGCCGAAGCAGACCGTTCTCACGCAGCATCCGATCGAGATCGGAGAGCAGCAACGAGCCTCTCTGTCCGAGGGTGTCCGTATCGAAGGCCTGGGCGCAGGAGATGACCGAGAAGGACATCGCAAGCGAATACGCGATCGCACGTTTCATCGAAGACCTAATCCTGAACAGGCTCACTGCCTAAGGGCAGGGCCGGCGTTCCCGCGGTGGCCGGGATCGATGAGCGGATAGCGGCACGATGATGAAAGCCGGTTGCGCGGCGAAAGGCGATTTTTCGAAATCCGAGCAAAATGCAGGTGAACGCATCGTTATGGTTGACAGTTGGGAAATATCGCCCATTCGCCGCGCTTGATAGACACTCAGCCCTTCTTCGCGTGTGTCGTGGACCGTGGCCGTCCGCGACGCCGTTTCGGTCAACCCGATCGGCGGCGCGGCCGCGCGACGTCCCGCAGGTCCCGGGTCGTCGCGCCGATCCCCGCACGGCCCGGGCCGCTCACCCCAAGGTCGCCAGCGCCGCCTCCAGGTCCGCCGCCAGATCCTCCGGATGCTCGATGCCGATCGAGACCCGGATCGTCGCGTCGGTGATGCCGAGCCGGTCGCGCACCGCCTTCGGCACCCCCGAATGGGTGGTCGAGGCCGGGTGGCTGGCGAGCGATTCGGTGCCGCCTAGGCTCACCGCGAGCTTGAACAGCTGCAGCGCGTTGAGCACCCGGAACGCCTCCGGCTCCCCGCCCGCGACGTCGAACGAGAAGGTCGAGCCCGGGGCGGTGCATTGCGCGGCGTAGACTTTGGCCGCGCCGGAGCCGGGTTCGAGATGGCCGAGATGGTGCAGCCGCGTCACCTTCGGGTGGGATCGCAGCAGGCCGGCGATGAGCTCGCCGTTGCGGTTGGCCTTCTCCATCCGGAGCGTCAGGGTCTCGAGCGAGCGGCCGAGCATCCAGCACGAATGCGGATCGAGCTGGGTGCCGATCGCCGAGCGCAGCAGCCGCACCGGCTTCATCCGCGCCGCCGCGCCGAGCGCCGCCCCGGCGATGAGGTCCGAGTGACCACCGACGTATTTGGTCAGCGAGTAGACCGAGATGTCGGCACCAAAGCGCAACGGGTGCTGGAAGAGGGGGCCGAGCAGGGTGTTGTCGCAGACCACCACCGGCGCCTGGCCGCCCTGGCGGGCGCCGATCCGGTCGGCCGCCTGTCGCACCAGCGCCAGGTCGACGAGGGTGTTGAGGGGATTCGACGGCGTCTCGACCATCACGACGCTGACGCGCCCGCCCGACTTCTCCGCCAGGTCCAGGGCGGAATCCGCCGCCGCCGTCACGCTCGCCTCGTCGGTGCCGTCCTGGAAGCCGACCGCGCCGATGGTGAACCCCGCCAAGGTCTTGGCGATCAGCGTCTCGGTGCCGCCGTAGAGCGGCTGGGAATGCAGCACCACGTCGCCGGGCCGGGCATGGGCCAGGATCACGGTGGCGATCGCCGACATGCCCGACGAGAACAGGAGCGCGGCCTCGGCCTCCTCGAACACCGCGAGCCGGTCCTCGACGATCTCGCTGTTGGGGTGGTTGAAGCGCGAATAGACCAGCCCGGCCGCCTCGCCGGCCGGCGGCTCGCGCCGTCCCGAGACGTAGTCGAAGAACGCCTTGCCGTGCTCGGCGGAGGTGAACACGAAGGTGGACGTGAGGAAGACCGGCGGCTTCACCGCCCCCTCCGAGAGGGCGGGGTCGTAGCCGTAGCCGAGCATCAGGGTCTCAGGGCTCAGGCGGCGGTTGCCGAGCCGGTCCTTGTGGTAGCGGTCGTCCGACATGCGGGGCCTCGCTCCGGTCTGGCGGCGCCGCGCGAGCGGCGTCGGGTCTCGGCGCGACGAAGCGCGCCGCAAGCCAGTTCTAACGCCGTTCACAGCGTTTTGCGGTGCGTAAAGCGCGCCCCGGACGCTGCGCCGCGGCAAGCCCCGCTCGCAGAGGGCGCATTTTCGGCGCAAAACCCGCATAGGACGAAGGATTGAGAATCCGTGTACGCGGCCGCCCCCGGGCGGCCGCCTCGAGGAGCCGCGATGGGCAGACAGCCTCCCGATCGGGTGGTGGTGCGCGAGAAGCGCGCCTGGACCGACGAGACCGATGCCTGGAAGCAGGACCGGGCGATCCGCAAGGGTTACCGCATCCGCTGGGGCTACGTCGCCATCGCCTACCTGGTCGAGGCGCTGGTGATCTGCACCTCGCTGGCCGGGGCCTGGTTCTTCGCCGAGACCTATGCCGACAAACACGACCAGAGCTTCTGGTTCATGCTGCTGGCGCCGGTCGTCTACGCGGCGATCGAGCTGTGCCGGGTGCCGCTCGGCATCCTGATCCGGGTGCAGCGCGACTGGCTGATCAAGTCTCTGGCGATCGTCGGCATCGTGATGGCGGCGGGGGTGACCACCAAGTCGGTGTCGCAGCTCGGCGAGATGATGTTCCATCCCCGTCTCGCCGAGGCCTCGAAGGCCCGCACCACCCTGAAGGAGGCCGAGGCCGACCGCGGCACGATCGACAACCGCATCGCCCAGGCCGATGCCCGGGTGGCGCAGTACACGGCGGAGGCCGCGGCGCTCGAGAAGCGCACAACGGAAGCCTCGGCCCAGCTCGCCGGCCTGCCGGGCCAGCGCTGCGAGCGCCTGTCGGGCACCAACAGCCGCGGCAAGCGCTACAATTACCTGCGCTGCGTCACCGATCCGCGCACCGCCACCATCGCGGGCAGCCTGAAATCCGCCGGCGACGAGCGGGCCGTGGTGGCGAAGAACCTGACCGAGGCCCGCGCCGCCCGGGCGCAGCTCGACCGCGCCGCCGCCGACCGCCGGGTGACGGAAGCCGAAGGCGCCTACCGCGACGCGGTGCGGCGCTCGCAGCTGCACTCCTTCACCGCGATGGTCTACGGCGCCGACCCGATCGACGTCACCGACCAGC
Source organism: Methylobacterium sp. 17Sr1-1 (assembly GCF_003173775.1). Taxonomy (NCBI): domain Bacteria; kingdom Pseudomonadati; phylum Pseudomonadota; class Alphaproteobacteria; order Hyphomicrobiales; family Methylobacteriaceae; genus Methylobacterium; species Methylobacterium sp. 17Sr1-1. The sequence goes on along the minus strand of NZ_CP029552.1, from coordinate 5,826,231 downwards.
AGGTCCACGCCTTCCTGCGCATCTTCGTCTTCGCGCCGGCCCTCTGCGCCGCCTTCGCCTCGACGCTGCTCGCGCTCTGCGCCGTGCAGGTGCGCAAGACCTATCGCGACGAGGACGACCTCGACGCGATGATGCACGCGGAGGGCGTGCCGCTCCTCCTCAACCAGATGGCCGAGAGCGCGACCCAGATCCAGGACGCGCAGCGGGCGATGCGCGAGGCCGCGGTGGCCTCGGGCGCGGCGATCCCCCTCGACCAGCGCCGCTCGCCGACCGTGCCGCAGGCCGGCACGCCCCCGGCGCCGCCGGCGCGCGACGACGACCGCATCGAGAGGCCGAGACCGTGAGCTACCTCGCACCGGGCACGCCCGAGAACGTCGCCCTCGCCCAGCACGTCAACGGGCGCCTGCGGGCCGAGGCCCGGATCTCCAACGCCCGCGCCTTCCTCTTCCGGGCGATCGGCCTCGGGGTGTTCGTCGGCCTCGCCGGGGCCGGCCTCGGCGCGGCCTTCTACGGCTACGCGACGATGAACGAGGTCGGCAACGCCTCCGACAAGCTCGCGAAGGCCCTCACCCAGGCGCTCGAGACCACGACGCTCAAGACGAGCGGCGAGGTGAAGCTCACCGACACCACCCTCAAGATCGAGGGCGGGGTGCCGGCGCCGGCGCCGGCGGGCAAGGGGCGCCCGGACGTGTCCTCGCTGACCGGCAACCAGGGCAAGACCGAGGCGCCGGCCTCGGCCGCCGCGGCGGTGCGCACGAGCTTCACGGTGTTCAAGACCGTGCCCTATCTCGACGGCTCGATCGTCACCGGCTGGAACTTCAAGGGCGACGAGCAGAAGCCCGAGAAGCAGTACTGCTACGTGACCCGTCCCCAGAGCTTCGGCGACGGCGCCACCTCGAACCAGACCACCGTGGCCATCGACGGCGAGCTGCTGCCGCAGCCGGCCCGCTCGGAGATCAACTTCACGGTGATCGCCCGCAGCTGCGTGTGGTTCGATCCGTCGAAGCTGTGAGACCGGCGGGTCTCGCCAGCGCGGCCTTCGCCGCATAGGGTCGAAGGAATTCCCGAAGGACAGGACTGACGCGAGCCCGATGCGCTTCACCGGAACCGAGAGCTACGTCGCCACCGGCGACCTCACCGTCGCGGTCAACGCCGCCATCACCCTGGAGCGGCCGCTCCTCGTCAAGGGCGAGCCGGGCACCGGCAAGACCGTGCTGGCGGAGGAGATCGCCCGCGGGCTCGGGGCGCCGCTGCTGACCTGGCACATCAAGTCGACCACCAAGGCGCAGCAGGGCCTCTACGAGTACGACGCGGTCTCGCGCCTGCGCGACTCGCAGCTCGGCGACCCGCGGGTCTCCGACATCGCCAACTACATCCGCCGCGGCAAGCTGTGGGACGCCTTCACGGCGCCCGAGCGGCCGGTGCTCTTGATCGACGAGATCGACAAGGCTGACATCGAGTTCCCGAACGACCTGCTGCTCGAACTCGACCGGATGGAGTTCCACGTCTACGAGACCGGCGAGACCGTGCGGGCGGCGCGCCGGCCGATCGTCATCATCACCTCGAACAACGAGAAGGAGCTGCCGGACGCCTTCCTGCGCCGCTGCTTCTTCCACTACATCAAGTTCCCGGACGCCGACACGCTGAAGGCCATCGTCGAGGTGCATTATCCCGGCATCAAGCAGCGCCTGGTCGAGGAGGCCCTGCGGGTCTTCTTCGAGGTGCGCGAGGCGCCGGGCCTGAAGAAGAAGCCCTCGACCTCGGAACTGCTCGACTGGCTGAAGCTGCTGATGGCCGAGGATATCGGGCCGGAGACCTTGCGCGAGCGCGACCCCCGCAAGCTGATCCCGCCGCTGCACGGGGCGCTGTTGAAGAACGAGCAGGATGTCGGGCTGTTCGAAAAGCTCGCCTTCCTGAGCCGCCGCGAGGGACGCTGATCCGATGCGCCGCCTGATCCTGCTCCGCCACGCCAAGTCCGACTGGCCGGACGGCGCGTCCGACGTCGACCGGCCCCTCGCGCCCCGCGGGCGGGAGGCGGCGCCGAAGATGGCCGCCTACCTGGCCGAGCAAGGGCTGATCCCCGACCGGGTGCTGGTCTCGCCGGCCCGGCGCACGCAAGAAACCTGGGACCTCGTCAAGCCGGCGCTCGGGACGGTGCCGGACGAGACCGTGCCGCAGATCTACGAAGCGCCGGTCTCGCGCCTGCTCGACGTGGTGCGCTCGATCCCGGACGAGGTCGCGACCGCCCTGATGATCGGCCACAATCCGGGCTTCCAGGACCTCGCCCGGCTCCTCGGCCGACCGGGCGAGGCGCGGCGGGCGCTGACCAAGAAGTACCCGACGGCGGCGGTCGCGGTGATCGATCTGGCCGTGGATTCATGGGGCAAGGTCGAGGCCGGGGAGGGCACGGTCGAGCGGTTCGTGACGCCGAAGAGCCTCGGGCACGGCGAGGACGAGTAGGGCTTCGCTCGCCGATCCGAGCCGGGAAGCAATGTCCGAACAGGTCGTGCGTATCTCTCCCCCAGCAGCGCGGAGGGGTACTGGAAGAAGAGGGCGCGGGTTTCTCCTCTCCCCACGGGCGGGGAGAGGGAATCCCGCGCCACTCCCGGTGGAACGGAGCGGTTGGGAAATCGCTTGAGACAGCTAAGCCTCAGCCACACGTAACAAGTGCCGTGATCCTCACCGCCTTCCTCGCCCTGAGCCTCGCGGCCGGCCCCGCCACCGACGCGGCCGCCGCCCTGGTGCGGGACGGCGCCGCACGCCTCGGGGACGGGCTCGCCGCCGCCTCCGCCCTCGCGGCACCCGAGCGCGCGATGCCGGTCTACCGGCCCGAGGCGCGGGCGGTGTCGAACTGGCGCAGCGAGACGAAGGACGGGCTCCTGCCGCTCTCCCTCGCCTGGACCGCCTGGGCGGCGGCGGGCGATCCGGCCTTCGTGGCGCGCTGCGTCAAGCTCAACAATTACTGGTGCATCAAGCGGGCGCGCTGGGATGGGGAGATCGGCGGCGACCAGGAGGGCCATACCGGCTTCGCCACGGCCGGGCAGGGGGCCGATGCCGCGGTCTCGCTGCTGCGGCGCTATTACGGCGAGTACGGGCGCCGCTCGGCCCTGGCGATCGTCCGCCGCTGGGCGCCCGCCGAATGCGCCGGCCCGGTCGCGGCGCGTGCCGTCGCCCCGATGCGGGGAGCCGCACCCGCGCGGGCCGCCTCGCCGGCGCTGACGGCCCTGGCGCCGCAGGGCATCGGCCGCACCCTGCGGGCCCGGTTCCTCGCCAGTCACGGCCGCGGCGGTGCCCCGCGCCGGGTCGCCCGCGCCCCGGCCCGACCGACCGCCGCGGCCCGGCCGGTCGACGGCAACGCCCTGCGGGTCCAGCCCTGGTCGGCGCTCGCCCGGATGCAGGGCCGGCCGCGCCAACCCGTGCGCGTCGTCAGGGCAAAGCCGCTGCCCACCATCGCCACCGGCATCGGCGAAACGGCGCGCCCCGCCGCGATCGAGCCGATGCGAGCCCTCGACGGTGCGCGGCTCGCCGCGGAGGCCTCGGCCCTGCCGACCCTTGCCGTCGCCCCGGCCTCGGCGCTGCCGCCGGCCTTGCGCCCGCCGGCCCCCTTGTGCGGCTCCGACGAGATCCGGATCCAGAACTACGCCGCCCGCATCGCCGGCAGCATCGGCGTCAAGCCCGGCGACGATCTCGGCCTGTTCACCCCCGACGGTCACGCCACCGCGCGCCTCGCCCCGGTGCTGCTGGCGATGTCCTCGGTCGAGCTCGGGGCGTTGCGGGCGAGTCCGGCCCTCGTCGCCGCGGCGATCGCCCGGGCCGAAGCCGAGCGCGCCGGCGCACGGCAACAGGCGGAAGCCGCGCCTTGAGCCCTTGCGGAAGCCGCAGCCCCGCGCCACCTCGGGGAGCGACATGAAGCCAGAGCGTACCGCGTGCCGCCCCTGACCGACCTCGCCGCACGTGCCGGCTCCCTCGCCAAGTCCGTCACCGAGGCCACCCGTTCCCTGGCGGAGGCCTCCAACGACCTCCTGGTCCAGCCGACGGTGCGGCTCGGCGTGACCGGCCTCGCCCGCTCAGGGAAAACGGTGTTCACCACCGCTCTGGTGCACCAGCTCACCGGCCTCCACCCGCTGCCGGCGCTCCGCGCCTCGCAGGAGGGCCGCCTGCGCCGGGCCCGCCTGGTGCCGCAGCCCGACGACGCGGTGACGCGCTTCCCCTACGAGGACCATCTCGCGGCGCTGACCGACGCGCGCCGCTGGCCGCGCTCGACCGACCGGATCAGCCAGCTGCGCCTGGAGGTCGATTACGAGCGCAAGAGCGGCTGGCGCACCGGGCCGGCGAGCCTGATGGTCGACATCGTCGACTATCCGGGCGAGTGGCTGCTCGACTTGGCCCTCATCGAGCAGACCTACGAGGGCTGGTCGCGCGAGACGATCGCCGCGGCCCAGCGTCCCGGCCGCGCCGCGATGGCGGCCCCCTGGCTCGCCTCGCTGCGGGCGCTCGACCCGAACCAGCCCCTGGACGAGATCGTGGCCGAGCGGGCGAGCGAGGCGTTCAAGATCTACCTCGCCGCCGTGCGCTCCGGCCCCGAGGCGGTGGCGACGACGCCGCCGGGCCGGTTCCTGATGCCCGGCGACCTCGCGGGCTCGCCGGCCCTGACCTTCGCGCCGCTGATCCTGGACGGCCCGGTCAATCCCGACAGCTTGGGCGGGCTGATGCAGCGCCGCTTCGAGGCCTACAAGCATCGGGTGGTGACGCCGTTCTTCCGCGACCATTTCCAGCGCATCGACCGCCAGATCGTCCTCGTCGACGTGCTGGCCGCGGTCGATGCCGGGGCGGCGGCGCTCGCCGAGCTGGAGGAGGCCCTCGACCGGGTGCTGATGAGCCTCAGGGTCGGGCGCAACACCCTGCTGTCGCGGTTCTTCGCGCCGCGGGCCGACCGGATCCTGTTCGCCGCCACCAAGGCCGACCACCTCCACCATACGAGCCACGACCGGCTCGACGCGCTCCTGCGCCTCCTCGTCGCCCGCTCGCTGCGGCGCACGGAGGCTGCGGGCGCCCATGTCAGCACCCAGGCGCTCGCCTCGGTGCGCTCGACCCGCGAGACGGTGGTGCATGACGGGCCGAGCGCCTTCCGGGCGGTGGCCGGCACGCCGGAGGCGGGCGAGAGCATCGACGGCGAGACTTTCGACGGCGAGACCGAAGCGGCGATCTTCCCGGGCGAGCTGCCCGAGCGGCCGGAAGCCGTGCTGGAGGGTGCGGTGCCCCCGGGCTCCCTGCGCTTCCCGCGCTTCCGCCCGCCCCAGGTCTCCCGCGATGCGCTGGGCCGCCCGGGCCGCCTGCCGCAGATCCGCCTCGACCGCGCCCTGAACTTTTTGATCGGCGACCGCCTGGCCTGAGGGCTTCTCGATGACGAACACCCAGAAGCCCCGCGCCTTCCGCCTGCCGCCCGCCGGCGCCGAGACCGTCACCGCCGCACCGCCGCCCCCCGGTACCGAGACGGCGCTCGCCGACGGCGTGCGGGTGGTGGAGGAGCCGTTCGAGATCGTCGAGGCCGCCGACGGCGTGCCCGTCCCGGTGGCGCCGCGCTCCCGCGCGCCCTGGGCGACCTTGCTGCTCTCGGCGCTCGGCGGCCTGGCCTCGCTCGGCATCGGGCTTGCCATCGAGCGGCTGATCGCCGACCTGTTCACCGTCGCGCCCTGGCTCGGCATCGTGGCCCTGGTGCTGCTCGCGGTCGCCGTGGTGGCGCTCGCGGCGATCGTCTGGCGCGAGGTGGCGGGGGTGCTACGCGAGCGCCGCATCGAGGCCTTGCGCGAGGAGGCTCTCGACGCGCTCCGCTCCCGCGACCACAGCGCCGCCAAGGCGGTCGTGCGCCAGCTCTCCGGCCTCTACGCCGAGCGCCCGGCCTTGAGCGCCGCGCGGGCGCGGCTCGCCGCCCTCGACGACCAGATCCTCGACGTCGAGGACCGGATCGGCATCGCCGAGCAGGAGCTGCTGGCCTCTCTCGACCGCGCCGCCAAGGCGGCGGTGGCGGACGCGGCCAAGCAGGTCTCGGCGGTGACGGCCCTGAGCCCGCGGGCGATCGTCGATGTCGGCTTCGTGATCTTCGCGGCGGTGCGCCTCCTTCGCCGCATCGCCACCATCTATGGCGGACGGCCCGGCCTGTTCGGCTTCCTGCGCCTGGCGCGCGCCGCGCTCGCCCATCTCGCCGTCACCGGCAGCGTCGCGGTCGGCGACAGCCTGGTTCAGTCGGTGCTGGGCCTCGGGGTCGCCGCGCGGATCTCGGCGAAGCTCGGGGAGGGCGTGCTCAACGGGCTGATGACGGCGCGGTTCGGGCTGGCGGCCTTGGCGGTGTGCCGGCCGCTGCCGTTCACCCGGGAAGCGGCGCCACGGCTCGGCGACGTAGCCGGCGAGTTGATCCGCCGGGAGGAGGGCGGCGCCGCCTGAACTGGCCGTGATCGCCCCCGACTCGCTCCGATCTGGGAGGCGTCGCAGCGTCAACGGAATCTTCAATAAATGATTACTATCCTGTTCCCCATATCGGGGGACGCGGCGACATGCGGTATCTTACTGTCCGGAATGTGCTCGGAGCGGTCATATTGCTCTTCGGGGCGATCATCATCGTCTCATCTGCATATAATTTGAGTATTGCGTTCGAATCGAAACAGAAGGCGCATCTCACCTATCGCTACATCAAGCTCAGCCGGGCCATGCTGGAAAGTCTGGCGTGGTTTCGCAGCGAGCGCGGCTGGAGCATGACCGGCCTCGGCTTCGCGCCGGAGGCGAACCAGGTCTCGCGGCGCGTGGCACTGGAATCCCGCGGCCAGGCCGATCAGGCGCTGAGCGAGGCGGCGGCGGCTGTGCGGGCCATCGACGATCCGGCCCTCGTCGCTGCCATGGAGGATCTGGCGAAGGCCGCCGATTCGTGGCGGACGCTGCGCGGCCGGATCGACGCCGACCTCGACCGGCCCCTGGCCGGCCGAGACAAGGCCCTGTTCACCCAGCTGAACGAGGCCGGCGGGCGCGTGCTCAGCCTGATCGACGGGATGTCGACCCGGACCGACACCACCCTGAGGCAGCTCGACCCGGTGCTGGAAGCGACCATCGCCACGAAGGCGATCATCGGTTCCCTCCGGAGCCTGACCGGCCAGCAGCTGCTGACGATGAACATCCTCCTCTCCGGCGACCGGCTGCCCCTGCCGACGGACGGACCAGCCCTGCGCGCCCGGGAGACCCAGGTGCAGACGACCTGGGATCTGATCGGGACCCTGCTCACGACCAACCGCTCCGACCTGGTCCAGTCGGCCTATCGGACCGCCAACGCCGCGTATTTCGAGGGCTCTCTCGGCACGCAGCGGGCCGAGGCGGTGGCCAGCGTCGAGGCCGGGCGCAAGCCGAGCGTCGCCCTGATGGATGCGTGGCTCGAAAGCGCCGCCAGAAGCCAGACGGCGATCGCCGCGACCGCGCTCGCCCTGATGGACGCTGCGGCGGCGACCGCCGACACGGAGGTGGAGCGGGCCCGGCAGGCCTTCGCGGTGCATTGCACGCTCGCGGTCGCCGGTCTGCTCCTGACGCTCGTCGGGGCGGCGATCGCGCAGGTCTGGATCGCCGGCCGGATCCACGCCCTCGCGACGGCGACCCGGCGCATCGCGGAGGGCGATCTCGCCGTCGCCGTGCCGGGCGCGCATCACCGGGACGAGATCGGCGCCATGGCGGCCGCGCTCGAGGTTTTCCGCAACACCATGCAGCGCAGCCGCGCCCTGGAGCGCGAGACCGAGCAGGCCCGCCTCGCGGCCGAGGAGCAGCGGCGCGTCGGGATGCGTGCCGTCGCCGACGCCTTCGAGGAAGCGGTGGGCGCCGTCGTCGCCAAGGTCTCGGCCTCGGCCACCGCCCTCGAGGGCACCGCGCGGAGCATGACCGCGACCGCGACCGAGACCGCCGGCCAGTCGACCTCCGCGGCGTCCGCGGCGGAGCAGGCGGCCACCAACGTCGACACCGTGGCGGCGGCGGTCGAGGAACTCGGCTCCTCGGTCCAGGAGATCGGACGGCAGATCGTGGCCTCCTCCGATCTCGCCGGGCGGGCCGTGGCCGAGGCGGACCAGACCATGCGCCTGGTCCAGGAGATGACGCGCAACTCGACCAAGATCGGCGACATGGTCGGGATGATCGCGACCATCGCCTCGCAGACCAACCTCCTGGCCCTCAATGCGACGATCGAGGCGGCGAGGGCCGGGGAGGCGGGGCGCGGCTTCGCGGTGGTCGCCGCCGAGGTCAAGGAACTCGCCACCCAGACCGCGCGCGCGACCGACGAGATCAGCCAGCAGATCGGCCAGATCCAGGTCGTCACCGAGCAGGCGGTGGGGGCGATCACCGCGATCACGACCCGCATCGGCGAGATCAGCACGGTCACGGCGACGATCTCGGCGGCGGTCGAGGAACAGGGGGCGACGACGCAGGAGATCGTCCGCAACGTGGCGCAGGCCTCGGCCGGCACCCAGGAGGTCACCGGCAACGTGGCGGGTGTCGCCCTGGCGTCGGAGCGGACCGGGGCGGCCGCCCGGCAGGTGCTGGATTCGGCCTCCGACCTGTCGCGCGAATCCGAGCATCTCGGCACGGAGGTCGAGCGCTTCCTCGCGCGGGTGCGGGCGGCCTGAGGCGCGCCGGACCGAGACGCCGAGCATGCGGATCCCACCCTCGGCACCCATGGTGCCGAGGGTAGCTCGGCTCAGCGCAGCGGCAGCCCGACGTAATTCTCCGCGATCACCGTCTGCGCCGCCCGCGACCCGCGGATATAGGCGAGCTCCGCCACCTGCATCCGGCGGGCGAACGCGTCCATGTCGGGGAAGCGGTGGGTGAGGCCGGTGAACCACCAGCTGAAGCGCTCGGCCTTCCACACCCGGGCGAGCGCCCGGGCGGAGTAGCCGTCGAGGCCGGACGCGTCGCGGTCGGCGTAAAACAGGGCGAGCGCCTCGGCGAGCATCGCGACGTCGGAGACGGCGAGGTTCATGCCCTTGGCCCCCGTCGGCGGGACGATGTGGGCGGCGTCGCCGGCCAGGAAGAGGCGGCCGTGGCGCATGGGCTCGGCGACGAAGCTGCGCAAGGGCGCGATGCTCTTCTCGAAGGACGGGCCGCGGACCAGCCCGGCGGAGGCCGTCGGCCCCAGGCGGGTCTCGACCTCGTCCCAGAAGCGCTCGTCGGACCAGTCCTCGATCCGCTCGTCGAGGCCGACCTGGACGTAGTAGCGGCTGCGGGTCGGCGAGCGCATGCTGGCGAGGGCGAAGCCGCGGGCGTGGTTGGCGTAGATCAGCTCGTGGTTGACCGGCGGCACCTCGGCCAGGATGCCGAGCCACCCGAACGGATAGACCCGCTCGTAGACCTTCAGCACGTCGTCGGGAATCGACGCCCGCCCGACGCCGTGGAAGCCGTCGCAGGCCGCGACGAAGTCGCAGGCGAGGGTGTGGGCGACCCCGTCCTTGCGGTAGGCCACGCTCGGGCTGTTCCCGGTGAGGCCGTCGAGCCGCAGGTCCTCCGCCTCGAACACGATCTGGACGCCGCGGGGCCCGGCGGCGTCGAACAGGTCGCGCATCACCTCCTGCTGGCCGTAGACCGTCACCGCGGCGCCGGTCAGGGCCGCCATGTCGATCCGAAAGATCTCGCCGTCATAGGCGAGGTTGGTGCCGGTATGGGGCAGGCCCTCGGCCTTGAGCCGCGCGTCGAGGCCGAGCTGCTCCATCAGCGCGACGGTGCCCTGCTCCAGCACGCCGGCCCGCACCCGGCCCTCGACGTAGTCGCGGGTGCGCCGCTCCAGCACCACCGCGTCGATCCCGGCGCGGGCCATGAGGTGGGCGAGGAAGAGGCCGGCCGGGCCGGCGCCGATGATGGCGACCTTCGTGCGCATGCGCGTGTCCTTGAGCGTTTCCCGAACCGTGGCGCCACCGTCTCGGCGGTGGCTGCTGTGTGACGGAAAGGTGAACCGCGCCGGCCCGGTTGACGATGGACGGGGCGAGGGAAAAGTTGGATTTTTCGAAGCCCCGCCCGTCCCGCCAAGGCCCGCCCGCGATGCGCCGCGATCCCGTCCAAGCCCCTGCGGTGCCGCACTTCTTCCTCTACGGCGAGGCGCCGCGTGATGCCGACGACCGCTTCCTGCACCTGGAAGCCTTGGACGATCGCAGCCGCCCGAACCGCTGGACCATCCGCCCGCACGTCCATTCGAGCCTGCATCAGGTGCTGCTGATCGCCGAGGGCGGCGGGGAAATGCGGGCCGAGGCCGAGCTCTTCGCCTTCGCGGCGCCGTGCCTGCTGGCGGTCCCGGCCGGCACCGCCCACGGCTTCCGCTTCGCCGACGGCACGGCGGGGGCGGTGCTCACCCTCTCGGCGCGCTACCTGCGCGACCTGTGCGGGCGCGAACCGGAATTGTCGGCGCTCTTCGCCGGCCCCGCCGCGCTCGCCCTGCCGGAGCCGGGCCCGGTCGAGGAGGCCCTGGCCGAGCTCGCGCGAGAACTGGCCTGGGCGGCGCCGGGCCGGCGCGGCGCCGTCGAGGCGCACCTGTTGCTGCTCCTCGTCGCCGGCCTGCGCCGCCTCGCCGCCACCCGCGCGCCGCCGGCCCCGCCGGGCCCGCAGGCGCTGCTGACCGCGCGCTTCCGCGAACTCGTCGAGGCGCATCACCGCCGCGAGCGGCCGCTCGCGGCTTATGCCGACGATCTCGGGGTGACCGAGGCGCGGCTGCGCGCCGCCTGCCGGGCGGTGACGGGCGCGAGCCCCGGACGGATCGTCCGCGAACGCCGCCTGCTCGAGGCCAAGCGCAGCCTGCTCTATTCCGACCTCGGCATCGCCGAGATCGCCTACGGCCTCGGCTTCGCCGACCCGGCCTATTTCTCGCGCTTCTTCGCCAAGGGCACCGGCGAGTGCCCGCGCGCGTTTCGCGACAGGCGCGGCGCCGACAGGGGAGAGACGCGATGAGGCGAGACGACGGACTGACCCGCCAGGGCTTCCTCGGCGCGGCGCTGGCCGCGGCGGTCGGCGGCGGGGCGGCCGCGCAAGGGACCGGACAAGAGACCGGCCAAGCGGTTGGCCAAGCGGTCGGCCAAGCGACGCCGTTGCACCGGCGGCCGATCCCGTCGAGCGGCGAGACCCTGCCGGTGATCGGGCTCGGCACCTGGCGCGGCTTCGACGTGGGCGCCAAGCCCGCCGAGCGGGCGCCCCTGCGCGAGGTGGTGGCGACGCTGATCGGCCAGGGCGGCCGGGTGATCGATTCCTCGCCGATGTACGGCCACGCCGAGGGCGTCACCGGCGACCTCGTGGCGGAGTCGAAGGCCCGGGAGAAGATTTTTCTCGCCACCAAGGTCTGGACCAGCGGGCACGAGGCCGGGATCGCGCAGATGGAGCGCTCGTTCCGGCTCCTGCGCACCGAGCGCCTCGACCTGATGCAGATCCACAACCTGCTCGACTGGCGCACCCACCTGCCGACCTTGCGGGCCTGGAAGGCGGAGGGCCGGATCCGCCACATCGGCATCTCGCACTACACCGAGAGCGCCTACGATGCCGTCGAGGCGGTGTTGCGGGCCGAGCGGCTGGACGTCCTCCAGATCAACTACGCCCTTGACGACCGGGCGGCCGAGACCCGCCTGCTGCCGCTCGCGGCCGAGCGCGGCGTGGCGGTGCTGGTCAACCGGCCCTTCGGCGGCGGCGGGCTGCTGCGCCGCCTGGCCCATACGCCGCTGCCGGACTACGCGGCGGAGATCGGCTGCACCTCCTGGGCGGAGATCCTGCTGAAATTCGTGATCTCCCACCCGGCGGTGACCTGCGCCATCCCGGGCACCGCCGATGCCCGCCACATGGCGGCGAACCTGCGCGCCGGCACCGGCCCGCTGCCGGACGAGGCCCTGCGCCGCCGCATGGCGGCAACGATGCCGGGCTGAAAGCGAGCCGGTCGCTGGGAACGGCCAAGTCTTCGCTGAGCAAGTCACCGTGCAGCAAGTCGGCAGGCAAGCGCGGCCATAGCCCAGTCGATCGGCCGACAGGCGTGCTCTGCCGCGCCATATTGCTGCCGTTCTGCCTGTGTTAATGATCCCTCATCCACATCGCTTCTCGTCCAGCGCGCGACCGCGAAGGCTCGCGCAGCGGGCGGTTGCGGTCACGCCGCACCGATCCGCCACGCATCAAGAAGCGAGCCGGCCTCGTCCATCCGGCCGGGCTCGACCAATCATCGGGGGTCCCATGCTCAAGTCGTCCGTCGCCGCTCTCGTCCTGTGCGCCGCCCTGCCGGCCAGCCTGCTGCCGGCGGCCGCGGAAGGGCGGGGGTTCAACGGCACCTGGTCGGTGCAGCTCGTCACCGAATCGGGGATGTGCGACAGCCGCTACACCGTCTCGCTCGCGATCGCCGACGGCGACGTGCGGGTGGCCTCGACGGGCGAGGGCGGTGCGACGGTGAGCGGGCGCATCGGGTCGGACGGCCAGGTCGGCCTCACCGTCCGCCACGGCTCGACCAGCGGCGCCGCCTCGGGCCGGCTCCAGGCCAATTCCGGCTCCGGCACCTGGAACGTCTCCGCCCTCTGCTCCGGCCGCTGGACCGCGCAGCGCCGCACGGCCCGGGTCGCGCAGGCGGACTGACCGGATCGCTGCACGAAGCAGCGATCCCCATCCCCACCGGCCCCCTAACCCGCGGGCTTGGTGCCGGCGAACCTGGTGCCGGCAAACGTGGCGCCGGCGGATTTGGAACCGGCGCAGAACCGGCTCCAGTGCTGCGCGTGCACGGTGCTGATGATGCCGGAGGCCCAGACCAGCCGGCGATCAGGCATCAGCGGGGCGTTGTGGCTCTCCAGGTGGTAGGAGCCCCGCTGCGAGCCGCGCAGGATCTTCTTCAGGAAGCGGTGCCCCTCCGCCGTCGCCACCGCGGCGTAGAGGTCGAGCAGCCGCTCCGGGCTCTCGCCCGCCTCGGCGCAGAGCACCACGTCGTCCGGCTCGTATTTCGGATACATCGACAGGCCGGCAACCCGGAACGCGATGGTGCCGGGCGGCACCGGGAACGGCACCGTGATCCGGAAGAGGTCGCCGTCCGGCCCGGGCTGCTCGTCCCCGGTGTCGATCAAGCCGCCGGCGCTGATCAATCCCTTCACCCCCACCACCTGACCGACAACGTGGCCGCCCTCCTGGCCACCCTCCGCGAGCGGCTCCGGCGCCTCGTCGTCGCCGAACAGGAGCCCCTTGGCGGTGACCTCGACGCCGTCGCGGCGGAAGCGCGCGGCGTAGCGCTCGGCATCGTCCTGGCCGATGGTCCGGGTGCCGGCCTCGTGCGCCCGGTAGGTGCTCTCCGGCCAGGCATTCTGCAGGGCGGCGTCCCGCGCCGAGCGGTAGCCGGCGGCGATGCGCGCCTGGCGCAGCCGCTCCCCTTGCGCGGCCCGGACCCGGTTCTCTCCCGTCTGCATCACCTCAGAGAACTTTCCTAACACTTGAGGTATTGAGCAAAATCATTACATCATGTAGCTACTTCGGTCGCAAGGACGTTGGCCGTGATCGGGCAAGCATCGCTGTTCGCCTCCGCCCCCTCATGCATCCTACCCCAGCGGCAGCCTTGCGCCGTACCCCCTCGTTGCGGGAGCTCCCCGATGGTCCACCGTTTCCTCGCAGCCTGGAGCGGACCGCCCGACACGGCGGCCGCCTCGTGGCGCAACGTCGGGATGGAGACGGTCGATCCGGCCCGACGCCTCCTCAGTCGGCCCGGCGGCGAATCGCCGCAACGGGTGCGCGACGGACGGGAGATCCGTCGTGCCGGGGACGAAGGCGCTCGCGCGGCGGGCCGCGCCGGTGCAGGAGGGGCGCATGAAGGTTGCCCTGATCGTGCTTTGGACCCTCGCCGCGGGGGTCGGCCTGTTCCTGCTGGTGCGCGCCCGGATCGTGCGCGCGACCGAGGCGCTGACGCGGGAGGCCGCCCGCGAGCGGCTTCCTCCGCCCGACGCGCCGCCGGATCGCCCCGACGGGGCCTGACCGGCGCCCGGCAGCCGGGGAGGGCGGCGTGAGCGGGAAGAAGCGCCGCATCGCCCGCCGCCGCCGCGAAGCCCTGGCGCATGACCGCTCGCCGGCCGACCGCGCCGCCGAGATCCGGCGCCGGCGGCGCCGGCGGGTGCGGCCCGCCCGGGTCGTGCTGGCGGCCGACCGGGTCTGGCTCGTCGCCGAGACGAGGCCGCGCTGGGCCGCCCGCGCGGCCCGCGACTGCGAGGCCGCCGGCATCCCCACCTTCGAGCCGCGGGAGGAGGTCGAGCTGACCTCGCCCTCGGGTCGCCGCCGCACCGCCCGGGTGCCGCTCCTGCACCGCACGCTCTTCGTCGGATTGCGCGACGACGACGACCTCGCGCGGGTCGAGGGCCATCCGGGCATCGCCCACGTGCTCTTTCGCGACGGGCGTGCCGTCGTCATCGCGCCGTCCGTGCTCCAGGCCTTCGCCGACGCCATCATCGGGCATGGCGGCGGCGCGGAGGGCGGCGACGAGGAGGCGGTGACGGCGCTGCTGTTCGCGCTCGGCGACGACGTGCGGGTGACGGCCGGACCGCTCGCGGCTTTACGCGGCACGGTCGAGGGGACCGATCCGGCCCGCCGGCGCTACCGGGTCGCCCTGTCGCTGTTCGGGCGCGAGACCCCGGTGGTGCTCGACGAGGACCAGATCGCGCGGGACTGAGATTCCAAAAAAGTTGCGCCCCGCCGAATAGAACATTTGACGAACATCGGCGGGGCGGGTACAAGGGTTTCAGGTTATCCGGGTCTGCGGCCTGCCCTGCGAGGGAGGTGGCTGCTCGACTGCCCCGCCTTGCGGGGATGTGTCCCTGGACCCGGCCCACGGCATCACCGAGGCGAAGGGCGGCGCGTGCCCGACGGCCTTCGGCCGCCGGCAGCCACGGGCCGGCCTTAGCGCCTCCTATCTCCCGACGAGGCGACATGGCCAGCAGGCTCCCGACCCGGACGCAGGCGACAAGAGGGTTTTCGACACGGCGGGTCATCGACTGGGCGGGCATCGCGGCGGCCTACCGGGCCGATCCGGGGGCCGGACCGGCGATCGCGCGCCGCTTCGGTATCAGCCCGGCGACGCTCCGGCGCCGGGCACGGGCGGAGGGGTGGGCGCGCGACGCCCCAGTTCCGGACGAGGGCTCCACCGGCGACGCGCCGCCGAGCGCGGCCCTTCCGGGGCTCCCCCCTCCTGGGCTGACGTGCCCGGTCGACGTGCTCGGCGGCCACCGCATCGTGGTGGCGCAGGGCGCCGCCCTCACCCTGCGGCTCCTCGACGATCTCCAATCCGCCATCGCGGAGGAATCCGGGCCCGACGACGGCGCGGAGGAGAGCGGGCTGTCCCGCGCGGCGGCCCTGCAGAAGCGCGTCGCGGCGTTGCGCGACCTCGCCGCCGCGGCGCGGCTGTGGATCGCCCTGGAGCGGCAGGCCTGGGACCTCGACGGCAAGGGAGACGCGAAACACCGTGACGACACCGCGATCTCCGACACGGACGCCGCCATCCGCCTCCTCGACGAGGGGCAGCGGGCCCAGCTCCGGGCCATCGCCGAGCGCCTGTCCCACGCCCGGCCCCTCGATGCCGCGGACCTCATTGCCGCAGACCTGGCTGAACGACCCGCCGGCCCTGATCCGGGCGCTCGACCGGCTCGATAGCGAGGAGAGCCTGGCGGGCTTCGTGCGCCGGGCCTGGCCGGTGATCGAGCCGGGCAGTGCTTACGTGCATGGCTGGCACATCGACGCCGTCTGCGCCCATCTCGAGGCGGTGAGTGCCGGCACGATCACCCGGCTCCTGATCAACGTGCCCCCCGGCACGATGAAGAGCCTGCTCGCCGGGGTGTTCTGGCCGGCCTGGGAATGGGGACCGAAGAACCGCCCCGGCCTACGCACCGTCGCGGTCTCGCACACCGAGCGGCTGGCGCTCCGCGACAACCTGCGCACCCGGCGCCTGATCACCTCGCCCTGGTACCGGGCGCTCTGGGGCGACCGGGTGCGGCTGACCCGCGACCAGAACCGCAAGGGCCGGTTCGAGACCACTGCGACCGGCCTGCGCGAGGCGGTCTCGGCCGGCTCGATCACCGGCTCGCGCGGCGACCGGGTGATCCTCGACGACCCGATCTCGGTCGACGGCGCCAGTTCCGAGCGGGTGCGCGAGGGGGTCGCGCAGTGGTTCCTGGAGGCGGTGCCGACCCGCCTCAACGACCCCGTCCGCTCGGCGATCGTCGTCATCATGCAGCGGCTGCACGAACGCGACCTGTCGGGCGTGATCCTGGCGAAGACCCTCGGCTACGACCACCTGATGCTGCCGATGGAGTTCGAGCCGGAGCGCGCCTGCACCACCCGGATCGGCTTTACGGATCCCCGCCGGGAGGCGGGCGAGCTCCTCTTTCCGGCCCGCTTTCCCCGCGCGGCGGTGGAGTGCGACAAGGCCGCGATGGGCGAGTACGCGGCGGCCGGCCAGTATCAGCAGCGCCCGGCACCCCGGGACGGCGGCCTGTTCAAGCGCGGCTGGTTCACCCTCGTGCGGGCCGTCCCTGCCGGCTGCGCCACCGTCCGGGCCTGGGACCTTGCGGCGAGCGTGCCCAGAGGCGGACGGCAGCCGGACTACACCGCCGGCGTCAAGCTCGCCCGCGCTCCCGACGGGCATCTCTACGTCGTGGACGTGCGCCGCGACCGGCTCTCGGCCGGGGGCGTCGAGCGGCTGATCCTCGCCACCGCAGCGGAGGACGGGCCGTCCTGCCGGATCTCGCTGCCGCAGGATCCCGGACAGGCCGGCAAGGCGCAGGCGCAGTACCTCGTCGGGCGGCTCGCCGGCTACGACGTCAGGGCGTCGCCCGAGAGCGGCGACAAGGCGACCCGCGCCGCCCCGGTCTCGGCCCAGGCCGAGGCC
The DNA here is from genome assembly GCF_003173775.1 of Methylobacterium sp. 17Sr1-1. Lineage (NCBI taxonomy): Bacteria > Pseudomonadati > Pseudomonadota > Alphaproteobacteria > Hyphomicrobiales > Methylobacteriaceae > Methylobacterium > Methylobacterium sp. 17Sr1-1. The sequence goes on along the minus strand of NZ_CP029552.1, from coordinate 5,809,355 downwards.
GGCAACCTGCACCTCGTCGCCGGGCCCTGGAACGAGGCCTTCCTCGACGAGCTCTGCGCCTTCCCCAACGGCGCCTTCCTCGACCAGGTCGACGCCCTCTCGCGCGCCTTCGCGGCGCTGGCCCGGCCGGGATACGGCCTGCTCGGAGTCCTGTGATGTGGATCGCCGACCGCCTCGCCAACCTCGTCTCCGGCCTCAGCGGCCCGCGGGACAAGAGCACCGGCAACCTGCACATCCACGTGCCACGGGCCCGGGCGGAACTCGACGCCGCCTACCGGGACAACTGGCTCGCCCGCAAGGTCGTCGACATCGTGCCCTTCGACATGCTGCGCGAATGGCGCGCCTGGCAGGCGCCGCCGGAGGTCGCGGCGGCGCTGGCGGCGAGCGAGGAGCGCTTGTCCTTGCGCGACCGCCTGCTGCGGGCCCTGCGCCTGGCGCGCCTGCACGGTGGCGCCGCGATCCTGATCGGCGACGGGGCGCCGCACCCGAGCCTGCCGCTCGACCCCGGGACGGTCGGGCAGAGGGGCCTGCGCTACCTCCACGTCCTGCCCCGCGGCCAGATCCAGGCCGGCGCCCTCGAGCGCGACCCGCTCTCGCCCTGGTTCGGCGAGCCCCGAGGCTACACCATCGCCGGCGGGCAGGCGGTCCATCCCTCGCGGGTGGTGCGCCTCCTCGGCGCCGCCCTGCCGGACGACGCGGCCAGCGACGGCTGGGGCGACAGCGTGCTCCAGGCGCTCCTGGAGGCGATCGACCAGGCGACGGCCGCCGCCGCCCACATCGCCGCGATGCTGCCCGAGGCCAAGCAGGACGTGATCTCGGTGCCGGGCCTGTCGCAAGCCCTCTCGACCGAGGACGGCACCCGCCTTCTCACGGAGCGCTTCGCCTACGCGGCACGGATGAAGGGCCTGTTCGGCATGCTGCTGCTCGAAGGCGACGGCCGCTCGCCGGAGGGCGAGCGCTACCAGCAGAAGCAGCTCGACTTCTCGGGCCTGCCGGAGGTGGCGCGCCTCTTCCTCCAGGTCGCGGCGGGGGCCGCCGACATCCCGGTGACGCGGCTGCTCGGCCAGTCGCCCTCGGGCCTCAACGCCACCGGTGAATCCGACATCCGCAACTACCACGACCACGTCGCGGCCCGTCAGACCGTCGAGCTCACCCCGGCCATCGCCCGCCTCGACCAGCTCCTGGTCCGCGACGCGCTCGGCCGCGACGAGCCCTCGTTGCGCTACGCCTGGCGGCCGCTGGCGCAGGCGAGCGAGCGCGAGAAGGCGGAGGTCGGCCGCCTCAAGGCCGAGACCGCCGCGATGCTCGCCCGCGAGGGCGTGGTGCCCGCGGACGTCCTCTCCCGCGGCGTCGAGGGCTGGCTCTCCGCCGCCGACCTCTTCCCGGGCATCGCCGCGGCCTTCGGGCGGTCGGCGGGGTGAGGGCGGGTTTCCGAACTCCGACATCCTCCCGAGCGAGCCGCAACAGTCACATTGCCGAATAGCACGCTGGTCCCCCTCTCCCGTGTGGGAGAGGGGACAGGGGTGAGGGTGGAGACGGCGCCGAGTCAAGCTCCGACCGTTCCGCTGTCAGCACGGCATTCTGAGCTTTACACGGACACGTCACACCCTCACCCCTACCCCTCTCCCAGACGGGAGAGGGGATCCCGCGCAATTCTTGGCATAACTTCACTCGTGAGCTTCGTGCCGACCGCCGAGACGGGCGGATGCGCGCCATCCGGCGTGTGAACCGACGTGCCCGAGTAGGCGCGAGATCACCCCTCTCCCCACGCGAGACCATCCCCCATGCACCTCTTCGACCGGTTCAGCCTCGGCCCCGCGGCCGAGATCGCGGGCGCGCGCCCGCTCGGCAACGGCGCCCTGGTCGTGCAGGCGCGCGCCGCCCGCGCCGGCAACGTCCAGGTCTATCGCGGCGACGAGGTCGCCCGGCCGGATCTCGCCCAGGTCCGGATCTACCGCGACCCGGACGAGATCTTTCGCGAGGAGTCGCTGCGCAGCTTCGGCCACAAGCCCGTCACCCTCGACCACCCGCCCGGGGCGGTGACGCCCCGGACCTGGCGCGGGGTCGCCCGCGGCCATGTCGGCGACGAGGTGGTGCGCGACGGCGCTTTCGTGCGCATCCCGATGCTGCTCGCCGATTCCGCGGCGATCGCGGCGGTGCAGGCCGGGCGGCGCGAGGTCTCGGTCGGGTACACCTGCGACCTCGACTGGACCCCCGGCACCGCCCCGGACGGCGAGCCCTACGACGCGCGCCAGACCCGCATCGTCGTCGACCACGTCGCCATCGTGGCGCAGGGGCGCGCCGGGCCGGAATGCCGGATCGGCGACGCGGACCTGACCCGGCGCCTCGCCGCGGCCGAGGCGCGGGCCGACGCCGCGGAGACCGCTCTGGCCGAGCGCGATGGCGAGGTCGCGGCGCTCCGCGCCAGGGTGCCGGACACGGCCGCCCTCGACGCGCTGGCGGCCGAGCGCGGCGCCCTGATCGCCGACGCCCGCCGCATCCTCGGCGACGCCTTCGATCCCGCCGGCCTCGATCCCGAAGCGATCCGGCGCGCGGCGGTCGCCCGCACCCTCGGCGAGGCGGAGGCCGCCGCCATGAGCGCCGCCGCGATCGAGGGGGCCTTCCGGGTCGCCGCCGACCCGCGCCGCGCCGCCCCGCCCCACGCCCCGGACCCGCTGCGCGACGCCCTTCGCCACCGGACCGCCGACGCCCGCACGCCCGAGGCGGCCCATGCCGCCATGGTCGAGACCCTCCGCAACGCCTGGAAACCCGCAGGAGCCCGCTGATGCCCTCCGTCCAGACCAGCTACCCCGCCCGGCCCGCCGCCGCGTACGAGGGGATGGCCGCCGACCAGGATCCCGCCACGGTGATCAGCCGCACGGTCGAGACCCAGGACGGCATCGCCTTCGGGCGGGCCGCCTTCCAGGGCGCCCGCGACGACGGCATCGCCGCCTCGGGGGCGGTCTTCCGCGGCATCGTGCTCGCCGACCGGAACGCCCGGCCATCCCCGAGCGGCTCCGACCTCTTCGCCAAGAGCGAGACCGCGCCGGTGATGGTGCGCGGCACCGTCTGGGTCGTCACCGCGACGGCCGCGAGCGCCGGCAGCCCGGCCTACGTCACCGCCGCCGGCGCCGTCACGGCCACCGCCTCCGGCAACACCGCGATGCCCGGCGCCCTGTTCGACACCTCCGCCGCCGCCGGCGGCCTCGTCCGCCTGCGCCTGAACTGAAACGAGGCTCCGTCATGACCCGCACCTTCCTCGCCGACGCCCCCCGCGCGCTCGCCTTCCTGGTCAGCCAGCAGGCCTTCATCGAGCCCGCGGTCTACCGCAACCAGTACCCGGCGATCCGCTACCCGCGCCTCGTGCCGGTCGACACCGCGGCGCCCGAATGGGTGCCGACCGTGACCTACTTCTCGGTCGACCGGGTCGGCCAGGCGACCTGGGTCCACGGCGCGGCGACCGACGTGCCGAAGGTCGAGCTGCTGCGACGCCAGTACGAGACCGCCGTCGCCATGGCGGGGATCGGCTACGGCTACGACCTCGAGGAACTCGGCAAGGCCCAGCTCCTGGGCATGACCCTCGACGCCGACAAGGCCGACGCGGCCCGGCAGGCCTCCGAGGAGTTCATCGACCAGATCGCCTTGCAGGGCGACGCGGGGAAGGGCTTCTCCGGCCTCCTCAACCATCCGAGCGTGACCGTGGGCGGCGCCGCCGCCACCGGCACCGGCGGCAGCACCCTCTGGGCCCAGAAGACGGCCGAGCAGGTGCTCACCGACATCAACGGCCAGCTCATCGGCATCTTCACCGGCTCCAACACGGTCGAGATGGCCGACACCCTGCTCCTGCCCTACGACCAGATGCTGAGCCTCGGCCTGCGCCGCCTCGACCCGACGAGCCCGATCACGCTCCTCGACTGGATCCGGCGCCACAACGTCTACACCCTGGAGACGGGCCAGGACCTGACGGTCTTCGGCGTGCGCACCCTCGAGACCGCCGGCACTGGCGGCAGCGCCCGCATGGTCGCGTATCGCCGCGACCCCTCCGTGCTGAAGCTGTGGCTGCCGATGCCGTTCCGGTTCTTCCCGGCCTGGCAGACCGGCCCGTGGCGGTTCGAGGTGCCGGGTGCCTTCCGGCTCGGCGGCCTCGACATCCGCCGCCCCGCCGCCTGCCGCTACCTCGACGGCATATGACGGAGGCTGCGACCATGATGCGGGTGACGAACCACGCGGCCGGTCCCCGGCTGGTCTGGCCCAAGGGCGCGCGGGCGCCCCGGCTGCTCCTGCCCGGCGAGAGCGCGGTGCTGGTGCTGCCCGAGCGGCCGGACCCCTGCCTGTCCGCCTGGGAGGCGGCGGGCGAGGTGCGGGTCGAGGCGGAGCCCGGCCCGCTCCCCCTGGACCCGCGCCCCGAGCGACGCCGCGGGCGCCCGTCCTCCGGCGGGGAGGCGTGAGATGGCGGAGATCACTCCGGACGCCTTCCGGGCCCGCTTCCCGGCCTTTGCCGGCCTCCCCGACGCGGCGCTCGCCGGGGCGCTGGCGGAGGCGGCTCCGCGGATCGGGGCGGCCTGGCCGGCGGCGGATGCGGCCCTCGGGCGGATGCTGCATGCCGCCCACACCCTCACCCTCGACGGGCAGGGCGGGCCCGAGGCCGAGCTCGCCCGGGCGGGCGCCCTGGACCTCAAGGCGTTGCGCAGCGGCACGCTCCACCTGGAGCGCCGCGACCCGCCCGCCGAGGTCCTGCCGGGGACGCTCGGGCTCACCTCCTACGGGCGGCGCTTCCACGAGGTGATGCGCCGCAACAGCGTCGGCGTGGCGGTGGTGTGATGGGCCTCCTCGACGGACTCGGCCGCCATCTCGCGGGGGCTTTCGCCCCCCTCTTCGACGCCGCCACGCTGCACCGGGTGGGCCCGGACGGCGTCGCGGACGAGCCCGTCCGCGCCCGGCTCGACGGCGCCCGGGAGGCGTCCGAGGCGCCCGGGCTTCCGGGCCGGGTGGTACGGGCCATCGTGCTGACGCCGGGCTCCCCCCCGAACCCCGACGACGAGATCACCCTGGCGGGGATCCGCCACCGCATCGTCGCGGTGGAGACCGACCCCGCCGGCAGCCACGCCATCATCCAGGGACGACCCTTGTGACGCCAACAGCCGAGACCGGCCCGCTCCAGGCGCGGCTCGCGCGCCTCGCCCGCGCCGGCAGCGAAGCCGCGCGGGCCCGTGCACGGGAGGCCGCGCGCACGCTCGCGGCCGACATCCAGCAGGCACTGCCCGACGGGCGAGCCGAGGCGACGGAGACGCCCGCGGGCGCCGCCGTCGCGGTCGAGGCGCCGGGCCTGACCGCCCGGGAATTCGGCACCGCGACGCGGGCGGCCCGGCCGGTGATCGGACCGGCGGTCGCGCGCCTGACGGGGAGGGGGTGATGGCCGGCCTCGACCTCTCGCCCCAGCTCCTGCGGGCGGTGCGCGCCCGCCTCCTCGCCGATCCGGCCCTGCACCCGCTCGTCGGCGACCGGGTGCGCGAGGCGGCGAGCGCCCGGGAGGAATGGCCGTTCCTGCGCGTCGATCCGCCGGAGGTCAGCCCCTACGAGGCGCAAGGCTGGCGCGGCTGCGCCTGCCGGCTGACCGTCCACGCCTTCCTGCGCGGCGCCCGGACCTTGGGACCGGTGCAGGACCTGCTGGCCGCGGTCGCGGCCGCCCTCGACGAGGCCGACCTGGCGCTCACCCGCGGCGAGCTCCTGTGGCTCTCCCACGAGCGCAGCCTGGTCCTGCCGGAGCCCCTCGGGCCCGGCTCCTGGCACGGCGTCGCCCGCTTCGGCGCGGTGGCCGCCGAGACCGTCTGATTTCCGTCCTTCCGGAGCGAACCCGCCATGGCCCAGCCCACCACCCTGCCGTTCTCGGCGATCGCCGTGAAGCTCGAGAGCCCGACTAAGGCCGGCACCTTCGAGGCGCCCTGCGGCCTCACCGAGCGCGCGGCGCAGTTCACCAAGGAGACCAACAGCGCGGTCGTACCCGACTGCGCCAACGAGGACGCCGCGCCCTTCGTCGACCGGTTCGCGGTCTCGAAGTCGGTCGCGTTCTCCGGCAAGGGCGTGATGGCGCGCCAGAGCATCGCCCGCTGGCGCGCCGCCTACGAGTCGGACGCGCCGGTCAAGGCCCGGATCGAGGTGAGCGGCACCGGCGCGGAGGGCGGCGGCGCCTGGGAGGGCTTCTTCCACCTCACCAGCTTCGAGGTCGGCGCCGTGCGGGGCGAGCGCTGCACCGTGTCGGTGGCGCTGCAATCGACCGGGGCGGTGGCCTTCACCGCCGCCGCGTGAGGCGCTCATGAGCCGCGACGGCCATATCGACCTCGCCCTCGAGGACGCCACCCACCGCTTCCGCCTCGCCATCGGCGACCTGGAGGCGCTGCAGGAGGCGACGGGGATGGGCCCCGCCGCCCTGCTGCAGCGGTTTCATGCCGGCCGGCAATACCGGTTCCGGGACGTGCGCGACGTGCTGCGGCTCGGCCTGATCGGCGGCGGCACCCCGGTGCCGGAGGCCCACGCGCTCGCCCGCCGCCTCGACGGGCTGGCCTGCATCCCGCTGATCGCCAAGGCCGCCCTGGTGCTGGCGGCGGCGCTGGAAGGCGCCGAGGACGAGCGGGTCGGCCGCCCCGCCGGCCCGGCGGGCCCGGAGGGGCGGATCGCCTTCGCGGCGTTCTACGCCGCCGCCGCCGCCATGGGCCTGCCCGCCGCCGACCTGCGGGCGATGAGCCTGTGGCAGCTCGCCGCCTACATCGACGGCTTCAACCGCGCCCGCGACCCGGAGGCGGCGGACGCCCCGACGCCGGAGGAAGAGGACGCGCTCTGGGCCTGGCTCCGGGGCGCGCCCGATGACGGCTCGTCCGACGACGGAGCGCCCGCATGACGACCGAGATCGAGCGCCTGGTGGTCTCGCTCGAGGCCAATGTCGAGGCCTACGAGCGCGAGCTCGCCCGGGCCGGGCCGCTGGCCGAGCGGGCGATGGGGCAGGCCGAGCGCGCGGTCGAGGCCGGGGCCGGGCGCATCGCTGCCGCGATGGCGCGGGCCGGCGCCGAGGTGCGCGACGAGCTCGCCCGCATGGCCGCGCCGGAGGCTCTGGGCAGACTCCAGCGGGCGATGGAGCAGGCGACCACGGTGCCGGCCGGCGACGGCGCCTCCCTGCGCCGTGTCGACGACGCGGTCGGCGGCCTGACCGCCCGCCTCGCCGAGGCCGGATCCGCCTCGCGCGAGGCGGTGGCGGGGTTCGAGGCGGTGGCGGGCGCGGTCGGGGGGATCGCGGAGAAGATTCCGGCCGCCGCCGATCTCGTGACAGATCTCGGCCGGCGGGTGCGGGCGGCCTCCGCCGAGGGGGCGGCGATCCGCGCCCGCATCGCCGACGCCTTCGCGATCAGCGACGCCGCGTCCCGCGGCAGCCTCGCCGGGAACGCGACGGCTGCCGCGGGCCCACCCGCTCCCGAGGCCGTGCGAGCGCCGGCGAGACCCGCCAAGGCGATGGGGAAGGCCGCGGAGACGGAAGACGACGCCTTCCGCGACGAGGTCGCACGCCTCGCCCGGCGCACCGGCCTCCTGAAGATCGAGGCCGACGCGGTCGGCCGGGAGGAAGGTGCCGCCGCCAGGGCCGAGGCGGCGTTCCGCCTGCTGGAGGCGGCCAAGAAGGCCGACCTCGCGGTGACGCCGGCGCTCCGCGAAGAGGTCGATCGGGTGGCGCAGGCCTACGGCGCCGCGACGGCGCAGGTGGAACGGGCGGAAGCCGCGCAGCGCGCCGCCCAGTCCGCCTCGCGCGAGCTCGGCTCGGCGCTCGCCGACAGCTTCAAGGGCGCGATCCTGCACGGCGAACGGCTGACGAGCGTGATCTCCCGGCTCGCCACCACGCTCGCGAGCCGGGGCATCGACCGGGCCTTCGACGGCCTGTTCGGTCGCGGCAGCCCAGGCTCCGACCTCGTCGGCGACGCCCTCGGGTCGCTCGGCCTGACCCAGAACCCGACCGGCCGCGCCGCTGGCGGCCCCGTCACCCCGGGCGTCGCCTACACGGTGGGCGAGAGCGGCCGCGAGACCTTCGTGCCGCTCCAGCCCGGCCGCATCCTGCCGGCGACGCACGGCGTCGCGTCCCCGGCCCCCGCCCCGAACGTCCAGGTCTCGGTCTCGATCGCCACCGCGGACGCCCCGAGCTTCCATCGCTCGGAGGCACAGGTCAGCGCCGCCCTGGCCCGGGCGGTGCAGCGCGGCCTCAGGGGATTGTGAGAACTGGGATTGTGAGCACTGGGCCTGTCAGCACCAGGAGCCCGAACAACCATGCCGAGCCCCTTCCACGAGGTGCGCTTTCCCCTCGTCCTGTCCTACGGCTCCCGCGGCGGGCCGGAGCGGCGCACCGAGATCGTCACCCTCGGCTCCGGCGACGAGGAGCGCAACGCCCTCTGGCGCCATTCCCGGCGCAGTTACAATGCAGGACCGGCCCTGCGCTCCGCCGAGGACGTGGCTCTGCTGGTCGCCTTCTTCGAGGAGAGGCGCGGGCCGCTCTACGGCTTTCGCTGGTGCGACACCTTCGACCACGGCTCCGCGCCGCCCGGACAGGCTCCCGCGCCCACCGACCAGCGCCTCGGCACCGGCGACGGCGCCACCCGGGGCTTCCAGCTGGTGAAGACCTACGGGGCCGCCTTCGCGCCCTATGCCCGCCCGATCATCAAGCCGGTCGCCGGCTCGGTCCAGGTCGCGGTCGGCGGCGTCGCGCTCGCCGCCTCCGCCTTCGCGCTCGATACCACGACCGGCCTCGTCACCCTCAAGGTCGCGCCGGCTCCGGGCGCCGTGGTCACCGCCGGCTTCCTCTTCGACGTGCCGGTGCGCTTCGCCACCGACCGCATCGAGATCGACCACCAGGCCCTGCGCGCGGGCGTGGTGGCCGACATCCCGATCCTCGAGATCCGGCGGTGACCGCATGAAGACCCTGTCACCCACCCTCGCCGCGAGCCTCGCGAGCGGGGTCACCACCCTGTGCACGTGCTGGATCGTCACTCGCACCGACGGCATGCGCCTCGGCTTCACCGACCATGACGAGGATCTCACGGTCGACGGCGTCGCGTGCTCGGCCGAGAGCGGCGCCACCGGCACCGCCCTCGAACAGGGCACCGGGCTCACCGCCGACAGCCTGGAGATCGTCGGGGCGCTGACCAGCGGGCGCCTCGCAGAGGCCGAGCTGGCGCGCGGCCTGTTCGACGGCGCCGCCGTCGCGGTGTGGCGGGTCGACTGGTCGAGCCCGGCCGACCGGGTTCTCGTCCTCTCCGGCACCGTGGGTGAGGTCTCGCGCGGGCCTACCGCCTTCACGGCGGAGGTGCGCGGCCTCGCCGATCGCCTCAACCAGCCCCGCGGCCGGGTCTACCAGCGCTCGTGCGACGCGCTCCTCGGGGACGGCCGCTGCCGGATCGACGCCACCGCGCCTGCAATCCGCGGCGCCGGCACGGTCGCGACGGTGGGGAGCGCCCGCAGCGTCACCGCCTCCGGCCTCGCCGGGTACGCCTCCCGCTGGTTCGACGCCGGCCGGCTGGTCTGGACCACGGGTGCGAATGCCGGCGCGGCGGTCGAGGTCCGGGCCCATGCCCGCACCGGGCCGCTCGCGGTCCTCGACCTGTGGGAGCCGATGCCGGCCCCGATCGCGCCCGGCGACGCGTTCCAGGTCGTCGCCGGCTGCGACAAGTCCCTGGCGAGCTGCCGGGACAAGTTCTCGAACGTCCTCAACTTCCGCGGCTTCCCGGATCTTCCAGGGAACGACTACGCCGTGGCCTACGCCGTCCAGGGAGCCGACAATGATGGAGGCCGCCTCGGCTGACACCCGCGCGCGCGTCGTCGCGCTGGCGCGCGGGTGGCTCGGCACGCCCTACCACCACCAGGCCAGCGTGAAGGGCGCGGGCTGCGACTGCCTCGGCCTGCTGCGGGGCGTCTATGCCGCGCTCTACGGCGCCGAGCCGGAGGTGCCGCCGCCCTACACGCCGAGCTGGGCCGAGGACCGGGGCGCCGAGACGCTGCGGGATGCCGCCGCCCGCCACCTGGTGCCGCTCGCTACCACCGCGGCCGGGCCCGGCGACGTGCTCCTGTTCCGCTGGCGCGACGGCCTGCCGGCCAAGCATTGCGGGATCCTGGCCGGCCCCGCGCACATGATCCACGCCTATGACGGCCACGCGGTGGTGGAAACCTGGATCCCGCCGGCCTGGTCCCGGCGCATCGCCTACGCCTTCCGCTTTCCCGAACCCTCGCCCGAACCCTCGCCGGAGATCCCGACGTGAGCACGCTCGTCCTGTCCTATGCCGGCCAGGCGGTCGGCAGCGCGCTCGGCGGCCCGATCGGCGGGGCCATCGGCCAGATGCTCGGCGCCGTCGGCGGCGGCGCCCTCGACCGCGCCCTGTTCGGCTCACGGCCGAAGCCGCAGATCACCATCGGCCCGCGGCTGTCCGACCTCCACGTCACCGCCTCGACCGAGGGCGCCGCCATCGCGCGCGTCTTCGGCCGGGTCCGCGTCGGCGGGCAGATCATCTGGGCCACCAAGATCAAGGAAGTCCAGAAGGTCGAGAAGGTGAAGTCCTCCGGCGGCAAGGGCGGGGCGACGCCGAAGCAATTCAACGTGACCTATGCCTACAGCGTCAGCGTGGCGATTGCCCTGTGCGAAGGCCCGATCGTCGCCGTGGGCCAAGTCTATGCCGACGGCAAGCGGATCGACCTCGCGGCGCACAGTACCCGGGTCTATCTCGGCGACGAGGCGCAGGGGCCGGACCCGAAGATTGCCGCGATCGAAGGCGCCGCCAACGCTCCGGCCTATCGGGGCCTCGCCTACATCGTGTTCGAGGATTTGCCGCTGGCCGGCTTCGGCAACCGCGTCCCGGTCATCACCGCGGAGGTGATCCGGCGCGCACCCAACGCCTCGGGCCGGCCGGCCCTCGAGGAGCTGGTGACCGCCGTCACGATGATCCCGAGCATGGGCGAGTTCACCTATGCCACCGCGCCGGTCACCGCCTCGACCTTCGGCGGGATCTCCGGGCAGAACACGGTGTCGGGCGGGGTCGACGCGCTGAAGGCGCTCGATCAGCTCGCCGTCGAGGCGCCGCGCTGCCGGCACGTCTCGCTCGTGGTCGCTTGGCACGGCACCGACCTGCGGCTGTCGGCCTGCCGCATCGTCCCGAAGGTCGAGACGGCGAACAAGACCACCACCCCGGAATGGCTCGCCGGCGGGGTCGACCGGGCGAGCGCTGCGATCGTCAGCCTCGACGCAGGCGGCGCCCCGCTCCTCGGCGGCGCGCCGTCCGACCTGTCGGTGGTGCAGCTCATCGGGGCGCTGAAAGCGCGGGGCTACGCCGTCACGCTCTACCCGTTCGTGATGATGGACATCCCCGCCGGCAACGGGCTGCCGGACCCCTATGGCGGGGCGGAGCAGGCGGCGTTCCCCTGGCGCGGGCGGGTGACCTGCCATCCGGCGCCCGGCCGGCCCGGCACCGTCGACAAGACCGCGGCGGCGGCCGATCAGGTTGCGGCGTTCTTCGGCAGCGTGGCGCCGGCGGAGCTGGCGTGGAACGGCCGCACGGTGACCTGTGCGAAGGCCGAGTTCTCGTTCCGCCGCTTCATCCTGCATTGCGCGCGCCTGGCCGAGGCGGCGGGCGGGGTCGACACGTTCCTGATCGGCTCGGAGATGATCGGGCTCACCACCGTGCGGTCCGGCGCCTCGACCTTCCCGGCGGTGGCGCAGCTCATCGGCCTCGCGGCCGACGCGCGGTCGATCCTCGGCAGCGCCACCAGGATCGCGTATTCGGCCGACTGGACGGAATACGCCAACCATCGCCCGGCCGACGGCTCGGGCGACGTGTACTTCCATCTTGATCCGCTGTGGTCGAGCCCGAATATCGACTTCGTCGGGATCGACAACTACATGCCGCTCGCCGACTGGCGCGACGGGTTCGACCACCTCGACGCGCGAGCGGGCGCGCCCTCGCCCTACGATCCGGGGTATCTCACCGGCAACGTCGCGGCCGGCGAGCTGTTCGACTGGTACTATCCGACGCCGGCCGACCGCGACGCGCAACGGCGGGCGCCGATCGCCGACACGGCGTACGGCGAACACTGGGTCTTCCGCCTCAAGGATCTGCGCGCCTGGTGGTCGAACCCGCATCGCGACCGGCCGGGCGGGGTGCGCCAGTCGACGGCCACGGGGTGGGTGCCGGAAGCTAAGCCGGTCCGGTTCATCGAACTCGGCTGCCCTGCCGTCGACAAGGGCATGAACCAACCGAACGTCTTCGTGGACCCGAAGTCCTCGGAGTCGTTCCTGCCCTACTACTCGAACGGCCGGCGGGATCTCGCCGCGCAGCGCGCCTACCTGGAAGCCACGCTCGCCTACTGGCAGGGCACCTCCGGCAACCCGGTGTCGTCGGTCTATGGCGGCCGGATGGTCGATCCCGAGCGGCTGTTCGTCTGGACGTGGGACGCCCGGCCCTATCCGGACTTCCCGCGCCAGGCGAGCGTGTGGAGCGACGGGCCGAACTACCGGCTCGGCCACTGGATCAACGGGCGGCTCGGCCTCACCCCGATCGCCGACGTGGTGGCCGAGCTGTGCGGCGGCTTGGGCGTGCCGATCGATGTCGGGCAGCTCTACGGCCTGGTGGAGGGCTACGCGATCACGGAGGTGCAGACGCCGCGGGCCTCGCTCGACCCGTTGCGGACGTGCTTCTTCTTCGACGGGGCGGAGTCGGCCGGGCGGCTGGTCTTCGCGCCGCTGGCGCGGGCGCCGGCGGCGGCCCTCACCGCCGACGACCTGGTGGCGCGGGGCGGCAGCGCCGGCGACTACCGGCGCACGCGGGGGGAGGAGACGGCGCTGCCGGGGGTGGTGGCGCTGACCTACATCGATCCGCAGCGCGGCTACCAGTCGGCGTCCGTCGAGGCGCGCCGCACCAACGGCCGGGCCAACGCGGTGCAGCGGGTGAGCGTGCCGCTGTGCCTGGACGAGGGGGCGGCACGCGGCATCGCGCAGGCGCTCCTCTATCAGGGCGTGGTCGAGCGGGAGGAGGTCGGGGCGACCCTGCCGCCGTCCTGCCTCGCCTTGGACGCCGGCGACGTCGTCACCCTCTCCCTCGCCGGGTCCTCCACCGACTACCGGCTGACCCGCCTCGGCCTGGAAGCGGGCCGGCCGGCGAGCGGCATCCGCACGGATCTCGCGGTGTTCGCCTACCGGGACGGCACGGCGACGCCGCGGCCGGCCGAGCCGCCGGCGACGGTCGGGGTGGCGCTGTTCCACTTCCTCGACCTGCCGCTCCTGCGCTCGGACGCGGTGCCCCATGCGCCCTACCTCGCCGCCTACACGGCGCCGTGGTCGCCGGTGGCGGTCCTGCGCTCGACCGCCGGCGGGGCGTTCGTGGACGACGCGACGGTGGGGGCGCGGTCGATCGTCGGGCGGCTGACGGCCGAGCTCTACCCGGGGCCCTGTGCCCGGTGGGACCGGGTGAACAGCCTCTATGTCGAGGTGCCGCGCGGGGTCGAGCTGGCCTCAAGCCCCGAGGTCGACGTGCTCAACGGGGCCAACGTCGCGGCCCTGTTGACGCCGTCGGGCGAGTGGGAGGTGCTGCAATGGGCGCAAGCCGCCTTGCTCGCGCCCGGGCGCTACCGCCTCGCGACGCTGCTGCGCGGCCAGCTCGGGACGGAGTTCGCCTTGGGCAACCCGACGCCGGCGGGTGCCCCGTTCGTGGTGCTGACGGATGCGCTGGTGCAATCGGGGATGCCGCTGTCGGCGCGCACCCTGCCGCTCGCCTGGCGCTGGGGGCCGCTCGGCCGACCGCAGGACGATCCGAGCTTCGCCGGCGCCACCCTGGCGTTCCGGGGCGTGGGCCTGCGGCCCTACGCGCCGGCGCAAGCCCGGATGGTGCGGGCGGAGTCGGGCGACCTGGTGCTGTCGTGGATCCGGCGCACCCGGATCGACGGCGACCCGTGGGAACAGGTCGAGGTGCCCTTGGCCGAGGAAGCCGAGGCCTACGCCCTCGACGTGCTGGCAGGTTCCACCGTCGTCCGCACGTTCGATCTGTCGGCGCCGGCCGTCACCTACACCGCCGCCCACCAGGCGGCGGATTTCGGCGGGCCGGTCACGAGCCTGTCCGTCGCCATCCACCAACTCTCGGCAACCTACGGCCGCGGCGCGGCCCTGAGGGCGACCCTGTATGCCTGATGCCACCACCGCCAACCTCGCCCTGCCGCTGATGGCGGCGGCGCAGGCGCAGAAGCACGTGACCCACAACGAGGCGCTCGTCGCCCTCGACACGCTGGTCCAGCTCGCGGTCCTCGACAAGGACCTGACCGCGCCGCCCGCCAACCCGGCGGAGGGCGACCGCTACCTGATCGCCGGGGCCTCGCCGACGGGAGCGTGGGCGGGGTGGGCGGGGCGGGTGGTGCGCTACCAGGACGGGGCGTGGCGCTCCTTCGTGCCGCGCCCAGGATGGGTCGCCTTCGTGGCGGACGAGGCAGACCTCTACACCTGTACAGGTGTGGCGTGGGTGTCCTACCGCGCCGGTATCACCGTGCTCCAGAACCTCGCGCGGCTCGGGATCGGCACCACCGCGGATGCGAACAACCCCTTCGCGGCCAAGCTCAACAAGGCGCTCTGGACCGCGCTGACGGCGGGCGAGGGCGGCAGCGGGGACCTGCGCTACACCCTCAACAAGGAAGCGCCCGGCAACACCCTGTCGCTGCTGTTCCAGTCCGGCTTCTCCGGCCGGGCGGAACTCGGGCTCGCCGGCGACGACGACCTCCGGCTGAAGGTCTCGGCCGACGGCGGCACCTGGCGCGAGGCCCTGCGGATCGACCGCGCGACCGGCGGCCTCGACCTCGTGGCGGCGGAGATCTCCGCTCCGGTCGCCGCCACCGTCGATCTCGGGGCCCTGCCGGCGCTCAAGGTGGCGCTCACCGGTGCGGGCACCATCACCGGCTTCGGCACCGGCGCGAACCGGGTGCGCCTGCTGCGCTTCACGGGCAGCGCGACCCTGACCCACAATGCCGCGAGCCTGGCGCTGCCGGGCGGTGCCACCATCATGACCGCTTCCGGCGACACGGCGCTGGCGACCTCGGACGCGTCGGGTAACTGGACGGTGCGGGACTACGTGCGCGCCTCCGGCAAGCCGATCGCCGGCCCGGCGGTGGCCGAGATCCAGGATGCCAGCGCATCCGGCCGCAGCGTCCTCACCGGCACGCCGGCCTCGGGCGCGACGGCGCTCGGGCTCGGGACCGGCGGCACGCCGCGCTTTGCCGGGCTGCGCCTCGCCAACACCGACTTCGTGGCGGGGTCGGCCGGATCATGCATCGATGTCGGGGCGAACGCCGGGTCGGGAGACACCGCCTACAAGGTCCAGGCCTTCACCGCCGGCGGGGCCGGGTCGGGAGACCTCGCCCTCAATCCGGCCGGTGGCGGGGTCGGCATCGGCACGGCGTCGCCGGCCTACGGCCTGCACGTGGCCGGCACGTTCGGGGCGACCGGAACGGCGACCTTCGGGGCCGCCGTCACTATCGGCGGCGCTCTGACGCTGAACAACGGGACGTCCAACCTCCTCACGTTCGGCAATGTCGGCATCGCCCCGCCGTCGGTCTCGACCCGATCGGCTGGCACCAAGATCCTGTTGTACAGCAACCTCACGAGCACCAATGCGGATTTCGCGATCGGGATCGATGCCTCGACCCTGTGGAACAGCCTCCCGCGAACCACCGACAGCTTCAAATGGTATGGCGGCACCGCGATCGCGGCGAGCCTGACCGGCGCCGGCGTCTTCACCACGACCGGCAGTATCACGGCGGCGGGGGTGGTCTCGTCCACCAGGCTGCGTCCCGGCTCCTACACCGTCGCGACCGTGCCGACCGGTGTGGCCGGAGACCTGATCTACGTCTCGAATGCCCGCAAGGTCGGCGAGGCGTCCGGCGCCGGCACCGGCGTCCTCGCCTACTATTCCAGCAGCAACTGGCGGCGCCTGTCGGATGACGGCGTGGTCGCGGCGTGAGGCTCCGATGAGCGAACCCTACCTGTACGAATTCCTCTACCGCGGGCGTCCGGCGGGCTCGGCCGCGGCCCCGGCCTGGCACGTGGTGCTCGGGCAGTCGGTGACGCCCCCCGGCGCCGCCGAGCCGCACTTCGTGACGAGCGGGGCGCTGACGCCGGCGCAGGCCGAGGCGGCGGGGTTCCCGCTCTCCGCGGTACTGGCGGGGATCGACGCGGCGGCGCTGGCGGGGCGCGACGCGGCCGTGGCCGAGGCGGCGGCCCTGCGGTGCGAGCGGGATGCGGCCGTGGCGGAGCGCGACGCGCTGGCCGCGCAGCTCGCCGCGCGCGAGGCGGCGCCGGCGGGGCCGGTGAGCGACCGGCAGTTCTTCCAGGCGCTCGCGGAGGCCGGATCCATCACCCGGGACGAGGCGCTGGCGGCGGTGATGACCGGCACGCTGCCGGTGCGGATCGCCGCGGCGGTGGCGGGCCTGCCGGCGGCGGAGCAATTCGCCGCGCGGATGATGCTGTCGGGCGCCACCACGTTCGAGCGCGGGCACCCGATGGTGGCGCGGCTCGGCGCGGCGCTCGGCTACGACGCGGCGGCGCTCGACGCGCTGTGGAGCGCTGCTTCGGCTCTGTGATCCCGGGGGCGCCCCGACCAGGCGCCGCCCCATCCCTGACACATCGGAGGAGGGCCCATGGCCGCTGCGAATTTCGAGCGGGCGCTTTCGCTCGTCCTGACACACGAGGGCGGGTGGTCGGACGATCCGGCCGACCCGGGCGGGGCCACCAACCTCGGCGTCACCATCGGCACCTTGAGCCTGTGGCTCGGCCGGCCGGCGACGCGGGCCGAGGTGCGGGCGCTGACGCCGGGGAGCGTGGCGCCGCTCTACCGTCGTCGGTTCTGGGACGGGATCCAGGGCGACGCGCTGCCGGCAGGATTGGATTACGCGCTGTTCGACTTCGCGGTGAACAGCGGCCCGAAGCGGGCGGTGATCGGGCTGCAGCGAGCTTTGGGCCTCGCCGATGACGGACGGCTCGGGCCGGTGACGCTGGCGGCTCTGGCCGGCCGGGATGTGCCCGGGCTGGTGAACGCCCTGTGCGACGGGCGGCTGACGTTCCTGCGGGCCTTGTCGACCTGGCCGCGCTTCGGCCGCGGCTGGGGCCGGCGGGTCGAGGAGGTGCGGGCCGGAGCGCTCGCGCTCCACGCCGCCCCGGACCGGCGCGCCGCACCGACCGCCTGCCCCGCCTGCGGGCGGGCCGTCGCGGCCTGACGCTCCCGAATGTCGGCAGGAGACCACCATGAACCAGGACCAGCTCACCACGCTGCTGCGTACCCTGCTGCAATTCTGCGGCGGGATCGCCGTCGGGCGCGGCTGGATCGATGCCGAGACCTCAACCGCCCTGACCGGCGCGCTGGTGACGCTCCTCGTCACCGTCTGGGGCCTCTACGTGCGGCGCAATGCCGGCCTCGTCGCCTCCGCGGCGGCGCTGCCGAGCGTCAAGGCCATCCTGGCCGATCCGGCGACCGCGGATGCGGTCCCGAATCCCAAGGTCCGGCCGCCGGCGTAGCGCGCGGCCGGCTGCCGGATCGCCGCTGAGCATCAGTCGTCGAAGTGGTCACCGGTTCGGCGGCGAAAATGATCCAAAAACAATAAAGCCAAGCAGAGTTGCACGGTGCAACTCTGCTTAGGACACCCGTGCCCGGATGCCTTCACCGGCGGCTGTCCCCCTCGCGGTCCTGCCCTCAGCCGTAGGCGAGGCACCAGCCCGGACCGCGCAGCCAGCAGCGGTCGTCCGGGAGGGCATCCGTGCGGTAGAGCATCCGGACGTTGTCCTGGCCGCCGGCCGCCAGAGCGCGCGCCAGGGCCTGCTCGGCCTCCGGGTCGCGGGCGCCGGCGCACGGATAGATCAGGGTCGGGGAGAGGCAGCGCGCCGCGTAGGCCCGCTCGTCGCGACGCTCGATCAGGAAGACGGCCCCCCGGGTGATCGGCGTCCCGGGCCGTTTTCCGGCGGTGAGGGGCAGGATCAATCGCCCGCCGACCGTCAGCGCGTCGAGCCAGGATTCGGCCGGTCGGGCCGCGCCGGCATTGACGAGGACGAGGTCGGCCGGAGGCAGCGCCATGGCGGCGCCGTCGCCCGCGACGATGCGGACCTGCGGCATCCCGGCCAGGGCGTCGGCGGCGAAGGCCGCGAGATCGGGATCGTGCTCGATGCCGAGCACACGGCCCTGCTCGCCGGCGAGGCGGGCCAGCAGGGCGGTGTAGTACCCGGTCCCCGTGCCGACATGCACCATCTGCATGCCCCGCTCCGGCCGCCCCCGGGCGATCAGGCCGACGAGGAACGAGGGCTGCCCGTTGTTGAGGTGCCGGTCCGGCCGGATCGCCACGGGCACGTCCTGGTAGAGGTAGACCGGGTCGTCGTCGGGCGTCCGCACGTAGCCGCCGGACAGCCGGGCCAGGTGCCAGGGTCCGGGCGGCAGGAAGCGCTCGCGGGGGATCGTCTCCAGGGCCGCCTCCAGGGCGCTCCGCAGCCCGGTCTCGTCCGGCGCCGCCGCGTGGGCGATGTGCCGGGCGTAGATGTGCCGTGCGAGGGCAGTCCGCGCGTCCCGTCTCATGATGCCTGCTCCCGATCTCGCTCTCGGACCGCCGATGCGCGGCCATGGGGGGAGGCACACGAGCACCCGGGACGCGGACCGGCCGGAATTATTTGTTTTCAGTTGTCCGCCCTCGGCGAGGCCGTGCGCATGACGCAGGAGGCGTGGGGCACGGCGGCGATGGAGACGGACGAGGCGGAGCAGCGCGACGTGGCAGGAGCGATCCGCGGCCTGTCGGCCGCCGATCTCGCGCGCCTGCGGGCGCTCGCCCGGCTGCGGGCGCGCCGTCTCCCCGGCATCGACTGGTCGGATATCCTGCACGAGGCGATCGTGCGGGCGCTCGACGGCACGCGGCTCTGGCCGCCGGGGGTCCCGGTCCTGGTCTTCCTCGCCGGCTGCATGCGCTCGATCGAGCACGACATCCGGCGCCGCCAGGCGCGGGAGCAGGCCTGGCGGGAGACGGACGCGGCGGAAGACGATGGCCCCGATCCCGAGCGGGCGATCGCCGCCGCACAGGCGC
This sequence comes from Methylobacterium sp. 17Sr1-1, assembly GCF_003173775.1. NCBI lineage: Bacteria > Pseudomonadati > Pseudomonadota > Alphaproteobacteria > Hyphomicrobiales > Methylobacteriaceae > Methylobacterium > Methylobacterium sp. 17Sr1-1. The sequence goes on along the minus strand of NZ_CP029552.1, from coordinate 5,790,251 downwards.
TCGGCGCGATCGTGGCGCTGTTCTCCGGCGACGAGACGGTGCGGCGGATCATCGAGGGGCTCGGCCAGGGCCGCACGGCCGCCGAGATCCGCGCCCGGCACGGCCTGTCCCAGACCGAATACGACAGCGCCCGCAAGCGCCTGCGCCGCGCGCTGCTGCGGCTCGATTCCGAGGGAGGCCCGCGATGACCCAGTGGCGACCCGACCGCGCGCTCGACCGCCTCACCGAGGCGCTCGAGGCCGAGATCCTGTCGGCGCCCGAGCCGGAAGTGCGGGCCCTCGTCGGGGAGGCCGCGCGCGACGCCGATTCCCTGCGGCGGCTGGTGCTGCGGGCGGTCGACCGCGCGGAGGAGGGGGCCGGCCGGCCGCCGGGAGCGGCCGGGGGAGCCCCGGCGCTGCGGCGGCCCTGATCCGGGCGGGGCCGTCAGCCCAGGACGATCACCTGTGCGCCGACCGGCACCCGGGCGTAGAGGTCGATCGCGTCCTGGTTGATCATCCGGATGCAGCCCGAGGAGACGCTGCGGCCGATGCTCTCCGGCTCGGTGGTGCCGTGGATGCGGAACAGCGTGTCCTTGTTGTTCTGCCACAGGTAGAGGGCGCGGGCGCCGAGCGGGTTGCGCGGGCCGCCCGGCACGCCGAGCCCGCTCTGCAGCTTGGACACGCTGCGGGCGAGCGCCGGCTGGCGGGCGATCATCTCCTTGGGAGGGTACCAGTCCGGCCAGGCCTGCTTGGAGTTGATGGTGGCGGCCCCGTTCCAGGCGAAGCCCTGGCGGCCGACGCCGACGCCGTAGCGGCGGGCCCGGCCGCCCTCCTGGATCAGGTAGAGATGGTGCGCCCGCGGATCGACCACGATCGTGCCGGGCGCGTAGCGGCCGCCATAGGCGACCTCCTGGCGCAGGAAGGACGGGTTGGCCCGGCGCCAGCGGAAGGCCTGGACCGGGAACGGCTCGGTGTCGAGCGCCGCGTAGGCGCGGGCATAGTCGATCGGCCCGTCATCGACGACGACGGTCGCACTCGGATCGGCCGTGCCCGGCAGCGGCTGCGGCTCCGCGGCGCGGCGGCCGCCCCAGAACGAGTCCTCCTCCGGCGCCTGAGCGGGAGCGGGCTCGCCCCGGTAGTACGGGTCCGCGGCCTGACCGCGCGGATCCTGTCCCCGCGTGTCGTAGAACGTGCCGTCCTCCGCCGGGACGGGATCGCGGGAGCGCCGGCGCCGGACGGGGGCGAAATCCTGGTCCGTCCAGGCGAAGGCGGGGCGCGCGCCCGCCAGCAGCGTCGAAGCGAGGCCGGCGGCGGTGCCGGCGACCAGGAAGCGGCGGTTCTTGTCGGTCATGGGAGGTCTTGAGAATCGTGCTGACAGGAACGGGACGCCGGATGGCGCAATGCAGCAACAGCTAGGGCATTTCCCCGACGAGGGGAAACCACGGTCCAAGAAAAAACCGCCAGGACCAACGGGCTAGCACGATATCCGGGCGGGTGTGGCACCGCTGCCGCCCGGGCCGGACGGCCTCCGGCGCATGACGGATCCGGCCGACCGATCGCGTGCGATACTTTTTCTATTTCGTATCCGAACTGACGAAACCTGTTGTTACGCATATCACCTGTGGTTGACGCCCCCGACAACACGTGCCCTCTTGAGCCGGTCACTTCGATCTGGTGCGCCATGACCAACGACGACTCCACCCGGTCGCTCGATCTGATCGAGCTCGCTGCCGACGTCGTGTCGGCTTATGTGGCGAACAACTCCGTTCCGGCGGCGGACGTGCCGGGGCTGATCGCGGCTGTCCACACGTCGCTGAGCCAGCTCGGCGCCGCGCCGGCGCCGGAGCCCGAGCGGGCGACGCCGCCGGTCCCGATCCGCCGGACGGTCACGCCCGACCACATCATCAGCCTGGAGGACGGCAAGCCCTACAAGACGCTGAAGCGTCACTTGGCCGGGCGCGGGCTCACTCCCGAGCAGTACCGCCAGAAATGGGGCCTGCCGCCGGACTACCCGATGGTCGCCGCCAACTACGCCGCCCAGCGCTCCGAGCTCGCCAAGAGTTCCGGCCTCGGCCAGAGCCGGCGCGGTCGCGGGCGCGGCGCGGCGATGCGGGCCGCGTCCGACCCGGTGGTCTCCGGGCCGGCACCGGAGAAGCCCCGGCCCGCCCGAAAGCGGCGCTGAGCCGCATCCGCGGCGAGCGGGAGCCGACCCGGCGCGCTCATCGTGCATTCAGGTCGTTAGTTCTTTCCTGGAGGGGCAGGGCGGTCCGCGCGGCCGCCCCTCACATCCCAAGGAGAGATCCTACGATGATGCACGTCAAGGTGCTCGGGATGGCCGCCCTCGTCGCGGGTGGCCTGATCGGTAGCCTGGGTCTTGCGTCGACCGCGCAGGCCGCCCCGATCGGCCTCAGCGCGGCGGGCACGCTCGCGCCGGAGACCGGCGTGACGAAGGTGGCCGGCGGCTGCGGCCCAGGCTTCTTCCCGAACCGCTTCGGCATCTGCCGCCCGTTCTACGGGCCGCGGCCGTTCTACGGCCCGCGCCCCTACTATTACGGCCCGCGGCCGTACTGGCGGCGCCCGTATTACGGCCCGCGCCGCTTCTACTACGGGTACTGATCCGGATCGTACCGACGAGGGGCGCCCGACCGGCCGGTCGGGCGCCTTTTCGCGTCCAGGGCCCGCAGAATCAGCCGGCCCGGGCCGCCGGCTTGCGCCCGAACGGGTCGAACTCGATCACCGGGGCCTTGCGGCCGTGGAGCGTCGGCAGCACCCGCTCGCCGAAGGCGTCGATGAAGGCCGTCTGGTTGCCGCCGACCTGGTGCAGGTCGATCGAATCGAAGCCGAGCGCCGCGCAGGCGGCGATGCGCTCGGTCAGGGCCGGCAGGTCGTGCGAGATCAGGACCGCCTCGTGCATGTCCTCGGGCCGCAGGTAGCGGGCGGCGGCCTCGAAATCGGCCGGGCGGGGCAGTTCCCAGGCGACCGAGGCCGGCAGGGCGTTGAAGCGCCACTCGGCATGGGCCTGGCGCAGGGCCTCGGCCGGGTCGGGGGCGTAGCTCAGGTCCATCTTGAGGAAGACCGGCTTGTCGGCGCCGCCGCTCTCGCGGAAGGCGTCGACGATCGGCCCCAGCACCTCCGGGCTCGTCCCGACGGTGAGGAGCCCGTCGGCCCAGGTGCCGAGCCAGGCGGCGGTCTCGACGCTGGTGGCGGCACCCACGAGGCGGGTCGGGGTCTCGGGCAGCGACCACACCTTGGCGTCGACCGCCGTCAGGCGGCCGCGCTGCGTCACGGTCTCGCCGGCCAGCAGCGCCCGCATGATCTCGGCGCCCTCGCGCAGGCGGGCGTTGCGCTCCGCCTTGTCGGGCCAGGGCCCGCCGGTGGCGCGCTCGTTCATCGCCTGGCCGCTGCCCAGAGCCACCCAGGGCACCCGGCCGGGGAACATCTGGCCGAGGGTCGCCACGGCCTGGGCGAGCACGACGGGATGGTAGCGCCAGCCCCCCGGCACCGAGATGATCCCGAAGGTCAGGCGCTCCGTCGCCTGCAGGGCGGCGCCGAGCCAGGACCAGGCGAAGCCGGACTCGCCCTGGCTCGGCGACCAGGGCTGGAGATGGTCGGAGGAGAAGGCCCCGTCGAAGCCGGCCTGCTCGGCCCGCTGGGCGAGCGCGAGCAGCGCCCGGGGCGGGCACTGCTCGTGGGAGATGTGGTAGCTGTACAAGGTCATCGCGCGGCTCCCGACCCGGGGAATGCCCGAGCCCGGGCGGTCGTTCCGGGCGGGCGCGGTTGCGCCGCGCCCCGCTACATCCCCACCGCGACCTTGCGGCTGTTGCCCCGCTGGAGATTGCGGTAGCGCGCCATCGCCCAGAGCGGGAAGAACTTCGCGTAGCCGTGATAGCGCAGGTAGAACACGCGCGGGAAGCCGGTGCCGGTGTAGAACTCCTCGCCCCACAGCCCATCCGCGCCTTGGGTGCGGGCGAGATAGTTGATGCCGCGGGCCACCGCCGGGTGGTCGGCCTCGCCCGCCGCCATCAGGGCGATCAGCGCCCAGGCGGTCTGCGAGGCGGTGCTGCCGGCGCGCTCGTAGCCGCGATACTCGAGCTTGTAGCTCGCCGCATCCTCGCCCCAGCCGCCGTCCGGGTTCTGGATCGCGACTAGCCACTCCACCGCCTTGCGCATCGGCGCCGAGGCCGGGTCCTGGCCGGCGGCGTTGAGCGCGCAGAGGGCCGACCACGTCCCGTAGATGTAGTTCATGCCCCAGCGGCCGTACCAGCTGCCGTCCTCCTCCTGGTCGGCGAGCAGGTAGTCGACGGCCCGTGCCAGCACGGGGCTGGTCTGCTTGGTCTCGCCGAGCTGGGCCAGCATCGAGATGCAGCGGGCGGTGACGTCGGCGGTCGGCGGGTCGAGGAGTGCCCCGTGGTCGGAGAACGGGATGTAGTTCAGGTAGTGGTAGGTGTTGTCGGCGTCGAACGCCGCGAAGCCGCCGTCGCGGCTCTGCAGGCCCTCGATCCACTCGCGCGCCCGGGCGATCGAGTGGGTGTAGTCCGAGCCGCCCTCGCCGGGGCCGAGGCGGGTCTGGGCCCGGTCCATCGCCATCGCCACCACGGCGGTGTCGTCGAGGTCGGGATAGTGCGGGTTGTTGTACTGGAACGCCCAGCCGCCCGGGCGCACGTCCGGCTTGCGGGCCGCCCAGTCGCCCTTGATGTCGAGCACCTGGAGGGGCTTCAGCCATTCGAGGGCGGCGCGGGCCTGGCGCTCGTTCTCCGGCCCGCCGGCCTCCATCAGGGCGTGGGCGGCGAGCGCCGTGTCCCAGACCGGCGACAGGCAGGGCTGGACGTAGGCCTCATGCTCCTTGACGGTGACGAGCTTCTCGACCGCCGAGCGCGCCGTGACCACCAGGGGGTGGTCCTCCTCGTAGCCCAGCGCCTCGTACATCAGCACCGAGTTGGCGATGGCCGGGAAGATGGCGCCCAGGCCATCCTCGCCGTTCAGCCGCTCGCTGACGAAGGCCACCGCCTTGTCGACCGCCTTGGCGCGGGGCCCGGCGGGGAAGAAGGGCTCGACCACCCGCAGGATGTCGTCGATGACCGCGAAGACCGGGCGCCAGGGCGAGGATTCCTGGGCACCGGAGGGCCAGCGCCGGATCCGCTCCGGATCCTGGGTGAACAGCTCGCGCACGCCGATCCCGCGCGGGTTCTTCGCCCGCGGCTTCTTCATCTGCAGGATGAAGAGCGGCACCATCACGGTGCGGGCCCAGTAGGACACCTTGTCGAGGTGGAACGGGAACCACCGCGGCAGCAGCATCACCTCGACCGGCATCACCGGCACGGCGCTCCACGGCACTTCGCCGTAGAGGGCGAGCAGGGTGCGGGTGAAGACGTTGGCGTGGGCCGCGCCACCCCGCTGCAGGATCGCCTCCCGGGCCCGGCGCATATGCGGCGCGTCGATCGGGTCGCCGATCATCTTCAGGGCGAAATACGCCTTGACGGTGGCGCTGATGTCGAGGGGGCCCTCGTGCACCAGGGCCCAGCCGTGATGCAGCGCGCTCTGCGTCCGGCGCAGGTAGACGGCGATCTTCTCCTCCAGCTCCCGCTCGGGCACCGAGCCGCGGAAGTGGTGGAAGAGGATGTACTCGGAGGGGATGGTGGCGTCCGCCTCCAGCTCGAAGCACCAGTGCCCGTCGGCATGCGCCAGTTGCGTCAGCGCCCGGGACGCCGCCGACACCCGCCGCTCGACCTCGTCGAGGGTGATGTCCTGCGTGCTCTTGCGTTGCAGCGTCTCGACCTTGCCCACGGTGTCTCTGCCTTCCTCGTGCGAGGGCGGCTCCGCCTCGCCGCCCATGATGCCATCCCGATTTGTTTTCGCAGCGCACAAAACGCCGCGCCGCCCACGCTGTTCCCGAAAGCGGGCCCCGCCGTCAAGCGGCTCCGCGCAACGCAGCGTTGCCGCCGGTGCGAGCGCCGGTGCCGGTGCCAACGAGGACCTGCGCCGCCGTCGCCCCGGACCTGATCGCTCCCTCGATGGTCGAGGGCAGCCCGGTCGCGGTCCAGTCTCCCGCCAGGGCCAGATTGGCGATGTGCGTGCGCGCACCGGGCCGGCGGGCGGCCTCGGCGGGCGTGGCCGCGAAGGTGGCACGCTTCTCCTTGACGATCTGCCACCGCGGCAGGGGCTCGCCGGAGAACCCCGAGAGCCGCGAGACCTCGTCCCAGATCGTGCGGGCAAGGTCCTCGCGCGGCACGTCGAGCAGGCGGTCGGCGCCGCTGATCGTCACCGAGAGCCGGTCGGGGTAGGAGAACAGCCACTCGGTGACGCCGCCGACGACGCCCAGCAGCAGCGGCGCCCCCGGCTTCGGGGCAAGCGCGAAATGGGCGTTGACGATCGAGCGGTGGCTCTGCGGTACGCTCAAACCCGGCATCAGGTCGGCGACGACCCAGGCAGGCAGCGCCAGCACCGCCGCGTCGTCGGGACCGAGTTCCTCCGGCCCGTCGGAGAAGTCGAGCCGGGTCACGCGCCCACCCTCGATGCCGAGCCCACGCAGGCGGCGACTGAAGCGCATGTCCGCGCCGGCCCTGCCCAAGGCCGTCAGGGCCGGATCGACGAAGGCCGCCGACAGGCCCTCCACCGCGACGAGGGGCCGGCAGGCCTTGCCGCCGGCACCGAGCGTCTCGCGCAGGATCGTGGCGGCGAGACCCGCGTCGCTCTCCTGCGGCTCGGTGTTGAGGGCGGCGAGGAGCACCGGGCGCCAGAGCCGGTCCCACAGGAGCCCCTCGCAGGCCATGCTCTCGCCGATCGTCGCGGCCTTCGTCGCGCCGCGGAAGATGCCGAGCGGCGCGAGATAGTCGCGGGCGCGGCTGCCCGGTACCCGGCGGCGGGCGTCGAGCACCCACCAGGGCAGGCGACCGGCATTCGGTCGCAGGGTCCAGCGCTCGCCCGTGGCGAGGTCGGCGAAGGCGAAGGCGGCCTCGTCCGGCCCGGCGAGGACGCCCTCGGGCGCGCCGGCCAGTTTCAGGAAGTCGAGGGCGTCGCGGTTGCCCGACAGGAGCAGGTGGTTGCCGTTGTCGAGCGTCAGGCCGAGGGCCGGATCGAAGTAGGAGCGGCAGCGCCCGCCGGCCTGCTTGGCCGCCTCGTGCACCACGACGCGGCGGCCCGCCTTGGCGAGGCGCAAGGCCGCGGAGAGGCCGGCGAGGCCGGCGCCGAGGACGTGAACCGTACCCATCAGACGATCGCCTGACGCAGGAGGACGCCGATCAGCGCGAGCTTGCCGGGCTTCACCCGCGCGCGGGGCGCCGTCCAGCCGCGCTTGCGCAGGCCGACGAGGATCAGGTGATAGGCCGCCCCCATGATCCGCGGCGCCTTGGTGGCTTTCCGGGATTCACGGTTCATGATCGCCCAGGACGCGTCGTAATGCGCCTGCGCCTCGTCGAGGAGCCGGGCGCAGACTTCCGCGAGACGGGGGTGGGCCAGCGCGCTCTCCGGGGTCGGGTGGGACAGGCCGATCGCCGCCAGCGGCTCGGCGGGCAGGTAGAGCCGGCCGCGCTCGGCATCCTCGTCGATGTCGCGCAGGATGTTGGTGAGCTGCAGCGCCCGGCCGAGATGGTGGGCGAGCCGGATACCCGGTTCCTCGGGCAGGCCGAAGATCCGCACTGACAACCGGCCAACGGCGCTGGCGACGCGGTCGCAATAGAGGTCGAGGGTCGCCGAATCGGGGGCGACGATGTCGGCCTCGGCGTCCATCGCCATGCCGTCGATCACCGCCTGGAAATCCTCGCGCCGGAGGCCGAACCGGCGCACCGGACCGACGAGGGGTTGGGTCCGCGGGACGGGCCGGCCGGCATAGAGGGCATCGATGTCGGCGCGCCAGCGGTCGAGCTCGGCCGCGCGCACCTCGCGGGCTCCGCCGTCGTCGGCGACGTCGTCGACGGCGCGGCAGAAGGCGTAGACCGCGTACATCGCGTCGCGCTGCTCGGCCGGCAGCAGCCGCATGGCGGTGTAGAACGACGAGCCGGCGGCCGGCAGGGCGGAGGCCTCGGTCGAGGCCTCGACCGGCGAGGCGGGCTGGGAGGCGAGGGCGGTCACGGGCGGGCTCCCCGCAGGGCCGGGTGGAGGCGGCGGCGGAACGGCCGCCGGGCGAGGGCAGAGGCGGCGGCACCGAGCGCCGTCAGCGCGAAGGCGGCCTTGCCGTGATGGACCTTCTCGCTCAGCGGATCGCGCACGAGCAGGCCGCGAGCGAGCAGCACCGCGAGGCGGTGGATCGCCGCGATCTCCATGGCGAGGCGCGTGTCGTCGATCAGGTCGGGCAGGGGCCGCCCTTCCTCGAGAAGGTCGAGGCAGCGTTGCGCCAGTTCCTTGATGACCGCGCGCAAGGCCGGCGTGGCGCGATCGCCCCCCAGATCCTCGATGCGGGCGCCGTGCTTCTCCAGGGTCTCCCGCGGCAGGTAGACCCGGTCGACGCTCCGAAAATCCTTGCCGCAATCCTGGAGGTGGTTGATCACCTGGAGCGCGGTGCAGATCGCGTCGGAGGTCGGCCAGGTGCGCCCCGGATCCTCGCCGTGGACGTCGAGGACGAAGCGGCCGACCGGCACCGCCGAGTAGCGGCAGTAATGCGCAAGTTCGTCCCAGTTCTCGTAGCGCGACTTGTGCGCGTCCATCCGGAACGCGTCGAGCAGCTCCAGCGCGTGGCGCGGCGGCAGCCCGCGCTCGGCGAGCGCGCGGCGCAACGGCGCGGCCTCCGGATCGTCGGGGCCCTTGGCCGTCAGCGCGTCGGCGAGGCCGTCGAGGAGCGCGACCTTCCGCTCCGGCGACAGGCCGGCATTGTCGGCGACGTCGTCGCCGGCCCGGACGAAGTAGTAGAAGTCGAGGATCGGGCCGCGGTGGCGCGGATGGATCAGGTGCGAGGCGACCGGAAAATTCTCGTCGCGGTGCCCCTTGCCGGAGCGCGCCTCGGTGGCGGTTGTCATCGGATGTATCCAGCCTGACGGAACCAGGCGACGGCGTCGGACAGGCCGTCGCGGTAGGGCCGGGCCGCGTAGCCGAGCTCGGCCCGCGCCTTGGCGTCGGAGAAGAACATGCGGTAGCGCGACATCCGGATGCCGTCGATGGTGGCGAGCGGCGCCTTGCCGGTGATCCGCGCCGCGAGTTCCGACACGAACGCCACCGGATAGACCGCGGCCCGCGGCAGCCGCACGGTCGGGGGCTTTCGCCCGACGAGGCCGGCGATGTCGGCGAGCATGCGCGACAGGAGCACGTCCTCGCCCCCCAGGATGTAGCGCTCGCCGATGCGGCCCTTGTGCAGGGCCAGCAGATGTCCCTTCGCCACGTCGTCGACGTGGACGAGGTTCAGGCCCGTATCGACGAAGGCCGGCATCTTGCCGTTGGCCGCCTCGACGATGATCCGCCCGGTCGGGGTCGGCTTGACGTCGCGCGGACCGATCGGGGTCGAGGGATTGACGATCACCGCCGGCAGGCCGTCGCGGGCCACCATCTCCTCGACCACCCGCTCGGCCACCACCTTGCTGCGCTTGTAGGCGCCGATCGCGGTTTCCGGGGTCAGCGGCCGGGTCTCGTCGGCGGGCGTGCCGTCGTCGTGCGGCTTGATGGTCGCGACGCTCGACGTATAGACCACCCGCTCGACGCCGGCATCCAGCGCCGCCCGCATCAGGGCCCTTGTGCCGTCACGGTTGGTGCGCACGATCTCTTCCGGGTCCGGCGCCCAGAGCCGGTAATCCGCCGCGGCGTGGACGAGGTAGCGCATGCCGCGCATGCCGGCCGCCGCCGCCTCGGGGTCGCGCATGTCGCCCTCGACGATCTCGACGTCGGGCCAGGTCAGGTTGGTGCGCGGGCTCGTCGCGCGCACCAACACCCGCACCGGGAAGCCGGCCGCCCGAAACACGTCGACCAGGGCCGGACCGAGGAAGCCGCTGGCGCCGGTGATCAGCACCGGGCCGGGCTCGAATCCGGGGCCGGACGGGATGCGGTCGGGCATGGTGCGGTTCTTGGCCTCGGTCATGCGTTCCTTCTCGGCGGCTCGGGCGGTGGGCCCAGTCTCCGGCAGTGACAAGTCGGGAAGCCGGGCCGCTTCTGCCAGCCCGGCGCCATGCCCGCAAGGCATGGGCGATCGATCGCGGGCGGGCGTGCCGCCCGCGCATCAGCATCCTGATGCCGGGATGATCCGGTCCCGGCGGCAGGCCTCAGGCGAGGCGCAGGCGCCCGCCCCGCTCGGCCGCGGCGGCCTCCCGCGCCGGCAGGGTCGCCTCCACCACCTTGACGATCGAGGCCGCGTCGAGACCGGCCTCCGCGTACATCCGGTCCGGCGTGTCGTGATCCTGGTAGGCATCCGGCAGCGTCAGCGTCCGAACCCGCACCTTCCCGTCGTCCAGCGCACCGCGCCCCGACAACAGGTGCAGCACCATCGCCCCGAAGCCGCCCACCGACCCCTCTTCCAGGGTCACCAGAACCTCGTGGCTCGCCGCAAGGTCCAGGATCAGCGCCTCGTCCAGGGGCTTGGCGAACCGCGCATCCGCCACCGTCACGGCGATGCCGGCCGCCTCCAGACGCTCCGCCGCCTTCAAGGCCTCCGCCAGGCGCGTGCCCAGGCTCAGCAGCGCCACCCGCGCGCCCTCCGGACGCCGGATCACCCGCCCCTTGCCGATCGGCAGCACCTCGCCCGTCTCGGGCATTTCGACGCCGACGCCCTCGCCCCGCGGGTAGCGGAACGCGATCGGACCCGAATCGTGCGCGTGGGCGGTCGCCACCATGTGCACCAGCTCGGCCTCGTCGGCCGCCGCCATCACCGTCATGTTCGGCAGGCAGCACAGATAGGCCAGGTCGAACGCGCCCGCATGCGTCGCGCCGTCCGCCCCCACCAGACCGGCCCGGTCGAGGGCGAAGCGGACGGGCAGGTTCTGCAGCGCCACGTCGTGCACCAGCTGGTCGTAGCCGCGCTGCAGGAACGTCGAGTAGATCGCGCAGAACGGCTTGAACCCTTCCGTCGCCAGGCCACCCGCGAAGGTCACCGCGTGCTGCTCGGCGATGCCGACGTCGAAGGTCCGCTCGGGATGAACCTTGGCGAACAGATCGACGCCGGTGCCCGACGGCATCGCGGCGGTGATCGCCACCACCTTGTCGTCGGCGTCCGCCGCCTTGATCAGGCTCTCGCCGAACACGCGGGTATAGGCCGGGGCGTTGGGCTTGGCCTTGGTCTGCTTGCCCGAGACGACGTCGAACTTCACCACCGCGTGGCCGCGATCGGCCGCGGCCTCGGCGGGCGCGTAGCCCTTGCCCTTCTGGGTGACGACGTGGACCAGCACCGGGCCGTCGGGCGCGTCGCGCACGTTCTTGAGGACGGGGAGCAGGTGGTCGAGGTTGTGGCCGTCGATCGGCCCGACATAGTGGAAGCCGAGCTCCTCGAACATCGTGCCGCCGCCGGCCAGGATGCCGCGGGCGTACTCCTCGGCGCGCGCCGCGGTGTCGTAGATCGCCTTCGGCAACAGCCGGCCGAACTGCTTGGCGGTGTCGCGCAGCGAGCGATACGTGTCGCCCGAGACGAGGCGGGCGAGGTAGGACGACATGGCGCCGACGGGGGGCGCGATCGACATGTCGTTGTCGTTGAGGATGACGATGAGGCGGCTCTTCAGCGCGCCGGCGTTGTTCATCGCCTCGTAGGCCATGCCGGCCGAGATCGAGCCGTCGCCGATGACCGCGACCACGTTGCGGCGCGGCGGCGTCTCGCCGCGGGCTTTCGCAGCGGCGTCCGAGAGGTCGCGGCCGATGGCCATACCGAGGCCGGCGGAGATCGAGGTGGAGGAGTGGGCGGCGCCGAAGGGATCGTAGGGGCTCTCGGCGCGCTTGGTGAAGCCCGAGAGGCCGCCGCCCTGGCGCAGGGTGCGGATGCGGTCGCGGCGGCCGGTCAGGATCTTGTGGGGGTAGGCCTGGTGGCCGACATCCCAGATGATGCGGTCGTCGGGGGTGTTGAAGACGTAGTGCAGGGCGACGGTGAGCTCGACGACGCCGAGGCCCGCGCCGAGATGGCCGCCGGTGACGGAGACGGCGTCGATGGTCTCGGCGCGCAGCTCGGCGGCGAGCTGGGTCAGGTCGCTCTCGGGCAGCTGGCGGAGATCCGCCGGCTCGCGGACGCGGTCGAGGAGGGGAAGAACCAGATCGGACAAGTCGTGACACTCGCTCATTCGAGGGCGGACTCCGCCTGAGCCTCGCGGCCGGGAGTCCCCGCAGATGGCGGCCGTTATACCGCAAGCGGCCGATCGCGCCATGGCGCGACGCGCGAACGTCACGGTTGCGGCTGTGCGTGGCCCAACAACTCCGAAGAACATCCTGAACCCGGCGTGAATCCTTCGCGCCGCGGCGACAGCTGCGCCGGATTGCGCTAGGATGCTTGGACACGACGTGACCGCCTCAGCGGTCCCGCTCAAGACACATCCCCTCAACGGAGGCCAGATGGGACGGTCGATACCGGCGCGCGGGCTCGTCCTCGGCCTCCTGCTGGCGGCTTCGGGTGTCCTGGCAGCGCCCGGCCCGGCGCGGGCGGTGCCGCTCTACCCCGCCCTCGATCCCGCCTGGCTGCCGCACCTGCCGGTCTGCCGGCCCACCGACCGCACCTGCGACACCGTCGCGCGGCGCCGGATCCCCGTCTGTACCTGGCGCTCGCGGCCGACGCCCGAGGGCCCGCGGCGGGTCCGGATCTGCGCGTGATCCGCGTTGCCGCCTTCAGCGCACTGAAACCGCCGGTTGCCGGCGTCCTGCTGCTGATCGGATCGACGGCACTCCTGCCGGGGCCGGCCCTGGCGCGCACCTGCCCGGAGCATTTCGCGGGCGGCACGCTCCCGACGCTGACCAATCCACGGCTCTCCGCCGACACCACGCTCCTGTGCTACAAGGCCTTCGCGGTCCTCTATTCGGGCCTGTCGCGCACGCCGCTCTACGCCGCCGAACACCTCACCGCCGCGCGGGTCGAGGCCGCGCGCCGGATCGACCGGGTCGATGCCTTCCACGAGGAGGCGGGAGTGCCGGAGGCGGCGCGCGCCGACCTCGCGGATTACGCCGGCAGCGGCTGGGACCGGGGCCACATGGCCCCCTCCGGCGACATGCCGAGCCCGAGCGCGCAAGCCGAATCCTTCACCCTCGCCAACATCGTGCCGCAGAACCCGGACCTCAACCGCCAGCTCTGGGCCGGAATCGAGAGCAGCGTGCGGGCGCTCGCGGTCGAGCGCGGCGATCTGTTCGTGGTCACCGGGCCGCTGTTCGAGGGCACGAGCGTGCAGTCGCTGCGCGGCCGGGTGCTGATCCCGACCCGGCTGTTCAAGGCGGTCTACGATGCCAATCGCGGCGAGGCCGGGGTCTACCTCGCCCGCAACGCCGCCCCGGGCGAGGCCTGGGAGGCGATCTCCCTCGACCAGCTCGCAGGCCTCGGCGGCATCGTCGCCTTTCCGGACCTGCCGGATTCGGTCCGCCGCCGCACCATGGCGCTGCCCGAGCCGCGGCGCGACGACCATGCCGGCGGCCCGCGCAGCCGCCGCGAGCCCGGCTTCCTCGACTGGCTCGCCGCCGAATTGCGCCGCGCCGCCCGCCGTGCCTGGCGCGACTTCCTCCGCTCGCTGTTCTGAAACGAGTTGCCCATGTCTGAGAGGACACCCTTGCCCGCGCACGCGAAGCCCGCCTTCACCCCCTTCGCCGACGACGCCGCGGTCCAGACCCTCGGCGACCTGACCCTCGAGAACGGCAGCGCCCGGATCGCGCTCCACGGTTCGCTCGATTTCGCCCGCGACCGGGAGAGCCTGGAGCGGGCGCGGGCCTTGCAGAAGACGCTGGCGGCGATCGTGGCGGCCCTCGAGGACGAGGAGGACCTGCCCGAGCGGGCCGACGAGGTCCGGGTGGCGACGACGGAGGTGAAGAACCCGTTCGGATGAGGGCGCTCGCGTCGGGTGCGGGTGCTCTCGGGCCGCCTTGCACCCCCCCGGCGGCCCTGGTAAGCGCGGGAGCACTCCCAATTCCCACGCGCGGCCGCCCGCGCCGGCGCCCGTCGGGCCGGATCATCGTCACGATCATCCGCCCGGCCCGCCCCGAATCCGGTCGGGACCGCGCGACACGAACCCCGGAAGGACCAGCCCATGGCCCGTGAATTCATCTACCACATGCGGGGTCTGACCAAGACCTATTCCAGCGGCAAGAAGGTGCTCGACAACGTGCACCTGTCCTTCTACCCGGACGCCAAGATCGGCGTGCTCGGCGTCAACGGCGCCGGCAAGTCGACGCTGCTGCGGATCATGGCGGGCATCGACACCGAGTTCAACGGCGACGGCTTCGTGGCCGAGGGCGCACGGGTCGGCTACCTGCCGCAGGAGCCGCAGCTCGATCCGGACAAGACGGTCCGCGAGAACGTGATGGAGGGCGTCGCTGAGTCCCAGGCGATCCTCGACCGCTACAACGAGCTCGCGATGAACTATTCCGAGGAGACGGCGGACGAGATGACCCGTCTCCAGGACGAGATCGAGGCCAAGGGCCTGTGGGATCTCGATTCCAAGGTCGACCAGGCGATGGACGCCCTGCGCTGCCCGGGCGACGACGTGGCGGTCGCCACCCTCTCGGGCGGCGAGCGCCGCCGCGTCGCTCTCTGCCGCCTGCTCCTGTGGCAGCCCGAGCTGCTGCTCCTCGACGAGCCGACCAACCACCTCGACGCCGAGACCGTCGGCTGGCTCGAAGGGCACCTGCGCACCTATCCGGGCGCGATCCTCATCGTCACCCACGACCGCTACTTCCTCGACAACGTCACGAGCTGGATCCTCGAGCTCGACCGCGGCCGGGGCATCCCCTACGAGGGCAACTACTCGTCCTGGCTAGTCCAGAAGCAGAAGCGCCTCGCCCAGGAGGGCCGCGAGGAGGAGTCGCGCCAGCGCACCATCGAGCGCGAGCAGGAATGGGTCTCGGCCTCGCCGAAGGCCCGGCAGGCCAAGTCCAAGGCCCGTATCGCCCGTTACGAGGACCTCGTCGCCAAGTCGCAGGAGAAGGGGCCCTCGACCGCGCAGATCGTCATCCCGATCGCCGAGCGGCTCGGCAACAACGTCATCGAGTTCGACCACCTGGAGAAGGCCTTCGGCGACCGGCTGCTGATCGACGACCTGTCGTTCAAGCTGCCGCCGGGCGGCATCGTCGGGGTGATCGGCCCGAACGGCGCCGGCAAGACCACCCTGTTCCGGATGATCAACGGCCTCGAGAGCCCCGACAAGGGCGACATCCGCATCGGCGAGAGCGTGAAGCTCGGCTACGTCGACCAATCGCGCGACGCGCTCAACCCCGACGCGACCGTCTGGCAGGAGATCTCCGGCGGCAACGACATCCTGTATCTCGGCAAGCGCGAGATCAACTCCCGGGCCTATTGCGGCGCCTTCAACTTCAAGGGCTCGGACCAGCAGAAGAAGGTGGGCGTGCTCTCGGGTGGTGAGCGCAACCGCGTCCACCTCGCCAAGATCCTCAAGAGCGGCGCCAACGTGCTGCTGCTCGACGAGCCGACCAACGACCTCGACGTCGACACCCTGCGGGCGCTGGAGGAGGCGCTGGAGGATTACGCCGGCTGCGCGGTGATCATCAGCCACGATCGCTGGTTCCTCGACCGGATCGCGACCCACATCCTCGCCTTCGAGGGCGACAGCCACGTCGAGTGGTTCGAGGGCAACTTCGCCGATTACGAGGCGGACAAGAAGCGGCGCCTGGGCGTCGACTCCACCATCCCGCACCGGATCAAGTACAAGAAGTTCAGCCGCTGAGCGGCAGGACGGGGCGGCAAGGCGGGGCAGCGCTTCGGCGCCGCCCTCCCTCGCCGAGACTTGAACGAAGAACGGGCCCCGCGGGGCCCGTTCTCGTTTCCGGTTCCGTCCCGGTTTACCGCGTCGCGGAGTACAGCGACGCGCCGGAGGCGATCGGCGAGGTGACGGTGGAGAACACGCTGAGCACCTTCTGGACCTCGGTGAAGGGCGCGTTCGAGACGTAGACAAGGTCGCGGTTGCGCATCCGGAACGCCTGGGAGACGAACAGGCTGTTGGGATCGCGCATGTTGATCCGGTAGACCACCGGCACGAAGTTCGAGGACAGGAGCGCGCTGCCCGGGCGCAGGCGGCGCACCACCGAGGCCGGCTCGAACCGGAAGATGAACACGCCGGCGGGATCGGCCTGGAAGTCGCGCAGGCCCCCGGACTTGGCCAGCGCCTGGGCCAGCGTGATGCCCTCGGCCGAGAACGGGATCTCGTAATTCGCTCCCGTCGCGCCGACGGCCAGGAAGGTCTGGGGGTCGCGCACCAGGGTGAGGGTGTCGCCCGGGCGCAGGAAGATGTTTTCGCGCGGGTTGGAGACGACGGCGGTGAGCGGCACCGTCGCGGTGGTGGAACCGCGCGACAGCCGCACGAAGGTCTCGTTCACCGGCGCCGAGACGCCGCCCGCGGTGGCGATGACGTCGAGCAGGCGGTCGCCCTTCTCGGTCAGCGGCACGCGGCCGCCGCCGAGGTTGGAGACCGGGCCGCTCCGGGCCGCCGCCAGGCGGGCGCCGCCGCCGGCCGCCGCCGCCTCGCCCAGCACCGTGACGCTGGTGCTGAGCGGCGAGTTGACGGTGACGAGCACCTGCGGCTGGATCGCCTTGCCGGCGAGCTCCTGCTCGATCTGGGTCTGCACGTCCGGCGCGCGCCGGCCCGCGACCTTGATGCGGCCGGCATACGGCACCGAGATCGTCCCGTCCCGGGCCACGATCTGCTCGGGGATGCTGGAGGATTTCGAGCCGGTGGAGAAGCGGTCGGCGATGGCGGGACCGGAGAACAGGCCGCCGCTGCCGGCCTCCCAGATCGTCACCGTGACGGCGTCGCCGACGCCGATCACCGGCTGTACGGAGGGGCGGCGGTCGCCGAAGGAGGCGAGCAGGCTGTCGAGCGGGCGGCCGCGCAGGGCCTCGACCACCGCAGCATCGACGTCGACGAGTTCGTAGCGGGCGAGCAGGCCCTGGTCGGTCGCGACGTCGGCGCCCTCCACGACCGCGCTCGCCGTCGGGCCGGCCGCGGGCAGGAAGCTGCTGCATCCCCCGATGAGGCAAGCAGCCGCCAGGACCGCTGGCATACCGACGCGCACCATGCACCACCCTCCGAAACCAGCCGGGCCGTCCACGACGGCCCGCTTTGGTCTTCCACTCCGTCGATGCCGGCGCGCCGGCACCCGTCCCGATCGCTCGCGGCGCTCACCGAAAGGCGAGCGCGCGCCGGCGCGGCCGTAAAGCGGCCACGCTTCGCCGCCCCTTCCTACCATCTCGGGTGCTCGGGAGCGATGAACGGTGCGCTCCGCGCGCACAAGCGGCGCCGGTGTTGCACCGGCCCCACGCGGCGAGGCCGCAACTCGGGGCAAGTCGGCCGCAAATGCGTCGCGAGCGTGGCGGTACGGGCGCCCGCCGTGGCGTGGGGGCGACGTGGTGCGGTAACGGACTGTGAATCCCGGGAATAAACCCGATCCGTCCACGTTCCTGCCCAGATCGCAGGCCTTATGGCGGCATTCGTCCGTCGGACGACCGCGACAGCGTCCACCGCCCCCGCGCGACGAGGGCCCTGCGATTGTTCCCGACTGTTGCAGGATTGCCATTGTTCGCCCCGGATCGGCCGGTACTGTCCGCGTCGTCAGCGGCTCGCGCGCGGCTCTCGCGCGCCCCGAATGTCCGTCCCGGACAGGCTGGCTCCAGCCTGCTCGGGCCTTGACCGTCGCAGGATCCCGCCGGGTGACCGTGGCCGGCTCCTGCCCAGACTCGAGGTGTGCCCGTGAGAGCTGATCCCGCGCGAAACGTCGAACCGGCCCGGCAGGCCGTCCGTCCGGGCGCCCGCCAGGTCTTCCTGTTCCTGCAGGGTCCGGTCACGCCGTACTTCGCCCGGGTCGCCGACGCCCTCGAGGCGCGGGGCCACCGCTGCCTGAGGGTCAACCTCTGCTTCGGCGACTGGCTGTTCTGGCGCCGGGCGGGCGGCGTGAACTTCCGCGGCACCCGCGAGACCTGGCCGGCCTTCATCGCCGACCTGATCGACCGCGAGGGCGTGACCGACCTGATGCTGCTCGGCGAGCAGCGCTACTACCACAAGGTCGCGATCGCCGCCGCCAAGGCCCGCGGCCTGAACGTCACGGTGACGGATTTCGGCTACCTGCGGCCGGACTGGATCACGCTGGAGCGCGACGGCATGTCGGGGGACAGCTGCTTCCCGAAGGACCCCGAGGCCGTGATGGCGCTCGCCGCGAAGGCGCCCGAGCCCGATCTGGTGCCGCGCTACCGCGACAGCTTCTGGCTCCAGGCCGTGTGGGACATGGGCTACCACCTGATGAGCAACTGGCTCTGGTGGCTCTATCCCGGCTACAAGTCGCACCAGGTGCACCATCCGGCCCTGGTCTACATGGGCACCGGCCTGCACATCCTGCGCGCCAAGCGCACCGGCCCGCGGGGCGACGCCCTGGTGCGCCGCCTGCGCGAGGCCGGCACGACCTACTACGTGCTGCCGCTGCAGATGGAGAACGACTTCCAGCTGCGCGCCTACTCGCCGTTCTTCGACCTGAAGACGCCGATCCACGCGGTGATCCGCTCCTTCTCCGAGCATGCGCCGGCCGAGTCGCGCCTGCTGGTCAAGATCCACCCCCTCGATCCCGGCATCCGCAACTGGGCGCGCATCGTGCGCCGCTCGGCGGTGAAGTGGGGCGTCTCCGACCGGGTCGACTTCGTCGATGGCGGCGATCTCGGGGCGATGCTGGAGGGTTGCCGCGGCGTCGTGACGGTCAACAGCACCGTCGGCCTGTGGTCGATGCGCGCCAACAAGCCGACCATGACGCTCGGCGCCGCGATCTACGACATCCAGGGCCTCACCTACCAGGGCGCCCTCGAGACGTTCTGGACGAAGGCCGAGCCGCCCCGGCGCGAGCTGTGGGACGCCTTCATCAAGGCGATCGTCGCCAACATCCAGATCCGCGGCGTCTACTACAAGGGCGAAGGCCTGGCCGCCGCGGTGGAGGCCACGGCCTCCCGCCTCGACCTCACGCAGGGGGCCTGGCTCGAGGTCCGCTCCCGGGCCCGCACGGCCCCCGAGGCCGGCGACGACCTGCCGGGCATCGAGGCGCTGCAGAACGCCTGATCGCGCGACACACATCCGATCGGCGATCGCGACGGGGCCGGAAACGGCCCCGTTTTCGTTTGTTCATCCTGCCCTAGCGTCGTCCAATACTCGTATTTTCATAGGTTAAAGCCAGATCGACGGCGCCCGTGCTGATCTGAGGGCGTGAACCGTCGCGAAGAGCGGCGCATCTCTCGCCGTCAGGCCTCGCGTTGCTGCATCGTTGCAGGATGCAGGCTGGACAGAATGCTTGCGCGTGCGAATTGCACCGGCAGCAAGACCGCTCTCGTCGCACCGAGACGTGCGCGGTGCGCGCGACCGCGTGCAGGATCCGGGAAGGACCCGCCCCGATGTCGTCCATCTCCACCTCGCCCGCCGCCCCATCGCTCGCCCGCGGCGCGGTGCGGGCCCTCGGTGCGGCCGTCCGGGCGCCGCTCTGGCTCGCGGGCGTCGCCGGGGCCGACAAGTCCTTCGCCAAGAACCCGATCCTCGGCAGCCCGGCCCTCAACAGGCTCGGCCTCCATGCCGGGCGGGTGCGGCTCGCCGCCCGCATGGCCGAGCAGCGGCGCGCCCGGATGGCCCATCGCCTCGAACCGGCCGACCGCACCGCCTTCGACCGCGACGGCATCGTGATCAAGCGCGACTTCCTCGATCCGGACGCCTTCGCGGCGCTGAAGGCCGAGATCTACGGCCGCCCCTTCGAGGCGCGGGAGCTGCGGCAGGGCCAGGCGGTGCAGCGGATGGTGCCCCTCGGCGGGCGGGCCCTGGCGGAGTTGCCGCACCTGCGGGCGTTGGTCGAGCACCCTGCCTTGCGGGCCCTGACCCACTACGCCGCCTCGCGCGCCGGCGAGCCGGTCACCTACCTCCAGACGGTGCTGGCCGAGCCCGACGGGCCGAACGATCCGCAGACCGCGCTCCACGCCGACACCTTCCACGCCACCACCAAGGGCTGGTTCTTCCTGCACGACGTCGCCGAGGAGGACGGGCCCTTCACCTACGTGCCGGGCTCGCACCGGCTGACGCCGGAGCGCCTCGCCTGGGAGCGGGCGCAGAGCATCGCGGCCCGCGGCGCCGCCAACGGGCACCACGCCGCAGGCTCGTTCCGGATCACCGAGGCGGAGCTCGCCGGGCTCGGCTACGGCCCGCCGGTGCGGGTGGCGGTGCCGGGCAACACCCTGGTCATCGCCGACACGTTCGGGTTCCACGCCCGGGCGCCGAGCCTGCGGGCGAGCACGCGGGTGACGGTGCACACCTACATCCGCCGCAACCCGTTTCTGCCCTGGACCGGCCTCGACCCGAAGGCGCTACCGGGCCTGCGCGGGCGGGAGCTGGCGCTCTATCTCGGGTTGCAGGACATCCAGCGCCGCCTGACCGGCCGCGGCGCGCCGTGGCGCCCGGTCGGCGCCGTCGCCATCGACGCGCCGGCCCGGACCTGACCGCAGCGCCTTCGAACTCGTCCGAAGGCGCTGGCCGAACCCGAACGGGCGTCGGCGCCCATGCGCCGGACGTCCTGGTATCGACCAGTCGATACCAGGACGTCCCAAATAGAGGGGGATCCTCACCCCCGCCGCAGCACGCGGCGCCAGATCACGGACCAGACCTGCTTGAGCAGGGCCTCGGGGGTGACGGCGCGGCGCGCCAGCTCCGGGTCGCCCTCGGCGAGGCGCTGCACCAGCACCTCGGGCGGGCAGGGCAGGCCGGTGCGCGGATCGACGTAGCGCGGATAGAGGATCAGGGCGCCGGCCACCAATTCGTCGAGCGTCAGGCGGCGGGTGCGGCGGGGGCAGCCAGGATTGTCGGTCAGGCCCCAGCCGGCATAGAAGGGCAGGCCGTGGGTGGTCACGGCCTTGCCGCGGAGCAGCGCCTCGAAGCCGATCAGCGAGGTCGCGACCTCGACCCGGTCCGCCGCCTCGATCGCGTCGATCGCCGAGACGTCGCGCAGGACCACGTCGGCATGGGCGGCGAGCTCGTCCGGCGGCACCCAGCCGGGCCTGAGGCCCGCCTCGACGTCCGGATGCGGCTTGAAGGCGATCACCGCACCGGGATTGCGCTCACGGGCAAGGCGCAGGAGCGCGGCATTGCCCGAGACCGTCGTCCCACCAAGGCGGATCGAGGCGTCGTTCTCGACCTGGCCGGCGACCAGCACCACCGGGCCCGGACGCGGCATCGCCGGCATCGCGTTGCTGCCGACATTGTACTTGCTCACCCGCGCGGCGACCACGGCCTCGCGCAGAGCCGCCGCCCGGGCGAGGAGATCGGGGGAAAACGTCCCGGTCTCGAGCAGGCGCTCGAGGTCGCTCGGACCCGTCGCGTCGTAGTAGACGCCGGTGGCATCGAGGACGTGCGAGGCACCGGGCCGCAGGGCGACCCCGAGGCCGATCGAGCGCAGGAAGCCGTCCTCCATCCGCAGGAGCGGCACCCCCGCCGCGCGGCAGGCCTCCTCGGTTCCGGCCGGCATCCGGCTGGCCCAGGTCACGACGCGCCGGACCTCCGCCAGCTCGCCCACCGTCAGCGGGGCGTCGCCCCGGCGCACCACCGGGCGGTGGCCCGGGGCCGACAGGGTCCTGGTGATCCAGTCCCGCTTCCAGGCCGAGAAGCCGACGCAGAGGGTCGGCACCGCGTTCTCGCGCCAGCGCGACGCGACGAGATCGAGGATCGCGACGGCGTCCTCGAACCGGGCCGGCGCCCCCGTATAGGGATCGAAGTAGCGCGAGCAGACCAGGTAGGCGGCGGCGAAGACGTCCGCGGCCTTGCGCCGGCGGGTGCGCCGGGGCAGGTGCAGCCGGTCGTCGGTGAAGCCCCAGCCGGCGTAGAAGGGCAGGCCGAAGCAGGTCACGGGCGTGCCGGCGAGCGCCGCCTCGAAGCCGGCATGGGCCGAGACGACGTAGACGCGGTCGCACCCTTCCGCCACCGACCAGGCGGTGACGGGGTCGCCGACCAGGCGGGCGCCGGCGGCCTCCGCCATCGCCGCGTCGATGTGGCCGCGCCGGCCGATCCTGGCGGCCGGATCCATCACCACCAGGCGCTCGGCCTCCGGCGCGTCGGCGGCCGCGGCCGCCAGCATCGCCGCGAAGGCGCTGGCGCCGGCGAGGCCGAACCCGACGGTCGGGTCGCCGACGGCCTGGTCGACGATCACCACGCGCCGGCGGGTGGGATCGGTGCGCGCCGGCAGGTCGCGGCGGCGGGAATCGTTGTCGAGGCTGAGCCGCCCCGCACGCAGGCGCGCGATGCCGGCCTGCGCGCGGGCGATGAGCTCGTCCGATTCCCAGCCGCCCTCCTCGAGCATGACCTCGAGTTCGCTCGGCGCCGTGGCATCGTAATGGATGCCGAGCCCGTCGATGATGTAGCTCAAGGCGCGCTCGGGACGGGCGTCGCCGAGCCGCAGGAAGCCTTCGTCCCAACGGTCGCTCAGGCGCACCCGCCGCGAGGTCGGCTCGCTGCCCAGGCGCCGCGAGCGGCGGGGACCGGGCCCCTCCGACTCCGACGGCATCCGGGGCCACAACCGCTTCAGCTTGCCGCGATCCATCCGCCTCTCACTCACTGGCGGACCGTGCCGCCCCGGCCATGCAACCCGGAGCAGGGGCCGTTCCACATCACCCAGGCCCCGTCAAGCACGCGCCCAGTGGGCGGGACGGCCGGCTCGCCGGGCCGAGCCCTGTCCTGAACCGGTTCACCCTACAATCGATCCGGTTTTTTCAGATCCGGGCCGGTCGGATTTTTCCGCGACCCGGCAGGGACCGCCGTGCTAGAGGCGCGGGCCGTGCCGCCGCGTTCCGATCCCCGGGAGAACCGCCCTTGCCCGTCATCCTGATCACCGGCGCTTCGAGCGGCATCGGCGCGGCCCTGGCGCAGCATTACGCCGCCCCCGGCACCACCCTGGTCCTGAACGCCCGCGGGCCTGCGCGCCTGGAGACGGTGGCCGAGGCCTGCCGGCGCAAGGGCGCCGCGGTCGAGACCCGGACCCTCGACGTGCGCGACCGCGACGGCGTGCGCGCCTGGATCGACGACGTCGCCGGGCGGATCGGCCTCGACCTCGTCATAGCCAATGCGGGGGTCAACGGCGGCCATCCGGACGGGGGGCTCGAGACGGAGGAGACCGCGCTCCTGGTCTACGACGTGAACCTGATGGGCGCCCTCAACGTGGCGTTGCCGGCGGTCGCCCTGATGGCCGCGCGCGGCAGCGGCCAGATCGCCCTGATCTCCTCGCTCGCCGCTTATGCGCCGCTGCCCGACGCGCCGGCCTATAGCGGCACCAAGGCGGCGCTGCTGGCCCACGGCCTCGCCTTGCGGGAGAAGCTGGCGCCGAAGGGCGTGCGGATGAACGTGGTCTGCCCCGGCTACGTGAAGACCGCGATGGGCGCCGATTACGAGGGCTGGCGCCCGCTCGAGATGAGCGCCGAGGCCGCCGCCAAGCGCATCGCCAAGGGCCTCGCCCGGGACGAGGCGGTGGTCGCCTTCCCGGCGGCCCTCGCCGCGGCGGCGCGGGGCGCCGGGCTGATCCCGGAATCCTGGCGCCGCCTCGGCATGCGCGGCTTCAGCTTCCGGATGAGCGAGCGCCAGCAGCGCTGACCCCTGTGGTTACGGAGACGTAAAGTCCGGTGCGGATCGCCCTGTTCACCCTCGAAGCGCTGCCCAACGCCCGGGCCGTGCGCCGCTTCGTCGCCGACCATGCCGAGCGGATCGCCTTCGTCGGCCTGTCCGACCCCGAGCGGCCGAGCACCGGCGGGCTGACCGGCCAGGTGCGGCGCCACCTCGCGCGATCCGGGCCCGGCTTCCTGCCCTACCTCGCGGTGAATTTCGGCTTGCCCGACCTGACCCGAGGACTCGCGCCGGCGACGCAGGCGCTGTCGGGCAGCCGCGACGTGCCGGAGGCGACGCCCCTGCGCACCCTGTGCCGGCGCCTCGGCCTGCCGCACGCCACCCTCACCGACGTGAACGGGCCGGAGACGACCGGACTCCTGCGCCAGCACGGGGCCGACCTGATCCTGTCGTTCCACTTCGACCAGATCTTCGACGCCGCGACGCTCGCGGCGGCGCCGAAGGGGGGACTCAACGTCCACCCTTCGCTGCTGCCGCGCCACCGCGGCCCGGTGCCGACCCTGCACGCGCTCCTGGAGGACAGGCCGGATTTCGGCGTCACCGTGCACCGGCTGGCGCCGGCGATCGATGCCGGCGGGATCCTGGCGCAAGCGCCGGTGCCGCTGCCCGATGGCGTCACCGCCTCGCGGGCGGCGGTGCTGCTGCACGAGGCCGGGCGGCCGCTGCTGGAGGGGGTATTGGCCGAGGCCGAGCGGGCGGGCGCGCTGCCGGAGGGGCGGAGCGTCCCGGTCCTGCCCTATTGCGGCTTCCCGACGCCCGCGCAGCTGCGCGACCTGAAGCGGCGGGGGCGGAAGCTCGTCGATGCCGGGGATCTGCGGGAAGCGCTGAGCCTGTCGCTCAAGCCGTGATCCGGGAGATCGGCACTCCGAGTGTCGACCTGCGCCGCCCTGGACAAACCCTCTGTGTCATCCCGGGGCCGCGCAGCGGAACCCGGGATCCATATCCGTCGACGGTCAAGGATAAGCCGGAACGCGGTTCGCCCCGTTCTTCAGCGTCGGCGGTTATGGATCCCGGGTTCTCGCCTGCGGCGAGCCCCGGGATGACACGGAGGGTATCATGGATGATTTGAGAGGACCGGAAAGGCCCTCGCGCCTCACGCCCGTCGCGACATCAGCCGCTCGACCAGCGAGCCGCCCTGATTCAGCTCGTCGAGCTCGTCGGCGAGCACCGTCACGGTCTCGCGGATCTGCTCCGGCGTGTGCTCGGAGGTGATGAAGAAGCGCAGCCGCGAGGAGCGCTCCGGCACCGCCGGGTGGATGATCGGCTGCACGTTGATGCCGCGCTTGAACAGCCGGTCGGACAGGGTCACGGCCTTGAGCGAGTCGCCGAGGATCACCGGGACCACCGCGAGGCCGAGGCTGGTGCCGGTATCGAGGCCGCGCTCGCGGGCGCAGGCCAGGAACAGCGCGCCGTTGCGGCGAAGCCGCGCCACCCGCTCCGGCTCGCGCCGCATCAGCGCCAGCGAGGCGGTGGCGGCGGCGGCGAGCGGCGGCGACAGGCCGACCGAGTAGACGAAGCCGCCGGCGGTGCATTTCAGGAGCTCGACCAGGGCCCCGGCACCCGCGATGTAGCCGCCGCAGGAGGACAGCGTCTTCGACAGCGTGCCCATCCAGATGTCGACGCTGCCGGGGGGCACGTCGCAATGCTCGTGCAGGCCGTGGCCGTCCTGGCCGAGCACGCCGAGGCCGTGGGCGTCGTCGACCATCAGCCAGGCGCCGTAGCGCTCCTTGAGGGCGACGACCCCCGCGAGGTCGGGGGCGTCCCCGTCCATGCTGTAGAGGCCCTCGATCACGATCAGCGCTCGGCGGTGCTCGTGGCGCGTCGCGTGCAGCAGAGATTCGAGGGCCTGGAGGTCGTTATGCGCGAAGCTGCGGCGCTGGGCGCCCGAGAGCTGCGCGCCGGTGACCACCGAGTTGTGGATCAGGGCGTCGTGGTAGATCACGTCGCCGGGCTCGAGCAGGGCCGCGATGGTCGCCACGTTGGTGGCGTGCCCGCTCACCATCACGACGCAGGCCTCGGTGCCGTAATGCGCGGCGATGGCCTTCTCGAGGGTCAGGTGACCCGGGCGCTCGCCGGCGACGATGCGGCTCGCCGAGGACGAGGTGCCGTATTCCGCCAGCGCACCTTGCGCCGCCGCGTTCACTTCCGGATGGCCGTTGAGGCCGAGGTAATCGTAGGACGAGAAATTGGTGAAGGCGCGCCCGTCGATCCGCGTCGTGGCACCAGCCTTGGCATCGTGGACGCGGAAGAACGGGTTGCCGAGGCCGATCAGGTCGGCCGCGGAGCGCTGGAGCTTCAGCTCCTTGTAGGCCGGCAGGCTGTCGAAGCTCTGGGCTTGGGCGAGGGCGGGCTTGGGCGCCGGACGGGCCGGCGCCGGACGGACGGGAGCCTTGCCGAGGCGGGCGGCGACGAAGCCCGCCAGGGCCTCGCGCCCGCCCGCGCCGTGGGAGGATCCGCTGCTCATTGGGTGATGACCTTGATGTCCTGGCTGTTCTGCTCGACCAGAACCTGGAGGGACTGGAGCGTCGCGGCGTCGGCCGCCTCGGCCCCGCCGTGGCGCTGCGACAGGCTGAGCACCGCCGCCGCGCTGTCGTCGACCGGGGCCGCCACCGACTGGATCAGGGTGTCGGCGAGTTCGGTCACGGTCTGGCCGCTCGACACGCCGGAGGGCGGCGCGTCGAGGCCGAAGCGCTCCTGCAGGCTCGCGCCGAGCTCGACGCCCATCAGCGAGTCGAGGCCGATCTCCGAGAGCTGGCGCACCCGGCTGATGTCGTCCTTCGGCAGGCGCAGGATGCGGGCTATGTCCTCCACGATGGCATCCGCCACGGTCTTGCGGACGTCGTCGAGGTCGTGGGCGCGCAGCAGGCCCGCGATGCTGATCGCGGCCTGCCCACCGGCCTCCGCCTGCTGCTCCGAGCCGAGGCTGGCGTAGCTCGGCGAGCGCAGGGTGGCGAGGCGCTCGCGCGCCTTGCCCCAGTGCATCGCCGCGATGGCGATCACCGCGTCGTCGGGCGCCGCGCCCTGCACGCCCAGCGCCTCGGCCATCAGGTCGAGGGACTTGCGGGCATCGACCGGGGTCACGCCGACGCGGCCGGCCAGCGTCTCCATCACCGCCTTGTTGCGGGCGAGCACGCCCACGTCGCCGATGGCGCCCCAGGCCACCGCCAGGGCCGGCAGGCCGAGGCGGCGGCGCTGGCGGGCGAGGCCCTCCATGAAGCCGTTGGCGGCAACGTAGGAGCCCTGGCCCGGATTGCCGATGAAGGTCGTGGCCGAGGAGAACAGCACGAAGTAGTCGAGCGCCCGGTCGCGGGTGAGGGCGTCGAGATGGCCCGCGCCGATCACCTTGGGGGCGATCACCGCTTCCAGCGCGGCGGGATCGAGGTTCGCGATCAGGCCGTCCTGCAGCACCATCGCACCGTGGATGATGCCGGCGAGCTTGACGCCCTTGGCCTCCACCCGGGCGATCAGCCGCTGGACTGCCGCGCGGTCGGTGATGTCGCAGGACTCGACTTGCACCGCGACGCCGCGGGCCTTGAGATCGGCGATCGCCGACAAGGCCGCCTCGCCGGTCGGCGCCGTGCGGCCGACCAGCGCGATGTGGCGCGCCCCCTGGTCGGCGAGCCAGCGCGCCGCCTCGATGCCGAAGCCCCCAAGGCCCCCGGTGACGAGGTGGACGCGGTCGGGCGCGACCACGAACGGCTTCGTCGTCTCGGCCGGGATCGTGCCGGCCTTCGGCGGCGCGATCACGATCTTACCCACGTGACCCGATTGCTGCATCAGCCGGAAGGCGTCCGAGACCTCTTCGGCCGCGAAGGGCTGGTAGGGCAGCGCCTTCAGGCTTCCGTCGGTGAACAAAGCCATCACCTCGCGGAACAGCCGCTTGCCTTCCTCCGGCTGGAACTGGAGCAGCTGGTCGAGGTCGACGCCGAAATACGACAGGTTCCGGCGGAACGGCCGCAGGCCGATATGGGTGTTGGCGACGTAGTCGCGCTTGCCCAGCTCGACGAAGCGCCCGAAGGGCTTCAACGCATTGAGGCTGCGCTCCATCGCCTCGCCGAACAGGCTGTTGAGCACCACGTCGACGCCGTCGCCGGTGATGCGGCGGATGTCGTCGACGAAGGCCAGCGAGCGCGAGTCGAGCACGTGCTCGGCGCCGAGCGCCTTGACGAGCGCCCGCTTCTCGTTCGAGCCGGCGGTGGCGATGACCCGGGCGCCGCGCATCCGGGCGATCTGGAGCGCGGCCAGGCCGACGCCGCCGGCGCCGCCATGGACCAGCACCCACTCGCCGGCCTTGAGGCGGGCGAGCGTCACGAGGCCGTAATAGGCCGTGAGGAAGGCCACCGGCGTGGTGGCGGCAGCCTCCGGCGACAGCCCCTGGGGGGCGGCCGCCACGACCATCTCGGGCACCACGATGTGGGTCGAGAAGCCCGACTGGGCGAAGGCCACCACCCGGTCGCCGGGCTTGAACGCGGTCACGCCGGCACCCACCGCGGCGACGCGGCCGGCGCATTCGAGGCCGAGCCGCGGGCCGGCGAAGCCGTCCTCGAGGATTTCTTCCGGCAGCATCGACAGGGCCCAGAGCACGTCGCGGAAGTTGAGGCCGGTGGCCTCGACCGCGATCTCGATCTGGCCCGCACCGGGGGCGACGCGCTCGGCCGGGCCCCAATGCATCTCGTTGAGGCCGCCCGTCGTGCTGCGCTCGAGCCGCGCGGCCGGGGCCGCGGGACCGGAACGGCGGGCCGGCCGCGCCCCTTGCGAGAAGCGCACGACCCGGGTGGCGTTGTCGTCGACCACGATCTCGGTCTCGGGCGTGCCGGACAGGATCAGGTCGCGCAGGCGCTCGGCGGCGCGCTTCGACGGGATCGCCGTCGAGAGGTCGATGCGGCGCACGTCGAGCGACGCGACCTCGTTGGCGAGCGTCCGGGTGAAGGCCCAGACGCCGGCCTCGACGCCGCAGGCGAGCCCGCCGCGGTCGCGGGTGGCGCCGGGGCAGACCACCCAGAGCCGGGTCGGGCGGCTGCCGAGATGCTCGACGCAGCGCTTGAGCCCGAGGCAGCGCTCGCGCAGCCGCTCGGCCGGCTCGCCGCCGCGGTTGAAGGCGCCGGCGAGGTAGACGACCGTGTCGGGCGTCTCGCGCTCCAGTTCGCGGAGCGAGGCCTCGGAATCGAGGATGATCGAGACGTGGACCCCGCTCGCGACCAGAAGGGTCGCCAGCGACGAGGCGGTCTCGGCCGCGAACTCGTCCTCCGAGCCGATCACGAAGGCGAAGGTCTGGCCGGCGGCGGCCTTCGGCCGCGGCGGGGCTTCCGCCAGCAGCAGGAGGTCGTTGCCGTTGCGGGTGACCGCGCGATCCGCCGCGACCTTGACGAGGCCGACGGCGCTCAACGAGCGCTGCCAGCCCGCCACGTCGTCGAGACGCCCGACCGGAACCTCGCCCGCGGTCTCGAACCAGCCGGGGTCAAGGCCGAACACCATGTCGCGGAACAGCGAGGCGCCGGGCTCGACCGCCGCGAACAGCCCGCCGGCTGCGAGCGAGGCCGCGAGCGGGGTGAGCAGGTCGCGGGAGCCGCGGTGGAGCACGTCGCTCGCCAGCACCGCGTCGAAGGCGGCGAGACCCAGCGTCGCCGGATCCTCGACGATCGTGACGCCGGAGGGCAGGGCGAGACGGGCGCGCTCGGCGAGGCGCCGGTCGGCCTCGAACACCGTCAGGCGCGCCTCGTGCAGGCCGGCGAAGGTCGCGACCTGGGCCGAGAGCGGCCCGAACCCGACCTGGAGCAGGCGCAGGGCCCGGTCGCGCGGGAGCGACGCGGCGCTGTCGGAGAGGAGCCGCATCACCGCGTCGGCCGAGGCCCGCACGGTGGCGCCGCGGAGCGAGAACGCGTCGAGGGCCGCCTGCGGCAGGGACGGGGCGTCCGAGAGCGTGCCGGCGAGGATGCGCGAGACCACGGCGCCGAGATCGGCGCAGAGCAGCAGCTCCGCCGACAGCTCGGGATGGTCGGCCGCGATCCAGCGCATGATCTCGTCGGGCGCAGGCAGCGTGACGTCGGCGCGCAGGCGCCAGCGCCCGTCGCCGGACGCCTCCGCGAGACCGCTGACCTCCAGGGCCAGGAGCTGGTTGGTCAGCCAGGGCCGCAAGGCCGCCGGCAGCCGGCGCGAGGCCGCGACGTCGACGACACCGCCGACCGCGAGGCCGCGGGCGAGGCAATCAGCGAGCGACGTCGCCCAGCCTTCGAGCAGCATGTGGCCGGCGCCTAAGCCCGCCTCAGCCGTCGCCGTGACGCTGCCGGCCTGCCGGCGCACCAGCGCCGCGATGGCGGGCTGCGGCTCGAGGGCGATCGCCGTCGGCTCGGTGGCGAGCTCGGTGAATTGCCGGATCGCGAAGGCGTCGAGGTCGTTGCCCGCCTTCATGCGCAAGGCCTGAAACCGGCCCTCGCGCAAGGTCGCGATCACCTCGCCGGCCTCGTCGACCAGGGTGAAGTCGGCCAGGATGCTGCGCTCGTTGCAGCGCCGGGTGCGGATCACCGCCCGGGCGATCGCCGCGCCGGGGCGCACGAGCCGGATCTCGCCGAAGCGGATCGGCACGTAGGCCCGGCTCGCCGCCTCGCCGAGGAGGTCGGCGAAGAGCAGGATCAACCCGTGGAAGCAGGAATCGAGGCGCGCCGGCACGAGGCCGTAGCGGGTGCTCGCCTCGGCGGGCACGAGATCGGAAACGATGGTGGCGTCGTCGAGCCGGGCCGAGCGGGCGACCTGGCGGAAGGACGGGCCGAAGCCGAGGCCGGAGGCCCGGGCGCGGGCGTAGAGCGCCTCGCCCTCGACCGTCGTCTCGGAGGGCAGGGCCGCCGCGTCGCGGCCGGTGAGGCGGGCCGGCGGCGGCGTCTCGCCCTCGACCAGCTTGGCGACGGCGTGGAGCTGCCAGGGCGCCTGGCTCAGCCGCGGCCGGGACAGGATCTGCACCAGGTTGGCGCCGGGCGAGAACCGGCACAGCACCTCGCGCACCGCGTCCTCGGCGAAGACCATCGGCTGCTGGATCTCGAGGTCGGCGAGCGTCACGCTCTCCGAGCGCACGATCTCGCGGCCGACCGCCAGCGCCATCTCGGCGAAGCCCGCGCCGGGCAGGATCGCCTGGCCGTCGATGCGGTGGTCGTCGAGCTCGGGCACCGTCGCGACGTCGAGATGGGCCAGCCATTCCAGCCCGTCCGGGCCCTGGCGGGTGCCGATCAGCGGGTGGTAGGGCCGCGCGCTCGCCGGGTTCGTCGCCTCGGTGGTCTCCGGCAGGCGGAAGACCTTGCGCTGCCAGGGATAGTGCGGCAGCGCCACGCTGCCGGCCGGATCGGCGCCGAAGGCCAGAGCCTCGTCGACCGCGGCACCCGCGGCGAGCGAGGCCGCCAGCGCGCGCCGGAACGGATCGGTGGCGAGCGTCTTCTTCGGCAGCACGCCGACCGTGGCGGCGTCGAGGCCGAGGGGCTCGAGGCAGTCGCCGATATGGGGCAGCAGGGTCGGGCGCGGGCCGACCTCGACGAAGATCCGGGCGCCGGCCTGCGCCGCGGCCTGGACCGCCGCGCTGAACCGCACCGGCTCGCGGATGTTGCGCCACCAGTAGCCGGCATCGAAGGCGGTGCCGTCGAGCACGTCGCCGGTCACGGTCGAGGCGAGCGGCACGGTGCCGGCGGAGGGCTTGAGCCCAGCGAGGTCGCGCCGCAGCGGCGCCTCGATCGGGTTCATCAGCCGGCCGTGGAAGGCGTAGTCGAGATCGAGCTTGCGGCCGCGGCGGCGCTTGCGGGCGAGCGCCTTCATGGCGGCGTCGATCGCCGCCACGGGACCCGCCACCGTCACGGCCTTCGGGCTGTTATAGGCGGCGATGTCGAGCTCGGGGTAGTCGGCGAGGAAGGCCTGCACCTCCTCGACGGGGGCGAGCAGCACCGCCATGGTGCCGAGCCCGCGGGTCGCCTCCTGGTGCTTCGAGCGGTAGAAGATGACCTTCACCGCCTGCTCGAGGGTCAGGATGCCGGCGGCTTCCGCCGCGCCGATCTCGCCGACCGAGTGGCCGACGATCGCGGTGGGCGCGAGGCCCACGGCCTTCAGCGCCGCGGTGGAGGCGGCCTCGATGGCGAAGATCAGCGGCTGCGACACGCTGGTGAGGGCGAGGCGCTCCTCCAGGTCGTCGGCGAACAGCGCGTCCTTCAGCGACCAGCCGGCGAGCGGCCGGAACAGGGCATCGGCCTCGTCGAAGCGGGCGCGGAAGACCGGGTTGAGGGCGTAGGCGTCGCGGCCCATGCCGGCCCACTGGCTGCCGTTGCCCGAATACACGAAGGCGACGCCGCCGGCGCGCTCGACCGCGGTGGCGACGACCGCCGCCGGCGTCTCTTCGCCCTCGGCGACGTTGCGCAGCACCTCGGCGACGTCCTCGGTGCCGAGGTCGCGCAGCGGGATCGCGGCGCGGACCGGCAGGCGCTCGCGGCGATGGGCGGCGGCCGCGGCGACGCGGGCGATCTCGGCCGCGTCCGCCCCGTCGAGGCGGGTGGCGTAGTCCTGGGCGAGGTCGGCGAGGGCCGCCTTGGTCTGGGCCGAGACCAGCAGCACCTCCGGCGTCCGCTGCGCGGCGGGTGCGACCGACGCCGCGACGGGCGCCGGGTCGGTCAGGATGGGATCTGTCAGGATCACATGGGCGTTGGTGCCGCCGAAGCCGAACGAGTTGACGCCGGCGAAGCGCTCCTTGGCCGTGCGGGGCAGGGGCCGCAATTCGCGGTTCACCGCGAGGTTCAGCTCGTCGAACGGGATCGCCGGGTTGAGCTCGGCGCTGTGCAGCGAGGGCGGCAGCAGGTCGTGCTCGAGCGCGAGACTCGCCTTGAGCAGGCCGGCGAGGCCGGAGACCGGCTCGGTATGGCCGATATTGGTCTTGATCGAGCCGATCGGCAGGGGCGTCGAGCGGCCGCGGCCGAGCTTGTTGCCGATGGCGCCGGCCTCGATCGGGTCGCCGACAGGCGTGCCGGTGCCGTGGGCTTCCATGAAGGCGATCGCGTCGAGGGACACCCCAGCCTCGCGGTAGATCTCCTCCAGCAGCGCGCCTTGAGCGTAGCCCGACGGCAGGGAGATGCCGGTGGTGCGCCCGTCGGAATTCACCTTCGAGGCGGCGATCACGCCGCGCACGGTCGCGCCGTTGCGGGCGGCGGCCGCCGCCGATTGCAGCACCAGGACGACGCCGCCCTCGGCGCGCACGTAGCCGTCGGCGCTGGCCGAGAAGGCCTGGCACAGGCCGGTGCGCGACAGCATCGAGGCGTTGGAGAACGACACGAAGTTGAACGGGCTCACCAGCAGGTTGACGCCCGCCACCACCGCCGTGTCGATCCGCCCCGAGGCGATCGCCGCGACCGCGGCATCGAGGGCGACGAGGGACGACGAGCAGGCGGTGTCGAGGGTGAAGCTCGGCCCCTTCAGGTCGAAGATGTAGGAGATGCGGTTCGAGAGGATCGACAGCGTGTTGCCGGTCGCCGCGTAGGCGTCGCCCGAGGCCGCGTCGAGCACCCGGAGGTTGCCGTAATCGAGCGAGGAGGCGCCCACGAACACGCCGATCGGGCTGCCGGCCACCGCCGACGGGCGCAGGCCCGCGCTCTCCAGCGCCTCCCAGGTCAGCTCCAGCAGCAGGCGCTGCTGCGGGTCCATCTGCTCCGCCTCGCGGGGCGAGATGCCGAACACGGACGGATCGAAGGACCAGGGATCGTCGATGACGCCGGCGGCCCAGGTGTAGCTCTTGCCGCGCTCCTGCGCCCGGGGGTGGCCCATGCGCTCGAGGGACCAGCGGTCCTCCGGGATGCGCGAGACGGCGCACCGTCCCTCGATGAGCATCTGCCAGAGGCTGTCGACGCCGGAGGCGCCCGGAAGCCGGCAGGCCCGACCGATGATCGCGATGTCAGGACGCTGTGTCACGTTCGATTCGCACACGCTCTTTTACGGAGGACCGGAGGCGACGGCGCCGCACCCGGGCATTCAACCCAACCCATAGTATGACGCCCGCGTCGCGCCAACCCCGGAACGGCACGACCCGCCCCGAAGTAGCAAGACTTGGCTCAAGTGTGACATCCCTTCATCAGTCGAAGTCCTGTCACAAGACCAGGCACAATGCCTGCGCACGCGACACAACACTGTCATCTGAAAGAAATGCCGAGCCTCATGAAGCGTCCGGTTGAGCTTGGCGCGGTCCAGGCGGGGCCGGGGTGCGCCCGAACCGTTAGACCCGATGAATCGGGTCGCAATGCGGCAGACCGGCCCGGGACCCGCGCTGGGCGCGGTCAGAAGGCCTTGAAGGTGATGATGGTGCGGGTATCCTGGATATCCGCGATGGTCTGCACGTGCTCGGCCACGAAGTGCCCGATATCCACACCGTCATCGACGTGGAACTTCGCCAGCACGTCGTAATGGCCGGCAGTGGAATAGATCTCGGACGCGATCTCGCGGTCGGCCAGGGCGCTCGCCACGGTGTAGGTCTTGCCCAGGCGGCACTTGATCTCGACGAAGAAGGTCTGCATCGGCTGGCTCCCGGCGGGCGGTCGTATCTGGTATCGAAGAAATCTTGAAAATGGAAAAATTCTCAGGTCCGTGACGGCGGCGCGGCGCCGTCGCGGACATCGCGACTAATCAGGGCCGCCCGATGCTGGCATAGGCGAAGCCGTGCCGGCGGGCATCCTCGGGTCGGTAGACGTTGCGCAGGTCGACCAGGATCGGCTCGGCCATGGCGGCGTGCAGGCGCTTGAGGTCGAGCGCCCGGAACGCGTCCCACTCGGTTACGATCACGAGAGCGTGCGCCCCCGACGCGCAGGCATACGGGTCGGCGGCGTAGTCCACGTGGTTCAACAGGGCCTGCGCCTGCTCCACCCCCTCCGGGTCGTAGGCCGCCACCGTCGCCCCCGCATCCTGCAGGCCTGCGATGATCGCCAGCGACGGCGCGTCGCGCATGTCGTCGGTGTTCGGCTTGAACGTCAGGCCCAGCACCGCGATCCGCTTGCCCCGCACGGATCCGCCGCAGGCCGCCACCACCTTGCGCGCCATCGCGCGCTTCCTCTGGTCGTTGACCGCCACCACCGTCTCGACCAGCCGCACCGGCGAGCCGGCGTCCTGCGCCGTCTTAACCAGCGCCAGCGTGTCCTTCGGGAAGCACGAGCCGCCGTAGCCCGGGCCGGCATGCAGGAACTTGCGCCCGATGCGGTTGTCGAGCCCGATGCCGCGGGCGACCTCCTGCACGTCGGCGCCGACCTGCTCGCAGAGGTCGGCGATCTCGTTGATGAAGGTGATCTTGGTCGCCAGGAAGGCGTTGGCCGCGTACTTGGTCAGCTCGGCGGTGCGCCGGGACGTCACCAGGATCGGCGCATGATTGAGGTAGAGCGGGCGATAGAGCTCGCTGACCACGGACGCGGCCTGCGGATCGTCGGCGCCGATGACGATGCGGTCGGGGCGCTTGAAGTCGGCGATCGCCGCGCCCTCGCGCAGGAACTCGGGGTTGGAGGCGACCGCGATGGCGATCTCGGGCCTCGCCTCGCGGACGATGCGCTCGACCTCGTCGCCGGTGCCGACCGGCACGGTGGACTTGGTGACGACGACGGTCGGCCCGGTGACGGCGCCGGCGATGTCGCGGGCGGCCTGGTAGACGTAACTGAGGTCGGCGAAGCCGTCGCCGCGGCGCGACGGGGTGCCGACGGCGATGAAGACGGCGTCGGCGCCGGCGACGGCCCGGCCGAGGTCGGTGGTGAAGGAGAGGCGGCTCTGGCGCACGTTCTCGGCGACCAGCGCGTCGAGGCCGGGCTCGTAGATCGGGATGCGGCCGTCGTTCAGGGCGGCGATCTTCTCGGGCGCGGTGTCGACGCACACGACGGTGTGGCCGAAATCGGCGAAGCACGCCCCCGACACCAGGCCGACATAGCCCGCCCCCACCATCGCAACGCGCATCTCACGTCCTCCCGGCAGCGGCGTGGCCCGGTGCCCGCGGGCATCGCTGTAGCGTTGCAGTGCGAAACGGGCAACGGGCGCGCCGTCACCAAAGGCGGAACAGCGCCTTCGCCCGGGCGAGGTTGGGGTTGTAATAGGGATCGTTGCGGAGTTCCGGGCCCCAGCGCTCGGTCATGGTCGCGACCTCGGCCTCGAAGCGGGCGCGCTTCTCCGGCGTGTCCTCCTTGCCACGACTCTTCGATTCGTGGTGGGTCAGGGCGGCGTGCGGCGTCCAGATCACGCTGTAGCCGGCCTTGCGCACCCGCAGGCACAGGTCGATGTCGTTGAAGGCCACCGCCAGGCGCTCGGCATCGAAGCGCCCGACCGCCTCGAACACCTCGCGCCGGATCATCAGGCAGGCGCCGGTCACCGCCGAGACTTCCTGCGCGAGCACCATCCGGCCGAAATAGCCCGGGTCGTCGGGCCCGATATCCGGGTGGCTGTGGCCGGCCACGCCGCCCACGCCGAGCACCACGCCGCCGTGCTGGAGCGTGCCGTCCGGGTAGGACAGCTTGGCGCCCACCGCCCCCACCGCCGGCTCGACCGCGATCGAGGCCATCTCGGCGAGCCAGCCCGGTTCGCGCACCTCGATGTCGTTGTTGAGGAACAGGAGCAGGGGCCCGCTCGCCGCGGCCGCGCCGTCGTTCGACAGCCCCGAGAAGTTGAAGGCCCCCGGCCGCGACAGCACCCGGACCCGCGGATCGGCGCCCGCTTCCGCGAGCAGGCCTTTGGCCGCGGGCTCGGTGCTGCCGTTGTCGACCACCACGACCTCGATGTCGGGATAGTCGGTGCGGGCGAGGAGCCCGTCGAGGACGACGCGCAGGAGCTCGGCCCGGTCCTTGGTCGGGATGACGACCGAGACGCGCGGCGCCGGATCGGGCAGGGCGCGCACCAGCCGGTTGAAGCCCAGCGGCCCGCGCTCGACCCGATGCGGCCAGCCGCGCCGCGCCACCAGCTCCTCGAGCGCCCGCAGGCGCGCCGCCTCGGCCCGCGCCAGGAACGCATCCGAGAAGGTGCCGGAGCCGATCGCGGTGCGCCAGTGATAGAGGATCACCGGCAGGTGGCGCACGCGGGCGGGATCGAGCCGGTCGCTCAGGCGCAGGAGCAGGTCGTGGTCCTGGCTGCCCTCGAAGCCGGTCCGCAAGCCCCCCACCGCCTCGACGAGGCTGCGGCGTACCACGGTCAGGTGGTTGAGGTAGTTCTGGCCGTAGAGAAGCTCCGGGTTCCAGTCGCCCTTGAAGTGCGGCTCGAAGCGCCGCCCGTCGGCGTCGATCTTGTCCTCGTCGCTGTAGATCAGGTCGAGGTCCGGCTCGCGCCGGATGGCTTTGGCCACCTCGTAGAGGGCGTGGGCCGGCAGGACGTCGTCATGGTCCATGAAGGCGATGTAGGCCCCGCGCGCGAGCCCGAGCGCGGTGTTGGTGGCGGCCGCGATGTGGCCGTTCTCGGGCCGGCGCACGACGCGGATCCGGGGCTCCTCGGCGGCGGCCCGGGCGAGCAGGCGCGGCACCGCCGGGTCGGTCGAGGCGTCGTCGGCGATGCAGAGCTCCCAGTGCGGATAGAGCTGCTCGCGGACCGAGCGCAGGGCCTCCTCCAGCACCTTCACGCCGGGGTTGTAGACCGGCATCACCACCGAGATCGGCGGGGGATCGCGCCACAGCGCCACCTCGGCCGCGATGCGGGCGCGGTCGGCCTCGCTCAACGTGTCGAAGTGGCGGACCCAGGTGTCGTACCCCGTCAGCCCCGGCGGCACGAGGGCGCGGGCGAGGCGGTGCTGCGAGCGCACCCTTTTGCCGACCGCGCGCCACATCAGGGCCTGGGCGGTCAGGACCGGCCGGCGCAGGGCCGCCCGGCCGACGAGGGCGAGGCGGCTTCGCACCGTGACGGTGAACTCGGCGATGCTCAAGGCCGCCTCGCCGAGCATCGGCGTGAGCGTCAGGGCCGTGGTGCCGGCGGGCAGCCGCCCGAGCCAGGTGAAGCGCCCGTGGCCGAAGGCCCGCTCGGACAGGCCGGTGCCCTGCGGTCCCTCCGGCCCGTCGACGATCGCCGTCAGCTCGACCCGGCTGAAGGCGCCGTAATTCTCGTCCTTGAAGGCGATGCTCACCCAGCGCGCGCCGAGCCCGAGATCCGCCACGTCGAGGCGCAGGCCCTGTGCCCCGAACTCGAGCCGCAGGCGGGCAAAGTCCCGCGCGACGGTCCGCCCGCGCCCGAGGCGGAGCGAGGCGCGCAGGGGGGCGTGGGGAGGCGCGACGGGGGAAGGGGTCTGGGCTGTCACCGGTCCTCGTACCTCTGGGGCTGCGCGGACGACGGATCGCATCGACTCGGTCGGGTGCACGGACATCGCGCATCCGCCGGCCTGCCGAACCGATAGCTCAGGTCGAGCGTGCGTCGATCGACCGGCAGGGTTCATCCCCGCATATGCGGGGAACACCCGGCCGTCACTCTGCCGCCGTCCCATCCCCGCGCCTGCGGGGAACACAGCACGGTGGCGAGCTATCACGTTCGCGCCGCGGGTTCATCCCTGCGCCTGCGGGGAACATCGGAAGCACGCGACGCGGCGGTCGGCGCAGAACGGTTCATCCCCGCGCCTGCGGGGAACACCTCGTCTACATGCCGTCGCTTGGCAGCTACAGCGGTTCATCCCCGCGCCTGCGGGGAACACTTGCGGGCGTCCTTGCCCCGGTCGACGATGTCCGGTTCATCCCCGCGCCTGCGGGGAACGCTCCTTCTGGAAGTGATTGATGCGCTTGGCATTTCACGATGTCAAACCGCGCACCAGCGTTCCGCACCCGTTCCAGGGCGTCTCAGCCGGCTCCGAATCCGCCCGTTCCGCCCCGCCTCACGGCCCCGCGCGGCCCGGATCCGTCAGCTGGATCGTCCAGCTCTTCTGCTCCCCCGTATCGACCTCGAAGAAGCCGTTGCGGTCGTAGCCGCGGGCGAGGCAGTCCTCGACGCCCCGGATAGTGAACTCGCGGTCGCGGGTGCACATCAGGGAGCGGCCGCTCCACTCGCCGCCGCGGTCGTAATCGACCGCGAAGACGTAGTAGTAGCGAGCTGCGAGCGCTCCCTTGAGCAGGGTCTCGCAGCCCTTGGCCGAGAGGTTCCACCAGCCCTCCGTCACCCAGCCGCCGGAATCCCGGTAGCCCAGGGCGATGCCGATGCGGCTGCCGGTCATGTTGCACATCCGCAGGTCCGCCCGCGCCGGCCCGGCGCCCAGCAGGGCGAGGACCAGAGCGGGAAGGACGGCGCGGCGGAGGGGGGGGAAGTCAGCCAACCAGGATGATGCGGAGGTCATTGACGTTGGTGCGGGTGGGCCCGGGCCGGACGAGGTCGCCGAGCCGGTCGAAGAACGGAGTCGAGTCGTTCTCTCCCAAGCTTGCCCGCGCGTCGAGCCCCGCCGCCGCCGCACGGGCGAGCGTCGTCGGGTCGATCAGGGCGCCGGCGGGGTCGGTGGCCTCGCCGCGGCCGCCGTCGGTGCCGTCGGTATCGGCCGAGAGGGCGCAGATGCCGGGGGCGCCGTCGAGGGCCAGCGCGAGCGCGAGCGCGTATTCCTGGTTCGGACCGCCCTGGCCTTCGCCCCGGATGGTCACGGTGAGCTCGCCGCCGGAGATCAGCGCGGCCTTCCGCCCCGCGGCGGCCATCTCGCGGGCGAGGCCGGCCTGCTGCTGCGCCACCTCCCGGGCCTCGCCCTCGAGATCGGCGCCGAGCAGCACCGGCTCGTAGCCGGCGGCCTGCGCGGCCGCGGCCGCCGCGTTCAGGGCGTCGACCGGGCGGGCGATGATGCGGAACTCGCTGTGGGCGAAGGCGGGGTCGCCGGGCTTCGGGCTCTCGTTGGGGGGGTCGTTCAGCAGCGCCTCGGCGGAGGGCGGCAGCGGAATGCCGCGGCGCAGGCAGATCGCCCGTGCGTCGGCGAGCGTCGTCGGGTCCGGCACCGTCGGGCCGGAGGCGATCACCGCGGGATCGTCCCGCGGCACGTCGGAGATCGCGAGCGTCAGGATCCGGCCGGCGTTGCGGGCGGCCTGCGCGAGGCGCCCGCCCTTGATGCGCGAGAGGTGCTTGCGCACGCAGTTGATCTCGTCGATCGCCGCCCCCGAGCGCAGCAGCGCCCGGGTGATGCCCTGCTTCTCGGAGAGCGTCAGGGCGCCGGCCGGCGCGATCCAGTTGGCCGAGCCGCCGCCGGAGAGGAGCACCAGCACGAGGTCGTCCGGGCCGGCCGCGGCCGCGAGATCGAGGGCGCGTTGCGTCGCCGCGATGCCGGCTTCGTCCGGCACCGGGTGGCCGGCCTCCACCACCTCGATCACCCCGGCCGGCTCGCCGTAGCCGTGGCGGGCCACCGCGAGGCCGGCGATGCGGGCCGGATCGACCCCCTGCGACCGGTAATGCCGCTCGGCGAGCGCCGCCATGCTGGCCCCGGCCTTGCCGGCGCCGAGGATCACCAGCCGCCCGGCCGGCACCGGGGGCAGGTGCGGCACCAGGCAGCCGCGCGGATGGGCGGCCGTCACGCCCGCATCGAGCAGGCGCAGCAGCAGGGCGCGGGTCTCCGCAGCGGGGGTAGCTTGAGAACGGGCATCGGTCACGGGGCGGCTCCTCGCGTCTTATACCAACGGTCGTTGAAAACGACCTTTGGGTCCGTTCTCGGACTCTCGCCAAGCCTTCGGCTTGATGTCGAAAATCCGAGATGGGTCAACGGCCTCGCCGATCTCGGGCCTGCCCGAGATCGAAATTGATGCGTCAGCATCCCAGGCCGTTGGTATGACTGTGATCTCGGTTCGGGCCGGCTTCGTGCCGGCCTCGTTCTCATCTGTCAGAGCTCGGCCGTTCGGGAGGAACGCCGGGGCCGCGCGACCGCGATACCGGCCAGGATCAGGCCGCCGCCGAGCACCTGGAGCGGCCCGAGGGCCTCCCCGAGGAGGATCCAGGCCAGGATCGCGGCGGCCACGGCCTCCAGAAAAATCACCAGGGAGGAGAAGCCGGCCGGCAGGCGCCCGAGCGCCACCGCGAGCAGGCCCTGGCCGCCGGCATGGCTGACGAGGGCCAGCGCCAGGAGCCCGAAGGCGGCGCTCACCGAGTGCGGCAGCATCGGCCGGGTCTCGAGCACCGCGACCGCGCCGAGCAGCACCAGGGCGGTGATGCACGAGGCGACGAAGGTGACGCGGGCGGCGCCCAGGCCGCGGGCCCGGGCGCGCTCCACGGTGAGGAAGTAGAGGGAAAAGAAGATCGCGGTGATCACCCCGTCCCGGTCGCCGGCCAGCCGCGCGGGATCGACCTGGACCGACTGCCCGACCAGGCTGGCGCCGCCGAGAAGGCAGACGAGGAGGCCGACGAGCGTGCGCCCGGCCGGCCGGCGGCGCAGGCCGATCCAGGCGAACAGAACCACGAAGACCGGCGCGGTGGTGGCGAAGAAGGTGGCGTTGGCGACCGTGGTGCCCAGGATGGCGAGGTGCCAGAACAGGAGGTCGCCCGAGAAGACGAGGCCGGCCAGCAGCACCGAGGGCGTGAGGGCGCGACGCAGATGCGGCGCCCGCGCCTCCTCCCACCGCATCCAGCCGTAGAGCGCCGGCAGCGCCAGGGCGACGCGCCAGAACGCGCTGGCGAAGGGCCCGATCTCGGGGCTGACGAACCGCACCAGGACCGGCGACAGCCCCATCGCCAGCGCGCCCGCGACGAGGGCGGCGATCGCCGGGCCGAGATCGGCCGCGGGGCCGGCGGAGGCGGCGAGGCCGGGCAGGGGGGTGCGGGACATCGAGGGGCCTTCTCGGGCGGCGCGCTTCCGGTGCGGGGGAGTTCCGACCCCCCACTATGGCAAGTCGCGCCCCGCGTCACCGTGCGGAGCGGATGGAGCCGGCCCCGCCATTTGGGTATGGGAGAGGGACCCGACGCGACCGCGATCCCCGATGACAGCCCCTGCCACGCCCCCTCCGCCCCAGCCCGTCGAGACGATCCCCGGCGATCCGGCCTGCGGCCTCCTCCTCCTGTGCGACCACGCCTCGAACGCGGTGCCGCCGGACCTCGCCGATCTCGGCGTCGCGCGGCCGCATTTCGAGCGGCACATCGCCTACGACATCGGGGCGGCGGCGGTGACGCGCTCGCTCGCCCGCCGCCTGGGGGCGCCGGCGCTCCTCACGACCTTCTCGCGGCTCATCATCGATCCCAATCGCGGCCGCACCGATCCGACCCTGGTGATGCGCCTCTCCGACGGGGCGATCGTGCCGGGCAACGCGCGGATCGGGCCGGCGGGGGTCGCGGAGCGGCTGGCGCGCTTCTACGATCCCTACGACCGGGCGATCGATGCGGCGGTGGGCGCCGCGATGGAGGCGGGCGCGCCGCCCGCCATCGTCACCGTGCACAGCTTCACCCCGGCCTGGCGCGGGGTGGCGCGGCCCTGGCACGTCGGCATCCTGTGGGACCGGGACGACCGTCTCGCCGGCCCGCTGATCGCGGGGTTGCGGGCGGATCCGGCCGGGTTCACCGTCGGCGACAACCAGCCCTATGGCGGCGGCCTGCCGGGGGACACGATCGACCGCCACGCCCTGGCGCGGGGGCTGCCCAACGCCCTGATCGAGATCCGCCAGGACCTGATCGGCGACGAGGCCGGGGCGGAGGACTGGGCCGCGCGCTTCGCCGCCCTGCTGGGGCCGTTGGTCGCCCGCGCTTGACCGGGCGGGCGCCCGCCCCGACTTCCTGCTTGGGTTGCGACTTCCCGCTTGGATAGGACGTGAGGAATTTCCGATGGACGGCATCGACGAGACCACCCGCACCGAGCTCGAGGCCGCGGTCTTCCGCCGCCTGGTGTCGCACCTCCAGGGGCGCACCGACGTGCA
Organism: Methylobacterium sp. 17Sr1-1; assembly: GCF_003173775.1. NCBI lineage: Bacteria > Pseudomonadati > Pseudomonadota > Alphaproteobacteria > Hyphomicrobiales > Methylobacteriaceae > Methylobacterium > Methylobacterium sp. 17Sr1-1. Next base: position 5,747,771 of record NZ_CP029552.1, on the reverse strand, counting down.
GAACATCGACCTGATGAACCTCGCGGGATTCTGCCGCAACTGCCTGTCGAACTGGCTCAAGGATGCGGCCGACGCGCGCGGCTTAGGCCTCACCAAGGACCAGAGCCGCGAGCACGTCTACGGCATGCCCTACGACGAGTGGAAGGCGCGCCACCAGAACGAGGCGAGCCCCGAGCAGGCGGCGGCCTTCGCGGCGCGGGCGGAGAAGCACTGAGGATCCGCCCGCGCGGGTGCAGGCGGAGAAGCACTGAGGATCCGCCCGCACCGGTGCGGGCGGAGAAGCACTGAAGGCGACGACACACCGACGGGATCGGCGCGCCCCGGATCCGGACGCGCAAGAACTCGGTAAGGTTGCGCATCTATCAAGATCCGGGAGGGCGCGCCGCGAAGGCCGCCATCCGTCAGTGGGTTGGGGTGCCTGATGGCCGCGTCCGCCCGCGGCGGCATGACCAACCCATCGGACAGGAGACCGTGAATGAACGCGCACAGCATGCCGGACGCCGACGTCGCCTCGTCGGGCGTCGCCGCCGAGGAGCTCAAGCAGTTCATCGAGCGCATCGAGCGCCTGGAGGAGGAGAAGGCCGGCCTCCAGGGCGACATCAAGGACGTGATGCTGGAGCTCAAGGGCCGCGGCTTCGACGTCAAGGCGGTGCGCACCATCCTGCGCCTGCGCAAGAAGGACCATTCGGAGCGCCAGGAGGAAGAGGCGATCCTGGAGCTGTACATGCAGGCGCTGGGGATGGCGTAGGGCTATTCCGTTTCGTCTTACCGAACAAAAATGTAACGCGGGATCCGCTCTCCAGGCGATACCAGGCATGCCTGGTATCGCTGCAAGGTGTGGGAGAGGGGTAGGGGCGATCGAAGATCGCGTGAGGGTGGCGCACTTCAGTGTAAATCTCAGAGCGTAGTGCTGGCAGCTCGACCCTTCTTGCCTTATTCCGAAGCCGAGCCACCCTCACCCCTAACCCCTCTCCCACACCTTGCAGCGATACCAGGTAAGCCTGGTATCGCCTGGAGAGGGGAATGCGCTCTGTTCTTTCTCTGCACCACCCAGAGCGACCGGGAAGCGGAAATCCGCGCGTCCCCCGCCGCCTAACTCCGCCACGCCCGCCCTCCGAGGAACCGGCGCCGCATCGCCGAACGTTTGGGACGGATGGAGACGATCACCCCCTCGGAGCCCACCGGCTTCCGCTACGCCGACCTCACCCCGGCGACCGACTTCCTCAGCATCCTCGACGACGCGTCCTACCGCCCCGTCCCGGAAGGCTGGTGGGTGGCGGTCACCGACGTGGTCGATTCGACCGGGGCCATCGCGGCGGGGCGCTACCGGGCGGTGAACTTCGTCGGCGCGGCGGTGATCGCGGCCCTGCGCAACGCGCTCGGGCGGCGCGAAGTGCCGTTCGTGTTCGGGGGCGACGGGGCGAGCGTGCTGGTCGCGCCCGACGAGGAAGAGGCGGCGCGCGCCGCGCTGGCCGCCACGGCGGCGTGGTCGCGGGACGCGATGGGGCTGTCCCTGCGCGCCGCCCTGGTGCCGGTGGCGGCGATCCGCGCGGCCGGCCACGCGGTCGAGGTGGCGCGCTACGCGCCCTCGCCGGACGTCGCCTACGCGATGTTCATGGGCGGCGGCCTCGCCTTCGCCGAGCGCGCGCTCAAGCAGGGGCTCTACGCCGTCGCGGCGGCGCCTGCGGGCACGGTGCCAGACCTCACTGGGCTGACCTGCCGGTTCGAGCCGGCGAAAGCCCGCCACGGCCTGATTCTGTCGATCCTGGTGGTCGCCGCCGAGGGGGCGGACCGGATTGCGGCGCGGGCGGCGATCGCCGACGTGGTGCGGCTGGCCGCCGAGGCGCCGGCCCGCGGCCATCCCCTGCCGCCCGGCGCGCCCGCCTTGCGCTGGCCGCCGGCCGGCTTCGCCCACGAGGTGCGGGCACGCGGCCCCCTGTGGGGCTCCCTGTCCTTGCGCCACCTCCACCTCCTCGGGGCGACACTCGTCGCGCACCTGATCTTCCGCTTCGGGCTCGGGCTCGGCGGGTTCTCGGCCCCGCGCTACCTCGACGAGCTGGTGGCGAACGCCGATTTCCGGAAATACGACGACGGCCTGCGCATGACCGTCGATTGCGGGCTCGACCTCGCGGCGCGGATCGAGGCGCGGCTGGAGGCCGCCGAGGCCGCGGGGCTGGTGCGATTCGGCCTGCACCGCCAGGCCGCGGCGCTCACCACCTGTATCACCCCGGTGGCGGCCTTGCGCGACCACGTCCACTTCGTCGACGGCGAGGACGGGGGCTATGCCCGCGCCGCCCAGGCGCTGAAGGCCAAGGACTGGAAGGCGAACGATGCGGCAGGCCGGGCGACCGGCGCGAATCCGGGCACCGAATCGGCCCGCGCGCCGGTTTGAGGCGGGAGCGTGGCCCGGAAGGGCGCGGGCTGGCGATCGGTCGCAGCCCACCCTTGCGTCAAGAGAAGGGACTTGGTGACCAGACTCACCGTATATCCCGCCTTTCCGAATCGAACTGGAACAGAGCCCCCTTGGAAATGAACGACGCGGTGTGGACGGCTGAGGCGACCGAGAAGGCGGTCGCGCTGTGGATCGATGGACGTGACCCGGCGGAGATCGCCGGCGTGATCGGCACGACGGTCGCCGATGTGATCGGCCGCGTGGCGCAGGCCGCCCTGGCGCGGCAGCAGGCCAAGGCCGCGGAGAAGGCAGCGGCCGCGAAGCCGGCGGCCCCGGCCGCCCCCGCCAGGGTCGAGCCGGTCGCCCGGATCGAGCCCGTGAAGGCGGAGCCGGCGCAGGCCGTCGCCAGGGCCGAGCCCCCGAAGGCCGAGGCTCCCAAGGCTGCTCCCAGGATCCTGCCTTCCCGGATCCTGACCGCGGACGCCGCCCCGGTCGCCGCCAAGCCCGCCCCGGTCAAGGCGGCGGCTCCGGCGAAGCCCGCGCCCGGCAAGCCCGAGGCCGCGCCGGTCGCCAAGCCGGCACCCGAGAAGCCGGCTGCCAAGCCGGTGGTCGCACCGCCGGCCCCCCGCGTCGAGGCGCCGGTGATGAGCGCGCGCGCCCTCGAGGAGGCCACCCGGGCGTTCCTCGCCGCCAACATGGCGCCGTCCCGCAAGGCCGCGCCCGCCGCGAAGGCGGCCCCGGCGGCCCGGCCGGCGGCGGTGGCCCAGCCCGCGGCGCCGCGGGCGCCGGCCCCGCAGGGCGGCGAGGCGCCCGCCCGTCCGGTCGCGCCGAGCGTCCAGGCGGTGCGTGAGACGGCGCCCGAATTCGCCCCGGCGCCGGCGATGACCGCCCCCCTGCTGGCCGAGCCGGCCGAGGGCGGCAGCATCGTCGCCCTGCCGATGTCCCGCCGGGTCCCGGCGGTCGCGGCCGATGGCGGCGACGGGGTGCTGTTCCTCAAGGCCGGCCTGCTCGACTGCACCTTCCCGCTCTGGTCCGACGGCGACGGCACCGCGATCGAGTCGAAGCGCGTCTGCGGCTGCCGGGTGCTCACCGGCAAGCGCTGGTGCCGCACCCACTACGCCACGGTGTTCGAGCCGCCGAAGCGGCCGATGCGGGCGGCCTGACACGGGTTCCGGACGGATCGTCCGGAACCCGCATGATGCCGACCGGGGGCCGAACGGCCCCCGGGCCTATCCAGGCAGAACCACCATCACGTCCGGCTCGCGCCCGGTGGCGAGAGTGCCCTGGACGCGCCGCCCCTCGAGGTCGACGACTGCGATCCGGTCGTCCTCCAGGGCCGCGAAGGCGAGCGGGCTCGACGGGTGGCGGGCGAGCGCCACCGGCGCGGCGCCGAGCGGCACGACCGCCACCTCCTTGAGCGCGGAATCGAGGAGCGACAGGCTCCTCTCGGCGTAGTTCGCCAGGATGAGGTCGCCCTCCGGCCCGCAATCGACCCGCACCACGTCGCCCCGGGTCGGCAGCGTGCGGGTCACCGTCATCGCCTCGGTGGCGAGCGCGGTCAGCGTCGCGCTGCGGCGGTTGGCGACGTAGAGCGTGGATTCGTCGGGGGAGAGCGCGTTGCCCTCCGGCCACAGCCCGGTCGCGGCGAGGCGCGGCGCCTCGGCCGGCGCGAAGGGCCGGACCCGGCTCACGGTGTTCGACAGGATGTTGGCGATGTAGGCCGTCTCGCCGTCCCGCGACAGGGAGAAGAGGTGGCCCTTGAGGCCGCCGGTCGCCACCGCCCGGTCCGGCCGCTCGGCCCGGTCCGGCGCGTCGAAGCCCAGCAGCACGTCGCGGTCCTCGCTCAGCACGAACAGCCGGTCCTTCGCGTCGAGGCGCAGGCCGTGCAGGCGCCGGAACGGCGCGCATGCGATGGTGCGGGCGAGGCTCCGGGTGGCGAGATCGACGACGTAGACTGCATCGCCCCCGGGCCCCGGCGTGGTCGAGGACTTGGCGCCGTAGAGGGCGGCGTAGGCGCGGGCCCCGGCCCGGTCGACGGCGAATTCGTGCGGGTACTCTCCCGGCAGCTCGACCCGGCCGGTGCGCCGGCCGCTGGCGAGCTCGTAGAAGCTCAAGGCGTGGTCGCCCTTCTCCATCACCAGGAGGGTGTCGGAGCGGCCGGCCTGCCCGCTCTGGGCTCGGGCCGCGCCCGTCGTCAGCGCGAGGGCGGCGAGGCCGGACAGGCAGGTGCGGCGGTCGATGGCGGGGGGCATGCAAGGTCCTCGGTCGTCCCCGACACAACCCGGAGGTGACGCAGCGGTTCGCTTCGCCCATCAAGCGTAGCAGGGATGCCACACCCGCCGACGAACAGGGCCGGAGGCATCGTTGGTCGCAGCGCCGTCATGGAATAACGGGCAGCGTTCCGCGCAATTGCTGCGAGGATCCGGACATGTCGCACCGCACCTGCACGCCTTCGCGCCCGTCCTGGCCGCTCGCCGTCCTCCTGCTCGCCTCCGCGACCCTGCCCGCCGCCGCCGTCGAGGGAATGCCGGGCCCGTTCGGCGAGCGCCTGACCATCGACGACAAGGGCATCACCCTCAAATTCCCCGACGACGCCGCGACCCTGCGGATCGGCGGGCGCCTGCAGCTCGATTTCGGCACCGGGCGGGTGCAGCAGCGCGGCTTCGGCACGGTGTTCGACACGCCGATCGCCGTGCGCCGTTCCTGGATCGAGAGCTACCTGACGCTCGGCAAGGAGCTGGAGCTCGCCTTCCAGTACGATTTCGCCGAGCCGAACCGGCCGATCAACGACGCGGTCGTCGCCTACAAGGGCTTCAAGGACGTCATCGTGGCGATCGGCAACATGAAGGAGCCGTTCAGCCTCAACCAGCTGATCTCCGACAACAACACCCTGTTCACCGAGCGCTCGCTCGCCGACGCCTTCGCGCCGGCGCGCAATTTCGGCCTCGCCATCGGCACCCACGGCGACCAATGGACCGCGGTGACGAGCGTGTTCGGCGGCAACATCAACAACGCCGCCATCGGCGACCAGGGCATCGCCTCGACCACCCGGGTCACCTACGCGCCGTGGCTCAGCAAGGACGGGTACGAGGTCCTGCATTTCGGGCTCGCCGGCAGCTACCGCTCGCTGCCGAACGACGGCAGCCCGCTCACCCTGTCGAGCCGCTCCGAGGCATTCCTGTTCGCGCGGCAATTCGTGAGTACCGGCAGCATCCGCGACGCGTCGAGCATCGGCCGCGTCGGGCTCGAGGCCGCCTGGCAGACCGGGCCGTTCCGGCTCCAGGCCGAGTACATCCTGACCGAGGTCGGCCGCTTCGGCGGCGCGCCGTCCTTCACCTTCCAGGGCGGCTACATCCAGGCCGGCCTGCTCCTCAACAGCAAGGGCCGGCGCTACACGCTCGCGCCGCGCTACGCCACGGAGTACGCGGTGTTCGGCGGCGTGGAGGTCGCGGAGGCACAGCGCGTCAGCCGCGGCGGCACCGGCGTGTTCGAGCTCGGCCTGCGCTACAGCGCCATCGACCTCGACGACCGCACCATCCGCGGCGGCATCGAGCAGGACTTCACCGCCGGCATCAACTGGTACCCGGACCGCAACATCCGCTTCGTGTTCGACTACGTCCGCTCCCACACCTCGCCCTCGCCGGCGAGCCTGAACTTCAACCGGCGGACGGTCGATGCGGACGTATTTATTGGACGGGCGCAGCTGTATTGGTAGGGAACAGGCTCCCTGTTCCCTAGACGGCCTGGCCCCCGGCGCGTCCATGCGCAGGCGGACGCCGCAACCCCATGCGCCCGCTCAACCGTCTCGGGAATTCGCACGCGGCGCCAAAAGCCGTCGTGCTCGTTGCCGGGCCTGCCGATCTGACTTGGTCACACGGTCGAGCGCGGGCACGAAGCAACCGGTACCAGGGGCGTCCGTGACGGATGAGGCGTAGGGCGCGGCGAGCGGCCGGAACCGCAGGTCCGTGAAGTCGGCAAGCAGGTGCGACCGCACGACGACGTCGCTCCCGCCGCGACTGGCGGCCAGATCGTCGGCCATGCAGCGAAGCAGGGTCCCGCCGCGGGCGAGGAGTAGGTCGCCGGTCACGTCGAAGCCCGCCCACCCCACGCCGGGCAGCGCTGCCCGGCGGTCACCCTGTATCAGCTCGATGCGCCGCTCCCCACGCCAGGGCCGATGGGGGTCGTCCGCTTCCCACCAGGCGCGGAGAGCGAGCCCCGATGGTCCGTCGCAGGTGGAGGCCCATGGCGCGGACGGCGTCCCCGAGCCATCGACCATGCGCCATTCATGTGGAAGCCGGCTCGTTGCGCGTGCGAACCGCTCATCGGTCGCTGGGCCGGGTGGAAGGAGGGTGAAGCCCTCGGGCAGAGCGAAGCCGGGAGCGAGCGGAGCGGGTGACGAGCCATGCGCGAGGGCGAAGGTCCGCTCAGACAGGAACGCACCGCCACCACCCCACGTGTCGCCCTTGGGCCAAAGTGCGAGTGCCGTGAAGTACGGCGGCCGCGAGAGCGCCGTCCAGGTGCGAAAGGGAGGCCGGAACGAGCCCATGAAGGTCAGCAGATGCTCACCGTCGGGCGCGAGGGCGGAGCGTTCTGGGTAGACGCGGCCGTTGAACCATTGCCCGACCTCGAACGTGTCGGTCGCCCGGTCCCAGCGGATCAGGCAGGTCTGCTTGGACGGGCCACGTCGATAGATGACAGCGCAGCGCGAACGCGCGGCGAGGAGGATGTCGAGCGTACAGGTCCTGCGAGCAGCGCCTCCTTCCACGGCTCCCTCATCCTGCGCGTCCGTCACCGGCCCGGGACCAGAACCTCGCACCAGCCGAACTACGGCAACGCCGCGAATTTCGCCGTCAGGAACCGCGGCCGCGCCGGCTCGGGCGAGGCTGCGAGGGTGAGCCGCGACGGCTCCTCCGCCAGGCGCAGGCGCGAGAACGGCGACGGCTCGGTCTCGATCACCGGCAGCGGCGCGAAGGCCGCCGCGACCTGGATCGGGTGGAGCGGGGCGGGAGGGCGCCTGCGGGCCGGGATCACCACCACCTCGCGCCCGGCCATCGCCAGGGCCTCGGGCCGGCTGACGTCGCCGAGCCCGGCCGGGACGATGAAGGCCGAGAAGGGGCTCGCCGCCGGTGCCCCTTCCGGGGCGTAGGCGGTGGCGTTCGTCACGGGAGCCGTGGCGCCGGTGACGGCGGCGGCATTGAAGGCCGAGGCGCGCTTGAGCAATGCGGTGAAGCTCGGGTGCTGGCCGCCATCGGCGTAGGTGGTGCGCACCGCCTCCACCCCGCCCTCGACCAGGGCCTGGATGCGCGCCTCCTCCTCGGTGCGCCGCGCCGCCGCCAGGGCCTCGACCGCCGGATCGGGATAGGGCGAGAAGACGTAAGCCCCGCCCTGGACGCCGACCAGCGGCTCGCGGCCCGTCGCCTCGAACCGGTCCGAGCCCTCCTTGAGCTGGCGCCAGAAAGCGATGTGCCGGTCGGTGCGGTGGCGCGCCATCGCCCGGGCGGTCATCCGGAACGGAAAGGCCTGGAACTGGAACGCCGCCTGGCCGCCGGCGAGCGCATCGCGCACCAGCGCGTAGATCTCGCCGACCTGCCGGTCGGTCATGGCGAAGCAGCCGGCCGACGAGCAGGTGCCGTGCACCATCAGGGCCGAGCCGGTGCCGCCATGGGCCCGGTCGTAGGCGTTGGGATAGCCGACGTCGAAGGAGAGGAAATAGGCCGAGTTCGGGTTCAGCTGTCGCGCGGCGACCGAATAGAACCCCTCCGGCGCCTGCCGGTCGCCGGCCCGGGTCTTGGGACCGAGCTGGCCCGACCAGCGGCAGATCGGGAAGGTCTTGAGGTGGACGAAGCGACCATCCGCCGCCCGCTTCCACACCTCGATCTCGGATTCCTGCTTGTAGGCCCGCAGCAGCACCGGCGCCGAGGGCGCCATCCCGCGCGAGGCCATCAGGGCGACCGTCGCGGCCGGCACCGGGGCGAGGTGCTTGGGGAGCGCGTGAGCGGGGAGGGCGCCCGCGAGGAGCGTCGCCGAGAGGCCGGCCACGCCCAGGATCGTCCGTCCCCGCAAGGCCATCCCCGTCGCTCCCCCCCGCACGCCCACACGATGCCTGGCACGGCAATGTGGCGGTTTTCGCACTAAGAAACCGCCACCATCGCGAGCCTGCCGCGAAAGACTGTCCCAATGGCATCAATCCTGGGAATTTTTTCGCTGTGGACGTCCTCGCCCGCCGGCATTCTCAAGATTTCGTTAATCTCTTGTTCGCTCCTGGTGCGCAGCATCGGCCGTCACGCCCCGCGACGGGGCCCGGATGGACGGAGGCTGCCATGCCCGAGACCGGACGACGCTGGCTGCGGCTGGTGGAGGAGGATGCGCCCGGGGACGACGCGGACGGGCCGCTGCCAGGGGAGGCCGGCCGCCGGCGCCTCGCCGCCCTGCGGGGTCAGCTGCGCAACCAGCTCGCGGCCCTGCGGGAGAACCCGGTCTCCGCCGAGGCGCGGGCGACCCCGGAGGGCGCCGAGGCGGCAGCCTCCCTCGACCGGCTGATCGTCGAGGTCACGCGCCTGGCGGAGGGCTGGGATCGCCTCGCGGCGGCCGTCGCCGCCCTGTCGGCGGGTGACGCAGGAGCGCCGGAGGAGTAGGATCGGAACTCTCAGACCGGCACCTTTCGAACGACCATGGGCCCGACCATCAAGCTGCGACCGCTGGAGCGCGAGGATCTGCTCTTCGTGCACCAGTTGAACAACAACGACAGTATCATGCGCTATTGGTTCGAGGAGGCCTACGAGTCCTTCGCCGAGCTGGCGCAGCTCTACGAGCGCAACATCCACAACCAGACCGAGCGGCGCTTCATCATCGCCACCCCGGAGAACGAGCGCGCCGGCCTGGTCGAGCTGGTGGAGATCAACCACCTGCACCGCTCCTGCGAGTTCCAGATCGCGATCCACCCGTCCTTCCAGGGCCGGGGCTACGCCCTGGGGGCGACCCGGATCGCGATGGACTACGCCTTCAAGGTGCTCAACATCCACAAGCTCTACCTGCACGTCGACAAGGACAACCGCCGCGCCATCGGCATCTACGAGGCCTGCGGCTTCCAGACCGAGGGCATCCTGCGCGACGAGTTCTTCGTCAACGGCAAGTACCGCGACGCGGTGCGGATGTGCATGTTCCAGCCGGCCTACCTCGCCCGGCGCGGCGGCGGCGACGTCAACGAGCCGGTGCTGAAGACCTGAAGAATGGGGGTCCAGCGCCGTTCGCGACGGGCGGCCCCATTCGCGACGCGCAACCTCTGGCGCTCGCCGGTCCGGCTCCCCTATTGAGGGGGCCGACCGGAGCCCCCAGACCCTTGCTGCGCGAAACCTACCACATCGAGATCATCGGCCCCGAGGACGCGCCGGTCCAGCGCGCCTCGATCCGCACCGCGGGCCTCGACGCCGCCCGCGAGCGGGCCCTGCGCCTGTTTCGCCGCGCCCGGGTGCCGCAGCGCTCGGGGCCCGCGGCCGAGGCGGTGCGCATCGTCGACGGCGCCGGCACCGAGGTCTTTCGCTGGAGCGTGTGGGACGAGGGGACAGGGCCGGGGCGCCCACGAGGATAGACGCGATCCTCACCCCCCCTCCGGCCCCGTCCGTGCCGCCAGCTCGTCGATCAGCCCCTGCAGCGAGGCCGGCACCGCGTCGTTGACCCGGTCGGCGTACATGTTGCGCAAGAGGCGGCCGATCTCGTTCAGCGACACGCTGCCCTTGACGATCACCCGCTCCGTGTCGCGGCCCAGCCGCTCCTTCTCGGCCGGGGTGATGTCCTTGGCGGTGAGCACCACCACCGGCACCTCGGTGCCGTCGGGCCGGGCGCGCAACTGCGTCAGGAAGGCGAAGCCGTCCATCACCGGCATCATCAGGTCGAGGAGGATCAGGGAGGGCCGGCCCTCGTCGAGGCGCTGGAGGCCGACGGCGCCGTTCTCGGCCTCGCGCACGGTCCAGCCGTCCCGGGACAGGCTGCGGCGCAGGCGCTCGCGGGCATCCGCGTCGTCGTCGACGAGCAGCACCGTGCCGGGGGAATCGGCCGGACGGTAGCGCTCCATCAGGCCCTTGAGGTGGTCCCAGTCGATCGGCTTGACGAGGTAGTCGGTGGCCCCGAGCGCCCGGCCGAGGCCCTGCTCGGCGACCACCGAGGTCATGATCACCGGGGTCGCGGCGAGGTCCGCGTCGCTGCGGATGGCGTGCAGCACCGACCAGCCGTCCATTCGCGGCATCTCGATGTCGAGGAGGATCGCCCGCGGCTTGAGCGCCCGGGCGAGCGCCAGGCCCGCCCTGCCGTCGCTCGCCGTGCGGACGCGAAACCCCTCGCGCTCGAGGAAGCGGGAGAGCAGGTCCCGCGCCGCGGGGTCGTCGTCGACGAGGAGCACCACGTCGTGGCGCGCGGCCTCCGCCTTCGCCTCATCAAGCGCCCGAACCTCCTCCGGCGTCGGCTCGTCGTCCTGCGCCGTCAGCACAGCCGGCAGCCGGATGGTGAAGGTCGCACCCTCGCCGTAGGTCGAGGTCACGGCGATGTCGCCACCCATGCGCCGGCAGAAGGCGCGGGTGATGGCGAGGCCCAGGCCCGTGCCGCCGAATTGCCGGGTGGTCGATTCGTCGGCCTGGGCGAAGCGCTCGAATAGGCGGCCGCACTGCTCCTCGGTGAGCCCGATGCCGGTATCGGTCACCGCGAAGGTCAGCCACTCCGCCCCGTCCTCCTCGTCGCGCCGGGCCGAGAGGGTGATGGTGCCGGCCTCCGTGAACTTCGCGGCGTTGCCCAGCAGATTGACCAGGCACTGGCGCACCTTGCCCTGGTCCTGGCGCATGGCGCCGATCCCGTCGGGGATGTCGAGGACCAGGCGGTTGCGCTTCTTCCCCACCAGCGACTCGGTCGCCGCCACCACGTCGCCGACCATCTCGCGGACGGAAAAATCCTCCGCCGCCACCGTCATGCGGCCGGCCTCGATCTTCGAGATGTCGAGGACGTCGTTGATGAGGCCGAGGAGATGGCGCGCGGAGGCCTCGATCTTGCGCAGGTCCGGCAGCAACTCGGCCTGGCCCAGATCCTCCAGCTCCTCCGCCAGCATCTCCGAGTAGCCGATCACCGCCGAGAGCGGGGTGCGCAGCTCGTGGCTCATGTTGGCGATGAACTGGCTCTTGGCGCGGTTGGCGGCTTCCGCGGCGTGGCGGGCGCGGTCGATCTCGGCCTCGGCCTCCTTGCGGGCGGTGATGTCGACATGCATGCCGACCCACTCGCGCACGCCTCCGTCCTCGGCGATGACCGGGGCGGCCCGCACCTCCATGTGGCGCCAGGCGCCGTCGCGCCGGCGCATCCGGTACTCGATCTCGAAGGGCGTGCGCGCCTCGACGGCGCGGGCCCAGGCATCGACGGCCTTGGCCCGGTCGTCCGGATGCACCGCCTCGACCCAGCCCCAGCCCTGGCACTCCTCGTCGCTCTGGCCGGTATAGGCGGTCCAGCGCCACTGCCCAATCGAGAGCTCGCCGTTGGCATCCGCCGACCAGATGATCGCCGCGGCGCTGTCGACGAGGGCGCGGAAGCGGTCCTGGGCGTGGCGCAGGCGCTCCTCGGTGGCGCGCCGCCGGGTGATGTCGGTGTTGGTGCCGTACCAGCGCACGATCCGCCCGGAGGCATCGCGCCACGGCTGGGCCCGGGACAGGAACCAGCGGAAGACCCCGTCGGCGCCTTTGAGCGGAAACGTGTCCTCCCACGGCTCGCCGGTGGCGAAGGCGCGGCGGAAGCGCGTCTCGACCCGCTCGAGATGGTCCGGGTGGTGGACGGCGCGCCAGCCCCAGCCCTGCATCGAGTCGAGGGTGGTGCCGGTGTAATCGTACCAGCGCTGATTGTACCAGACGATGGCGCCGTCGGCCTCGGCGATCCAGGCGAGCTGGGGCAGCGACTCGGCGAGGTTGCGGTAATCGTCCTCCCGCAGGGCGCCCCCGCTCATCGGGAGAAGGCCCGGCAGATGGGCTGGGGCAGGCGGTCGGGCATCCGGGCGCTCCGTCACGGGGCGTCACGGCCGGCCCCGATGACGGATCTATGCGCGGGTGAGCCGGCTTCCAGTGCGCCGCCTTGCCGTAGGGTCTTGCCGCAGGGTCTGGCGGCGCGACTCTCAGCCGAACTGCTCGCGCAGGATGCGCTCGTCCATGCCCTGGCCGGGATCGTGCAGCATCACGAGGTCGGTCGAGCGGTCGAGCTGGGTCTCGACCCGGGCGACGCGGCGGAACTCGGTGTGGTCGGCCACCGCGGCGACGGGCCGGTATTCCGGGTCCTTCACCTCGATGCGGATGCGGACGTGGTTGGGCAGGAGCACGCTGCCCTGGCGCCGGGGCCGGAAGGCCGAGATCGGGGTGAGCGCGATGAGCTGGGACGAGATCGGCAGGATCGGCCCGCCGACCGAGAGGTTGTAGGCGGTGGAGCCCACCGGGGTCGCCGCCAGCACCCCGTCGGCGATCAGCTCGGGCAGGCGGACCTGGCCGTCGATCGAGATTTTCAGCTTGGCGGTCTGGTGGGTCTGGCGCAGCATGTAGACCTCGTTGACCGCCCGCGCCGTATGGGTGAGGCCGCCGACATCGGTGGCGATCATCAGGAGCGGGTGGACGATGCTGCGCTGGGCCACCTCCAGCCGCTCGATCAGGTCGTCGAGGTGGAACTCGTTCATCAGGAAGCCGACGGTGCCGCGGTTCATGCCGTAGATCGGCTTGCCCGTGCCCATGAAGCGGTGCAGCGCCTGCAGCATCAGCCCGTCGCCGCCCAGACCCACCACCACGTCCGCCTCCTCGGGCGGCACGTGGTCGTAGCGCTGCATCAGGAGCTCGGCCGCCTCGCGGGCGTCGGGCGTCGGGCTCGCGATGAAGGCGATCTGGTTGAAGCGCCGCGCCATGAGGGGTGTCCCGACCACCTTGAGAGACGGTCCCGCCCGGCGCCTCCCGTGACGCGAACGGCCGCCGGGCCGTCGCCGGCCGCGTCGGGAGAGGCATAGCACGCGGGGCCGGCGTCTCGTCTACACCGCCCGGATGCCGGGCGCTGCGGTCCGGGTCAGCCTGGGGCGGCGAGGCTGACGAGCGCGTCGGCGAGGACGAGGGCGGCGCTGGTCCCCTTGGGCACCTGGTCCCGCGCGTGGCGCGCGCAGGTCGCGCCGCCGGACCGGTCAGACCAGGCCTAATCGGCTCACCAGAGCGAGAACTCGGTGGCGAAATCCGTCGTCCGGAGCCGGGCGCAGGCCTCGTCCCGGCACTCGCCCAGGGGTCGCAGCGCGAGGCGCCCCGACGCCGCGGTCTCGAAGCGCAACCGCACTGGCGGGTCGTCCGCCTTGGTATAGACGAGGCTGACCTCGAACCGGACGAAGTCGTAGGCCTTGGCGTCGGCGTAGAAGATCGAGTCCCGCGAGACCGCCTCGCCGGGATTGAGATCGGAGGGCTCGGCCCCGTCGGTCGCCCCGGCGAAGAGCTTGCCCTGGCGCAGGATCACCGTGCCGGGCTCGTCGAGGTCGTAGCCGCGCGCGAAGGCCGTGCCGCCGGCCCGTTCGGGCGCAGCGGCGTCCGGCCCGAACCGCGCCCGGATGCCGCTGACGGTGTAGGCGAGGCCCAACACCCGCACGCCCGCCTCGCCGACGTTGCGGCGGGTCACGGTCGAGCGGATGGCGACGTGGCCGTCGCGCTCGCCGGCCTTAGCGAGCGCGGTCGTCACCGACACCGCCGGCGGCGCCAGCCCCGGCTTGATGCGCGCCTCGTACACGAACGTGTAGACGCCCCAGGCCCCGGCGCCGAGAAGCGCCAGGGTCTGCACCAGCGTATTGACCCGGTCGAGGTCGAGGCGGCGGGCGGGACCGGTCATGCCGGAGGTCAAGCCCCGCTCAGGCGAGGTCCAGTCCCCATTGCAGCGGCACGAACTCGTAAGATCCGCCGGAGCGGGCGATGTGCCCCGCGGCCGGGAAGGGGGCGTGGTAGAACGCCACCGGCAGCCGCTCGTCGGCGGCAAGCGCCAGCATCCGGTGGCGGGTGGCGCGGGCCTGGTCGGCATCCATGTCGAACAGGGCCGACCAGTCGGGGTGGCGCACGAACAGGGCCGGGTGGTTGGTGATGTCGGAGGCGATCAGCAGCCGCTTAGCCCCGGATTCGAGCCGGAACGAGGTGTGGCCCGGCGTGTGGCCGGGCGTGCCGAGGGCGGTGAGACCCGGCAGCACCTCCTTGTCCCAGGCGTAGCGCTCGACCTTGAGGCCGCTCCCGAAGGTCTTCTGCACGGCGCCGACATTGGCCTTCAGGGCCTCGGGCGGATTCGCCAAGCGGCCGTCCTCCGTCCAGAAGCGCCACTCGGTCTCCGGCACCAGCACCTGTGCGTTCGGGAAGGTGGCGGAGCCGTCCTTCCGCTTGAGGCCGAGGATGTGGTCGGGATGGAAGTGGCTGATCACCACCGTGTCGATCGTGCCGGGATCGATCCCGGCGAGCGCCAAGCCGCGCAACGTCCCGCCGGTGCCGGGCGGGCCCTGATCGGCGAAGCCCGCATCGACCAGCACCCGCTTGCCCCCGAGGGTGAGGAGGAGCGGCGTGAAGGTGATCGGCAGGGTCTCGGTCGGCAGGAAGGCCTGGGCGAGGGCCGCCTGCACCTCGGGGAGCGGGGCGTTGCGCACGAAGCCCGCGTCGAGGGGGCGCTTCACCCCGCCCTCGTGCAGGGCCGTCACCGTCGCCTCGCCGATGCCGTAGCGGTAGACCCCCGGCAGGTCGCCGGCGGGGGCGGAGCCGCCGCCGGCGAGGCCGGGCGCGCTGGCGAGGATCGGGCCGGCGAGGACGCCTCCGGCCATGAGGGTGCGACGGTTCATCGACATGGAAGGCCTCCCTGAGCGTCTGCCCTCGCAGCTAGAGCGCGGCGGGCAGGGGGATAGGGTCTCACACGCATCAATCACGCGCGATAGGGCGGCGCGCCGCCGTCGTGTACCGTGGCGGCGATTCACCACCACGGCAGGGACGCCTCATGGGCCACAGGATCACTTCGCGCCACAGGATCACTTCGGTCGGCATCGGACTTCTCGCCGCTCTCTTCGTCGTGGCGGTGCCGCCGGAGGCCGCGCACGCCGCCTCGCGGGCGCCGGTCGCGGCCGAGCACGGCATGGTGGTGACGGCGCAGCACTATGCGACGCAGGTCGGCGTGGATGTGCTGAAGCGGGGCGGCAACGCCATCGATGCGGCGGTCGCGGTCGGCTACGCCCTGGCGGTGGTCTATCCGGCGGCCGGCAATCTCGGCGGCGGCGGTTTCATGACGATCCAGCGCGCCGACGGCAGCCGGACCTTCCTGGATTTCCGCGAGAAGGCGCCGCTCGCCGCCTCCCGCGACATGTTCCTGGGCAAGGACGGCAACGTCGTCAAGGGCTTGAGCACCAAGAGCTTCCTGGCGGTGGGCGTGCCCGGCACCGTGGCGGGCCTCGAGGACGCGCTGGCGAAGTACGGCACGCGGCCCCGCGCCGAGCTGATCGCCCCGGCGATCAGGCTGGCGGAGGAGGGCTTCACCCTCGACCAGGGCGACGTCGACATGATGGCGACCGCCACGGAGGATTTCGGCAAGGATCCGGCCTCGGCCCGGATCTTCCTCAACCAGGGGCAGCCCTACCGCGTGGGCGACCGGCTCGTGCAGAAGGACCTCGCCGGGACGCTGCGGACGATCGCCGAGCGGGGCAAGGACGGGTTCTACAAGGGCGCGGTCGCCGACGCGCTGACGGCGTCGAGCCGCAAGCATGACGGGCTCATCGTCCAGGCCGACCTCGACCGCTACGCCACCCGCGAGTTGCCGCCGATCGAGTGCGACTATCGCGGCTACCGGGTGATCTCGGCCCCGCCGCCCAGCTCCGGCGGGGTGGTGATCTGCGAGATGCTGAACATCCTCGAGGGCTACGACCTCGCCAAGCTCGGCTGGGGCTCGGCGCAAGCCGTCCATTACGAGATCGAGGCGATGCGCCACGCCTATCTCGACCGCAACGCCTATCTGGGCGATCCCGACTTCGTGACGAACCCGGTCGCGCGGCTGACCGACAAGGCCTATGCGGACAAGATCCGGGCGGCGATCGACCCGAAGAAGGCCGGCATCTCTGCCGAGCTGAAGCCCGGCTCAGCCCCGCACGAGGGCAGCAACACCACCCACTACTCGATCGTCGACAGTCAGGGCAACGCCGTCTCGGTGACCTACACCCTCAACGACTGGTTCGGCGTGCGGATCACCGCCGAGGGGACGGGCGTGCTCCTCAACAACGAGATGGACGACTTCACCGCCAAGGTCGGCGTGCCGAACATCTACGGCCTGCTCCAGGGCGAGGCCAACGCGGTGGCACCCGGCAAGACCCCGTTGAGTTCGATGAGCCCGACCATCGTCACGAAGGACGGCAAGCCCGTCCTGGTGACGGGCACGCCCGGCGGCAGCCGGATCATCACGGTGGTGTTGCACAGCATCCTCAACGTGATCGATTACGGCATGAACATCCAGGAGGCCACCGACGCGCCGCGCCTGCACAACCAGTGGATGCCCGACGTGACCAATGTCGAGCGCTTCGCCCTGTCGCCGGACACCCGCGCGATCCTGGAGGGGATGGGCCACAGGTTCGGTCAGGCCCAGCCGGCCAACCACCTCGCGGCGATCCTGATCGGCGCGCCGACGCTCGGCGGCCAGCCGGTGGGGGCGTTCCGGTACTACGGGGCCAACGATCCGCGGCGGAATACCGGGAGCGCGCAGGGGTATTGAACCAGGGAGTGAGACGGTTTCCGCTCAATCTACTCCAATGCAAGCATAGCGCGGGATCCCCTCTCCCACACCTTGCAGCGATACCGGGCAAGGATCTCTGGCAAGCCCGGTATCGCCTGGAGAGGGGAGACGCGCTCACCTTGCTTCGGAACAGATCAGACGGAGACGGAGCGACTACGCGAACCCGTCCACGACGCCGCCGACCAGGTTGAGGCCGAGCAGGAATTCCGCTCCGAAATCCGTGCGCACCACCGGCTCGCGCGCCACGTCGCCGCGCAGGGCTTCCGTTTCCGCACGCCGCGCGGCGACCGCATCGGCGACCGAGACCGCGCCGAAGACGATCTGCGAATTGCCCTGGAGCTGGGCGAGGCGCCCGAGATCGGGGCCGATCACCGTGGCGATCTTCGGGTAGCCGCCGGTCGATTGGCGGTCGGCCATCAGGATGATCGGCAGGCCGTTGCCCGGCACCTGGATCGCCCCCTTGGCGACGCCGTCGGACACGATGTCGTGGCCCTTCGCATGCGTGAGCGGCGTCCCGTCGAGGAAGCAGGCCATGCGGTCGCCCCGGGGCGAGACGGTCCATGACCGTGTCAGGAAGGCGGCGATCTGGTCGGGCGAGAAGTAATCGTCCTGCGGGCCGAGGATGACGCGGATCCGCGACGCGTCCCGGGCGAGCCATGGCGCGAGCAGGCGCTCGGGCGCCCTGCCGCCCGACCGGGCTCCGGCGACGGGCAGGCGGTCGCCGGCCTGGAGCCCGCGCCCGTCGAGGCCCCCGAGGGCGGAGCGGGTATGGGTCGCCGTCGAGCCGAGGACCGGCGCCACGTCGAGGCGGCCCGCCACGGCGAGGTAGCCCCAGGCGCCCACCTTGCCGGCCCGGACGGTCAGGGTCTGCCCCGGCTCCAGGGTCAGGGCGCAGGAGGTGGGCAGCGCCTCGCCGTCGAGGGCGGAGCGGAACCCGGCCGAGACCACGGCGAGGCTCAGCGGCCCGCCGGAGGCGCCGACGGTCAGGCCGCCCGTCGAGATCTCGATCGCCGTGGCGTCGAGGGGATTGCCGACCGCCCGGTTGGCGGTGGCGAACATCAGCGGGTCCATCGCGCCCGCGGGCGTGATGCCGAACCGGAGGTAGCCGTGCCGGCCGCCGTCCTGAAGGGTCACTCCCGGCCCGGCGGCCTCGATCGTCAGCACGCTCATCGTGACGCCTCCTCGCGCCGTGCCACCCGCTCCCCGGCCGCCTCCCGGGCGGCGAGACCGGCATAGGCCGCGGCGTCGATCGCCTCGAAGCGGATCTCGTCACCCGGCCGCACGAAGAAGCTCTCCGCCCGTTCGGGCGCGTAGAGCTTGGACGGCGTGGCGCCGAGCACGTACCAGCCGGTCGGCATCGGCACGGTCGCCACGGCCGCGAGGCCGCCGCCGACCATCACGGCGTTGGTCGGGTGGGGCGGGCGCGGGCTCGGGCGCCGCTTGACCGCCAGCGGCTCCGGCAGGCCACCGAGATAGGCGAAACCCGGCGCGAAGCCGTACATGTAGACCCGGTAGGTCCCCCCCTGATGCAGGGCGGCGACCTGCGCGGGCGTGCGCCCGATCAGCTCGGCGACGGCCGCCAGGTCCTCGCCGTGGGGCGCGTCGTAGCAGCAGGGCAGGATCCAGCGGGCCGGAGCGGCGGCCCGCCGAATGGTCCCGCCGGTCAGGCCGCGGACATGCCCCGCCAGGGTCTCCCGGTCGAGCACCAGCGGGTCGTAGTGGATCATCAGCGAGCGGTAGGTCGGAACCGTCTCCAGGATGCCCGGCAGGTTTTGGGCGGCCAGGGCGTCCTCCAGGGCGAGGACCCGGTCGCTGATCGCCGGATCGACGGTCGTGCCGAATTCAGCGACGAGCGCGGCCTCGCCGGCATCGAGGAGACGGGGCGTGTCGTTGTGATGTGGCGTTTCGGTCATCGTCAGTCCGTCGCGAAGTCCGTGTTGAGACGATCCGTGACGAGCATGCAGCCGGGCGCGTGGGTGATGGCGAAGTCGGGACGCGCCGCGGCGATCACGGAGTGCGGGGTGACGCCGCAGGCCCAGAAGACCGAGATCTCGTCCGGGCCGACAGGCACCGGATCGCCGTCATCGACGCGCTGCAGGTCCTCGATGCCGATCAGGTCCGGCCGCGCGAGATGCACGGGGGCGCCGTGGACCCGAGGGTAGCGTCCCGTGACCTGGACCGCCTCGATGGCCTGGGCGGGGGTCAGGGGCCGCATCGACACCACCATCGGCCCGGCGAACGGCCCGGCCGGCGCGCACGCGATGCTGGTGCGATACATCGCGACGTGCGTGCCGCGCTCGACGTGGCGCAGCGGCAGGCCGGCCTCCAGCATCGCCGCCTCGAACGAGAACGAGCAGCCGATCACGAAGGCCACGAGATCGTCGCGCCAGATGGAGGTCGCGTCCGGCCGCTCGTCGACCAGCTCCCCGCCGCGCCAGACGCGGTACATCGGGATGTCGGTCGCGACGTCGAGATCGAGGCCGAGCTCCGGGATGTCGCGGCGGCCCGGCCTGGACTCGCCGATGATCGGGCAGGATTTCGGGTTGCGCTCGGCGTACAGGCGGAAATCGTCGGCGATCCGCTCGGGAAAGACCGCGAGATTGCCCTGCACGTAGCCGTCGGCCATCCCGGCCGTGCATCCGGCGATCGCGCCGCTGCGGCAGGCGAGGCGCACCTTCGTGCCTGTGGCGGATGCCCGATCGACGGTGCCGGGTTCCGGGTGAGGGGTCATCGCACGCTTGTCTCGCTCAAAATTTCGGCAAGCCTACCCTTTGGGCAGATGAGGGCAAATCATGATTCGTCATGGGAGTCCATGATCCCGCTTCATGGCAAACCACTCCGTCGCCACCGACCGGGCGATCTCCGCCGCCGCCGCGCTCAGCCGATTGTCGGGGGCGTTCTCGTACGCCGCCACGAACCCGACGGCGGGGAGGCCGACCGAGGCGTCGAGCACGCGCAGCTGGCCCCGCTCGATCTCGGGCAGGACGGCGTCGGCCGGCATGGCCCCGATCCCGGTGCCCTCGATCGCCATGCGGATGATCGCCGAGAGGGAGGCGCTGGTGTAGAGGCGCGGCGGGGGGAGATCCGCCTGGACAAGAAGGTCGCGCAGATGCGCGTAGGGCGTCGTGTTGGGCGGGAACGTGATGATGGGATGGCGCGTGAGCTCCGCCAGCCCGATCGGGCCGGAAGCGGTCACGAGGCCGGGGGAGGCGATCCAGGCGGTGGCGAACTGGCCGAGGGACACGTTCACCAGCTTCGGGGTCGTGACCGGGCCGACCAGGAAGGCGAGGTCGAGATCGCGCCGGAGCAACGCCTCGCGCATGACCGGGGACACGTCGACCGCGAGGTCGATGGCGACGCCCGGATAGGTCCGCCCCATGACCTCGATGAACGCCGTCAGCCAGGTATGGACGATGGTCTCGGACACGCCGAGACGCAGGCTGCCGCTGCGGCTCGCCGGCGCGGTGATGGCGCCGACCATCTCGCCGTGGAGGCGCAGGAGACGCTCGGCATAGCCCATCAGCTCGTGGCCCTTGGGCGTCAGGCTGAGGCTGCGCGGCAGGCGGTTGATGAGCGTGAGCCCGAAGGCGCGCTCCAGCGCCGCGATCCGGTGCGAGACGGCCGGCTGCGTGGTGTTGAGCCGCTTGGCGGCGGCGCTGAAGCTGCCCAGCGCCGCCGTCCAGTAGAAAATCTGGATCGTTCTCAGGTCCGGGACGATATCGGACATGGCTCGGGTTCCGTTGCATCGCATCGTCCCGGGGCGCGGCCTCACGGCCGCGTCCGGCCCGGGCCCGGAGCCGGCCGGTACAGAGTTCCATCGCCGGCCAAAGGGGCGGTCAGCGATGCGTTCCGCCCCTCGGGCGACTTACCGGTTGGCCCGCGCCAGGGCGGCGTGGAGCAGCAGGTTCACCCCCGGCAGGGTCGGCTCCAGGGCGATGTCCTCGGCCTCGTTGTGGGTGATGCCGTCGCGGCACGGCGTGAAGATCATGCAGGCGGGGGCGACCCGGGCGACGTGGTAGGCGTCGTGGCCGGCCTGGGAGCGCAGGTCTAGGGTCGGGGTCCCGAGGCGCTCCGCGGTCTCGCGCAGGAGGCCGATCAGCCCGTCGTCGAAGGAGAAGACCCCGAAGCCCCATTCCTCGGCGACCGAGATCTGGGTGAGCGAGCGGGCGGCGCAGTCGGGCAGGGCGGCGCGCAAGGACGCCTTCATGGTCTCGAGGGTCTCGAGCTTCGGCGCCCGCATGTCGATGAACAGCTCGGCGTATTCCGACAGCGTGCCGGGGAGGTTCGGCACCAGGTCGAGGCGGGCGGCGGTGGCCTTGGCGTCGGTGTCGGCGTGCGCCCAGCCGATGTCGTTGACCGCCACCGCCACCATGGCGGCGCCCACCAGCGCGTTGTGGCGCTCGCTCATCGGGGTCGGGCCGGTATGCGCCGTGGCGCCCTCGATGGCGATGCGCATGCCGCAGCTCGGATAGCCGCCCGTCACGATGCCGACCGGCACGCCGGCCCGGTCGAGGGCCGGGCCCTGCTCGATGTGCAATTCGAAATAGGCGTCGATGGTGCGCCCGCCGACGGGTTCCGGCCCGCGATAGCCGATGCCGTCGAGGGCGTCGCCGAAGCGGATGCCGTCGCGGTCGCGGCGGTTCTCGACCCAGTCCGGCGTCGCCTGGCCGGACCAGGCCAGCGAGCAGAGCATCGGCGGCGAGAACCGCGCGCCCTCCTCGTTGGTCCAGTTCACCACCTCGATGGCGCGGCGCGTCGCGATCCCGAGATCGTCGAGGGTGCGCAGAACCTCCAGCCCGGCGAGCACGCCGAGGATGCCGTCGAAGCGCCCGCCGGCCCATTGCGTGTCGAGGTGGCTGCCGATCACCACCGGCGGCAGGCCGGGCTCGGTGCCCTCCCGCCGCAGCACCATGTTGCCGAGGCCGTCGATGGTGAGGGGATAGCCGCCCTCCGCGGCCCAAGCCTTCAGCTGGTCGCGCACCAGCCGGTCGGGCTCGGTCAGGGTCAGGCGCCTCAGGCCCCCGCGCGGCCCGGTGCCGATGCCCGCCGACACCATCAGGGTGTCCCAGAGCCGGTTGCCGTTCACGGAGAGGTTGGTGGTCATCGCGGGTCCTCACGCTGCACTCGGGAGAGCGGGCGCCAGGATGCGAGGACCGTGCCCGGCGGACAAGCGCCGGGCGCGGGGGTGGGGTGCGCGTTACCCGAGCCGTGCCCGCGCCGCCGCGTATTCCGCCTTCAGCCGGTCGATCACGACGGCGGTGGCCGGCGCGTCGTCGATGGTGCCGACGCCCTGGCCGGCGCCCCAGATGTCGCGCCAGGCCTTGGTGGTGCCCGAGCCGAAATTCATCTTGGTCTTGTCGACCTCCGGCAGCGCGTTGGGGTCGAGGCCGGCGGCGGTGACGCTCGGCTTGAGGTAGTTGCCCGGCACGCCGGTGAAGTAGGGGGTGTAGAGGACGTCGGCGGCGGTCGTGCCGACGATCATCTCCTTGTAGGCAGGCGCCGCGTTCGCCTCCTGCGTGGCGATGAAGCGGGTGCCCATGTAGGCGAGATCCGCCCCCATCGCCTGGGCGGCGAGGATCGCGTCGCCGGTGGTGATGGCGCCGGACAGGATCAGCGGGCCGTCGTAGAAGCGCCGCACCTCGCCGACGAGGGCGAAGGGCGAGAGCGTGCCGGCATGGCCCCCGGCCCCGGCGCAGACCAGGATCAGCCCGTCGACGCCGGCCTCCAGTGCCTTCTCGGCGTGGCGCACCGTCGTGACGTCGTGGAACACGAGCCCGCCCCAGCCGTGCACCGCCGAGACCACCGCGTCGGGGGCGCGCAGCGAGGTGATGATGATCGGCACCTTGTGCCTCCCGCAGACCGTCAGGTCGTGCTCCAGCCGGTCGTTCGAGGCGTGGACGATCTGGTTGACGGCGTAGGGCGCGACGATGCGCTCGGGGTCGGCCGCCCTGGCCTCGTCGAGCGCCGCGTCGATCCGGGTCAGCCACTCGTCGAGGGCTTCCTTCGGCCTGGCGTTGAGGGCCGGGAACGAGCCGACGATGCCGTTGACGCATTGCGCGATGACGAGCTCCGGCCCGGAGACGATGAACATCGGCGAGGCGATGACCGGCAGGGCGAGGGCGTGGCGGAGGCTGTCGGGCAGGGACATCGGCGGCGTGGCTCCCAGGGTCTCTCATCGAGAGGTATCGTTAGCTCCCGCATCGCACCGAGGCCTGTGTGCGGTCAACGGGTGGCTTGACGGGGGGCCGCGCCGGCATTCCTGTTCGCGCCTCCCCCTCACCACCAGGAGTCGCCGCGTGCTGCTTGAGATCGGAACCCCGGAGGCGGTCGGCCTCTCGTCGGAGCGGCTGGAGCGGATCGTCCCGTGGATGCGGGGCTACGTCGAGGCCGGCAAGCTGCCGGGCCTGTCGGTGACCGTGGCCCGGCGCGGCCAGGTGGTGTTTTCCCGCCAGGAGGGCCTGCGCGACCTCGCCCGGGGCCTGCCGATGGAAGACGACACCATCGTGCGCATCTACTCGATGACGAAGCCGCTGACCTCGGTGGCGATCCTGATGCTGTACGAGCAGGGCCTGTTCCAGCTCGACGATCCCATCACCCGCTTCCTGCCGGAGTTCCGCGACATGCGGGTGCTCGCCGGCGGCAGCCGCGCCAAGCCCGAGACGGTGCCGGCGGAGCGCGACATCACGTTCCGCGATCTCCTCACCCACACCTCGGGCCTCACCTACGGCTTCATGGACGCGACGCTGGTCGACCGGATGTACCGGGAGGAGGGCGTCGACTTCCAGACCGCCGAGACGTCGCTCGCCGAGGTCGTCGCCCGGGCCGCGCGCCAGCCGCTGCTGGCCCAGCCCGGCGCCGAGTGGAACTACAGCATCGCCACCGACGTGCTCGGCCACCTCGTGGCGGTGATCTCCGGCCAGCCCTTCGACGAGTTCCTGCGCGAGCGGATCATCCGGCCGCTCGGCATGGTCGACACCGACTTCCACGTCCCGGCCGACAAGATCGCCCGCTTCGCCTCGAACTACGCCCTCGATTCGGGCGCCCGGCTGACCCTGATCGACGACGCCCGCGAGGGCCGCTACGCCCGTCCCCGCACCGTGCCGTCCGGCGGCGGCGGCCTCGTCTCGACCGCGGCCGACTACGCCCGGTTCTGCCGCTTCATCCTGGGCGGCGGGGCGCTCGACGGCGTGCGGCTTCTCGGCCGCAAGACCGTGGCCCTGATGACCGCCAACCACCTGCGCGGCGACCTCGCCGACATGGGCCAGCCGCGCTTCTCGGAATCGAGCTACAGCGGCATCGGCTTCGGGCTCGGCTTCTCGGTGATGCTCGATCCGGCGAAGGCCCAGATCCTCGGCACCCCGGGCGAGGTCGCCTGGGGCGGGGCGGCCTCGACGGCGTTCTGGATCGACCCCGCCGAGGACCTGTTCGTGATCATGCTGACGCAGCTCATGCCGTCCTCGACCTGGCCGATCCGGCGGGAGCTGCGGGTGCTCACCTACGCGGCGATCACCGAGTGATCGCGGCGATCACCGAGTAGCCGTCATCCCACCGCCCGGCGGTAGAGATGCCAGGTGGCGTGGCCGAGCACCGGCAGCACCACCGCGAGGCCGACGAACAGCGACAGCATGCCGATGACGAGCATCCCGGCCACGATGGCGCCCCAGGCGAGCATCGTGCCGGGATTCTCGCGCATCAGCGCCAGGGAGGTCTCGATCGCCGTGCCGGCATCCACGTCCTTGTCGATGATGAGCGGGATCGAGACCGCGCTCACCGCCAGCGCCAGGAGCGAGAAGGCCGCGCCCACGAGGTTGCCGGCGAGGATCAGGCCCCAGCCCCGCGGCGTCGTCAGCACGTCGTCGAGGAAGGCGAGCAGCGAGGGCTCGGAGACGCTGCCGTAGAGCGACCAGTACAGCCCCATGGCGGCGCAGAGCCAGGCGAGGAAGATCAGCGCCAGCACCACGCCGACCGCCATCACCGCCCTGGCCGAGCGGCCGTGCAGCGGCGCGAAGGCGTCGGTCCAGGCGGCGGGCAGGCCCCATTCCCGCCGCCGGCTCAGCTCGTAGAGGCCGAGCGCCGCGAACGGCCCGATCAGCGCGAAGCCGGCGGCGAGGGGGAACAGGATCGGGATCAGGTCCTGCTCGAAGACCGCCGCCGCGATCAGCACGCCGGCGACGGGATAGATCAGCACCACGAACAGCACGTGGGTCGGCATCGCCAGGAAGTCGTCGACGCCCCGCGACAGGGCGGCCTTGAGGTCCTGGATGCCGATCCGCCGCACGGCGGGGCGGGCGGCGGCGAAACCGTGGGAGAGGGGAAACGAGCTCGTCATCGCGTGTCCTCCGGGGGGAGGTACCCGCGACGGGGAGGCCGGGCCGCATGTCGGGCCGTCGTGTCGGCGGTCCTCAGGCGCCCGGTCCGGCCCGCACGGGCACCGGACAGATCGATCGCATCGAAACCTTGGGTCTACTCGCACCGGGCGGGAGGAAATCCCGCCGCACGCCCCGAGGTTAGCGCCGGCCCGGCCCGCCCGCCAAGGGGGTGGCGCGCACGATCGCGCGACGGGAACCGGCCCGGACCCGGGTTCGCCCCGCGCCGGGGACGCGACGAACCAGGATGACGAACCTCGCGCAGGACCGCGCCGCCTGCCCGGTTGCGCGCCGGTCACCCTCGGATGGATCCGATCAGAAGGCGAGGCGCAGCGCACCGCCGTCGACCGGGATCGTCGTGCCGGTGATGTAGCCGGCCGCCTCCGAGGCGAGGAACGCGATCAGGGCAGCGGCCTCGGCGGGCTCGCCGAAGCGCCCGGCGGGAATGTTCTGCGCGATGTAGGCGCGGCGCGCCTCCTCGGTCGGATGCAGGCGATCGAGGATCTGGGGCGAGTTGATCCGGCCCGGTGCGACGCAGTTCACGGTCACGCCGCGGCCGGCGAAGGACGCGGCCGCGGCCTTCGACCAGCTCTCCAGCGCGGCCTTGGCCGGGGTCGCGGCATTGAAGCTCTTGGCGACGACGGCACCCGAGACGTTGACGATCCGGCCCCAGCCCCGCTCCAGCATGGCCGGTGCCAGCGCTTCCGTCAGCCGGCGGGCGGCGAGGAAGTTCAGGCGGAAGCCCTCGTCCCAGGCGGCCTCGTCGTTCCAGGCCTCGAGGGGACGCGAGCCGCCGGCGTTGTTGACGAGAACGTCGACGGGCCGTGCGGCCGTGCCCAGGGCGTCGGCCAGCCGCTGCGGACCGTCCGGCTCCGCGAGGTCCGCCGTGAGGATCGTGGGCGAGGGCCCGCCCGCGGCGACGATGGCGGCGGCCAGTTCCTCGAGCGGCGGTCGCGAGCGGGCCGAGACCACGACCTGCGCTCCTTCCGCCGCGAGCGCCATCGCGGTGGCCCGGCCGATGCCGGTGCTGGCCCCGGTGACGAGGCAGGTCTTGTCGATCAGGCGCAGGTCCATCGTCGTCTCCGAGATTTGGTCGGCCGGGTCCACCGGGGGCTCCCGGGAGGACGCCCTTCGACGACCCGCCAAGGGCGCGAAGCGGGACGGCCGCTCCCGGCGAGCGGGATGCTCGCGGCTTCCACCCGGCGCGGACATTCGGACGCGACGGCTCGCGCGTCCACAAGGATCCGCGAGACAGACGCCGCGAGGCGCGCCGCCGCCCCGGCGCGATCCCCCGGGGTGCCGCACCGCCCGCTTCCACGCTACAAGGGGCCACCTTATTCCACCTTAAGGCCGATCATGCCGAGCACGCCCCGCGCCGCGATCATCCCGGTCACGCCGTTCCAGCAGAACTGCACCCTCCTGTGGTGCGAGGCGACGAAGCGGGCCGCCGTGATCGATCCGGGCGGCGACCTCGACCGGATCCAGGCGGCGATCGCCAAGGCCGGGGTCAGCGTCGAGAAGATCCTGCTCACCCACGGCCACATCGATCACGCCGGCGGCGCGGCTGACCTGCGCGACGCGCTGAAGGTGCCGGTCGAGGGACCGCACATCGCCGACAAGCCGCTCCTCGACAGCCTGCCCGGGACCGGGGCGGCCTACGGCATCGACGGCGCCAAGGTCGTCACCCCCGACCGCTGGCTGAACGAGGGCGACACCGTCACGGTCGGCGAATTGACCTTCGACGTGCTGCACTGCCCCGGCCATTCCCCGGGCAGCGTCGTGCTGGTGAGCCGGGACGCGCGCTTCGCGCAGGTCGGCGACGTGCTGTTCCGCGGCTCGGTCGGCCGCACCGACCTGCCGGGGGGCAACCACGAGGCGCTGATCGCCTCGATCAAGACCAAGCTCCTGCCGCTCGGCGACGACGTCGCCTTCATCCCCGGCCACGGCCCGACCGGCACGATCGGCCAGGAGCGGCTGTCGAACCCGTTCCTTCAGTAGGATCCTCGCATCCAGTAGGGATTTTTACCATGGACCTGCGTCCTCTCGGCCGTTCCGGCCTCTCGGTCCCGCCCTTCTGCTTCGGCGGCAACGTCTTCGGCTGGACCGCCGACGAGGCGACCTCCTTCGCGCTGCTCGACCGGCTGCTCGAGACCGGCTTCACCTTCATCGACACCGCCGACGTCTACTCGCGCTGGGCGCCGGGCCACCAGGGCGGCGAGTCGGAGGCCGTGATCGGGCGCTGGCTCAAGGATCGCGGCGCCCGCGACCGGATGACCATCGCCACCAAGGTCGGCATGGACATGGGCCAGGATCCCTCGGGAGACGGCCGGAAAGGTCTGAAGGCCTCGTACATCGAGCGGGCGGTGGAGGCTTCGCTGCGCCGTCTCCAGACCGACCGGATCGACCTCTATCAGTCCCACACCGACGACGCCGAGACGCCGCTGGCCGAGACGCTCGCGGCCTACGACCGGCTGATCCGCGCCGGCAAGGTGCGGGCGATCGGCGCCTCGAACTATTCGGCCGCCCGCCTGCGCGAGGCGCTGGCCGTCGCCGAGCGCGAGACTCTTCCCCGCTACGAGTGCCTGCAGCCCGGCTACAGCCTGGCCGACCGGGAGGATTACGAGGCCGAGCTGGAGCCGCTGTGCCGGGAGGAGGGGATCGGCGTGATCTCCTACTTCTCCCTCGCGGCGGGTTTCCTGACCGGCAAGTACCGCCAGGCCGGCGCCGCCGCCGGCCGCGCCCGGGAGGCGCGGGTCTCGGCCTACCTCAACCCGCGGGGCTTCGCCTTCCTCGATCTCCTCGACACGGTCGCCCGCGAGCACGGCGCCACCCCGGCCCAGGTCGCCATCGCCTGGCTCGTGGCCCGGCCGGGCCTGACCGCGCCGATCGCCAGCGCCACCTCGGTGACGCAGCTCGACGAGGTGTTGGGCGGCGTGCGCCTCGCCCTCGACCCGGCGGCCTCGGCCCGGCTCGAGGCGGCGAGCCGGGGCTCGCTCAAGGGCTGATGCGAGGACCGATGCAAGGGCTGACGATGGTCGTTGGCGGATCCTTAACGGGGTGCGGCGAAACGTAACCTCGGCTATCCTCCGCCAGGGGTGGACAGAGCGCCCGGCCCACCCCCGGCAGACCCCGAAAAGTGCTGCTTGCGGCGCCGAAAACCGATGCAATTTCAAGGCGGAATGCTTACATCAGGCATACACCGGACCGCGGCCGCCACGGCCCGGACCCCTTGAGACACGACGAGACAGAACACGGCGCCGGATCGCGAGACCGGCGCCGGCGCCGGCCGCGCCATCCCGCGACGCGCGCCCGCCCGCACCAGGAACCGACATGGCCGAACCCGCCCGCGATCTGAACCCCGACACCTACGGCGCCGACTCGATCAAGGTCCTCAAGGGCCTCGACGCGGTGCGCAAGCGGCCGGGCATGTATATCGGCGACACCGACGACGGCTCGGGCCTGCACCACATGGTGTACGAGGTCGTCGACAACGCCATCGACGAGGCTCTGGCCGGCCACGCGACCCTCGTCACCGTCACCCTCAACGCCGACGGCTCGTGCACGGTCTCCGACAACGGCCGCGGCATCCCGACCGACATCCACCAGGAGGAGGGCGTCTCGGCGGCCGAGGTCATCATGACCCAGCTGCATGCCGGCGGTAAGTTCGACCAGAACTCCTACAAGGTCTCGGGCGGCCTGCACGGCGTCGGCGTCTCGGTGGTGAACGCGCTCTCGACCTGGCTGCGCCTGCGCATCTGGCGCGCGGGCAAGGAGCACGCCATGGAGTTCCGCCACGGCGACGCGGTGGCGCCGCTCACTGTCGTCGGCCCGGCCGGCGACCGGCGCGGCACCGAGGTGACGTTCCTGCCCTCGCCCGACACCTTCACGATGATCGAGTTCGACTACGCGACGCTGGAGAAGCGCCTGCGCGAGCTCGCCTTCCTCAATTCCGGCGTGCGCATCGTGCTGACCGATGCCCGCCACGCCGAGCACAAGCGTGACGAGCTCGTCTACGAGGGCGGCGTCGAGGCCTTCGTGCGCTACCTCGACCGGGCCAAGGAGGCGCAGATCGAGGCGCCGATCGTGCTGCGCCAGGAGCGCGACGGCATCGGCGTCGAGGTCGCGTTGTGGTGGAACGACACGTTCCACGAGAACGTGCTGTGCTTCACCAACAACATCCCGCAGCGCGACGGCGGCACCCACCTGGCCGGGTTCCGGGCAGCCCTCACCCGCCAGATCACCGGCTACGCCGAGGCGAGCGGGGTGACCAAGAAGGAGAAGGTCGCGCTGACCGGCGAGGATTGCCGCGAGGGGCTGACCGCGGTGGTCTCGGTCAAGGTGCCCGACCCGAAATTCTCCTCGCAGACCAAGGACAAGCTCGTCTCCTCGGAGGTCCGCCCGGCGGTCGAGGGCGTGATGAACGCGACCCTCGGCACCTGGCTCGAGGAGCATCCGAACGAGGCGCGGGTCATCGCCGCGAAGGTGGCGCTCGCGGCGGCCGCCCGCGAGGCGGCGCGCAAGGCGCGCGACCTCACCACCCGTAAAGGCGCCCTCGACATCGCCTCGCTGCCCGGCAAGCTCGCCGATTGCCAGGAGCGCGATCCCTCGAAATGCGAGATCCTGCTCGTCGAGGGCGACTCGGCCGGCGGCTCGGCCAAGCAGGGCCGCGACCGCACCTTCCAGGCGGTGCTGCCGCTGCGCGGAAAAATTCTCAACGTCGAGCGGGCGCGGCTCGACAAGATGCTGTCGAGCCAGGAGATCGGCACGCTGATCACCGCGCTCGGCACCGGGATCGGCCGGGACGGCACCCACGCCTTCAACCCCGACAAGCTGCGCTACCACCGCATCATCATCATGACCGATGCGGACGTCGACGGCTCGCACATCCGCACCCTGCTGCTGACGTTCTTCTTCCGCCAGATGCCGGAGCTGATCGAGCGCGGCCATCTCTACATCGCCCAGCCGCCGCTCTACAAAGCCCAGAAGGGCAAGACCGCGATCTACCTCAAGGACGACCGGGCGCTGGAGGATTACCTGATCGACGGCGGCGTCGACGGGGCGGTGCTCAAGCTCGCCACCGGCACCGAGTTCGGCGGAGCCCAGCTCAAGGCCCTGGTCGACGAGGCGCGCGGCGTGCGCCAGGTCCTGCACGGGATGCATTCGCGCTACGACCGCGTCGTGGTCGAGCAGGCGGCGATCGCCGGGGCGCTTCGCCCCTCGGTCGCCGGCAACCCGGCCGAGGCCGAGGTGGTGGCCGACGAGATCGCCCGGCGCCTCAACACCATCGCGGACGAGATCGAGCAGGGCTGGGAGGGCGAGGCGCGTGACGGCGGCTACGTGCTGTCGCGGACGCTCCGCGGCGTGCGCCAGGTCGCGGTGCTCGACGAGGCGCTGATCTCCTCGCAGGAGGCGCGCCGCCTCGACGAGCGGGCCGAGAACCTCAGCGAGATCTACGGCGCCCCCGTCACCCTGGTGCGCCGCGGCGACCATACGACGCTGCACGGGCCGGTCGCGCTGTTCGAGGGCATGATGGCGCTCGGCCGCAAGGGCCTGCAGCTCCAGCGCTACAAGGGCCTCGGCGAGATGACTGCTCAGCAGCTCTGGGAGACCACCCTCGACCGCGACGTGCGCTCGCTCCTCCAGGTGAAGATCAAGGACACGACCGACGCCGACGACCTGTTCGTCAAGCTGATGGGCGACGTGGTCGAGCCGCGCCGGGAGTTCATCCAGGAGAACGCGCTGAACGTGGCCAACCTGGACGTGTAAGGGCGCACGGAGGCCGTCACTCGGCCTCCTCCGACCCGCGACCTCATCCTGAGGTGTTGGCGATCGGAGATCGCGGAGCCTCGAAGGAGTCCTCCAGAAACCTCCGCGATCCTGGAGCCCTCCTTCGAGGCTGCTGCAAGCCGCAGCACCTCAGGATGAGGGGATGGATAGGATGACGGGGAAGGGCAAACCGCCCGCGCGTCCGCCGCTTGATCGCGGACCGGGACCGGCGATAGGCAGGGCCGCAAGAGCGCGCGGGTCTCCGGAGCGCGAATGCGGAGTGTGATCATGCAGGCGGCCGAGCTCGCGCCCTTTTCCGACTACGTCCTGCCGGAGGCGACCCTGCCGGACCTGCCGGGTCACTACCGCGGCAAGGTGCGGGACAATTACGACCTGCCCGACGGACGGCGGATCCTGATCACCAGCGACCGGTTGAGCGCCTTCGACCGGGAATTGGCGGCGATCCCCCTCAAGGGCCAGGTGCTGACCCAGACCGCGCGCTACTGGTTCGAGAAGACGCGGGACATCTGCGACAACCACGTGCTCGCCTATCCCGATCCGAACGTGGTGGTGGGGCGTCGCCTCGCCATCCTGCCGGTCGAAATCGTGGTGCGCGGCTACCTCGCCGGCAGCACCGGGACCTCGATCCTGACCCTGTACAAGACCGGCCGGCGCGAGATGTACGGCCACCGGCTGCCGGACGGGATGCGCCCGCACGAGAAACTGCCGCAGCCGATCATCACCCCGACCACCAAGGCCGGCCACGGCGACCACGACGCCCCTCTCTCCGAAGCCGAGATCCTGGAGCGGGGGCTGCTGACGGAAGACCAGTGGCGCACCCTGTCGGCGGCGGCGCTCGCCCTGTTCGCCCGTGGCCAGGCCCTGGCGGCCGAGCGGGGGCTGATCCTCGCCGACACGAAGTACGAGTTCGGCCTCGATGCCGACGGGCGGATCGTGCTCGCCGACGAGATCCACACACCCGACAGCAGCCGCTACTGGTTCGCGCAGAGCTATCCGGAGCACCTCTCCGCCGGCACCCTGCCGGAGAGCTTCGACAAGGACGTGGTCCGCAACTGGGTCGCGTCCCGCTGCGACCCCTACCGCGACCCGGTGCCGGAGATCCCGCCCGAGGTGGTCCTGCGCACCGCCGCCACCTATGTCAGCGCCTTCGAGACCATCACCGGCGAGCGTTTCGCCCTGCCGGACACGAGCGAGCCGCCGCTCGCGCGAATCCGCCGCAACATCGCGGCGTTCCTGGCACGATAAGCGTTCAGGCGACGAAGAGCCCGGCCCGCGTCGCGGAACGACGCCGGCCGGACGATGGATGCCGGCGCATTCCGACACTACAACCCCAGCGGCGATACGATCCCGAAAAATACAACCATAAGAATATAGATCCCGCCTGCGCAACCACCGCATGCAGGATCGTTCCACCTCCGGCCCGATATGCACGATTGTGCTTGTCGGGCACGGCCCGG